>JBIKWL010000016.1:0-51215 GCA_044356335.1 Candidatus Sericytochromatia bacterium
ACGGACTCAAACTTCAGCATAAAATCGTGTAAAATATCCATAGGGCGTACCTCCTGAGATGCTTAGACACCTTTCAGAATACGCCCTTTCTCTTTGCTCATGCAAAAATCTCCGAAACTACAGATCATAAAATAGATTTATAAAGTTCCCGTGAAGATGCTTTTGAAAGAAATATAGGCAAAGAGGCCAGGAATGCGAAATCCCGTCTCGATTATTCAAAGTCCCTGAGTGTCTGCGACAAAAATTCATTACAACATTTGTATCTTTTTACAATAGCAGCCAGCTTTTGCTTATTGACGTATGGATTTGTCATACACGGATTTCTGGCTGCCGAAGAAAGCGATGGCAAAGTTCTGTTTTTATTCGCTTGTATCCCCATTTCGGGGTTCACAGATAGACAGCCCTGCACCAAAATAATAGATTGAGGGACTTGTTTTTTTGTTACCATGCCCTGAAAATGCCTATATGTTATGTTCAGGAGAAAGATCATGTATAAATTGCTTGCGATTGATGATGATGCGGGCATCCTCGATCTGGTTCAGTCTTTTTTAGAAGAAGATGGTTATGATGTTTTCACAGCCCTGGGCGGTGAAGAGGGGATTTCTCAAGCCCAAGCCCTAAAGCCAGATCTGATTATCTGTGATGTCGAGATGCCTGATCTGGATGGCTGGCATGTTTTGGAAGTAATTCGCAAAGACGCGCAGTTACAGCACACACCCTTTCTGTTTTTGACCGGATTGGACGAAATGAAATATTTGCGGCAGGGCATGAATCTGGGGGCCGATGATTATCTGACAAAACCCTTTAATTACAAGCAATTATCCCAAGCGGTTGCCGTGCGTTTAGAAAAACAAAAATCTTTTTTGGCCCATTTCGAAGCCGAACTCAAAGTTGCAGATCAAAAATTGGATCGCAGCCTGAACTATGACAATATTACCAATTTACCCAATCGCAATCGCCTCAGTGAAAGTTTTTTAGAGAGCACCCAAACCCATCCGGCGTTGGCCATCTTGGTCTTGGCCATAGACCAGTTCAAAGAATTTAGCAGCAGTCAGCCCGAATCGCTTGTCAATATTGTCCTCAAAGGGGTTGCTGACCGCTTGAGAAATACGTTTCAAGCACAAAACAGCTTGTTCTATTTACAAACCAATCAATATCTCTGCTTTTTACCCACCGATCCTCATTCTTCAAATCTGATTCACAAGGCTCAGCAAGTCTTGGCTCAGCTATCTGATCCGTTTAAAATCATGGGAAGAGAGATCCATATCACTGCCAGTATCGGTTTGGCTGTATATCCAAACCATGCAAATGACCTCAATCAGCTGCTGCAAAAAGCCGGTTCAGCACGTTTGAGCGCCGAATCAAAGGGCGGAAACCAAGCCCAATATACAGAATAATCAGGGGATAGAAAGACAGGTGAAATCCGCTGGGGTTTTGTGTTAGGATGAGCTTGTTAAAAGCGGGACAATCTGAACAAAAATCCCACTCAAACTGTCTGGATAAATAAGTCTTGTTGATCGAAGTTGAAAGCCAAGGAGAAACCGATGCTGAAACCACTTGCCACACTGGCCCTGGGACTCTCTCTCAGCCTAAATGTTCTGACTGGATGCAAAGGCAAAGAAGAAAAACACACCTATCGCCCCAAACAAAACCAAGATGTCTCTGTGGTTGCCAATAACGTAGGTGATGGTTTGGACCTGAGTCAATTGCCCGCTTTGGTGCGCGAAGCCAAAAACGGTGAAGCCCTGGAAAAAACGCTGAATGAATCTGGGGTGAACAACCTGGATTTAAACAATGATGGCAATATTGACTATCTCAACGTCGAAGAGTTTCGCGAAGGCGATCAACGTGGATTTGTGCTCTTTACAAACGAAAACAACGAGCGCAGCGATGTCGCCCAGGTCATGATCAGCCAGAATGCCCAACAGGCTGAAGTGGCCGTACAGGGCAACCCCAATTATTATCCCCCCAACACTGTTTATCGCAATCATTTCCCACTGGGAGAAATTTTGCTGGCAGCTTGGCTCTTTGATATGGCCCGCCCTCGTTTCTACCACCCCCCTTATTACCGGGGCTATTACCCCAGTTATTACAGAGGCGGACGCGTCGTACCATTTAGCTCCTACCGCGGTCGTCTAAGCAGCAGCGCCTACCGGACAAAATACCGCACAAGTGGCTTTGGCAGCGGCTCAACCCGCACCCGCGGCAGCTTGGGCAGCAAAACCAGCTTTAATACGGGCAAAACCACAACAACCACCCGCAGCGGCATGAATCAATCCCGCAATTCGCTCTCCAATGTCAAAGGCAGCAGCTTCGGCACCACGACCAATAAACGGCCCGTGGGCTCTGGAGGCACCAGCACCAGCAGTTTTGGAAGTTCTTCCAGCCGGAGCCGGACAACGGGTTCGACCACTGGGTCAACAGCCGGCAGCACCAGTGGTTCCAGTTTTGGCTCAAGCTCCAACCGCAGCAGCACAGGCTCCTCGTTTGGTTCGAGCAGTAGCCGCAGTTCGACCGGCTCCACCTTTGGCTCCAGTTCCAATCGCAGCCGGAGTGGCAGCAGTTTTGGCAGTTCCTCAGGTTCTTCAAGCAGAAGCAGTTTTGGCAGTTCGTCCAGCCGGAGCAGCGGCAGCAGCAGTCGCCGCCGTCGCTAAAACGCCAAGCGCTTAAAAACCCAATAGCTCCGTCAAGGCATCCAATGTGGGCTCCACCGCCTGCAATTGGGTGCCTTGGGTGTGATAGGCAATTGCCCGGTCAGGATCTTTGAGTCCGTGACCGGTTAAAACGCAAACGATTCGGCTGCCGGGCTGGATTTTATCTGCTGCTTTCATTTTGAGAATACCTGCCACCGAAGCCGCTGAAGCGGGCTCACAAAAGATCCCTTCACGTTTGGAGAGTAAAGCATAAGCCGCCAAAATTTCGTCATCCGTGACCGCGTCGATATGTCCTCGGGACTCTTCAAGGGCCTGATTGGCCAAGTCCCAACTGGCGGGGTTGCCAATGCGAATCGCGGTGGCAATGGTTTCGGGTTTTTCAAAGCGGCGCTTGTAGACAATCGGCGCAGCCCCTTCGGCCTGAAAGCCCCACATGCGGGGCAAAAACTCAGTTAAACCTTTGGCGTGATAGGCTTTAAAGCCCTTCCAATAGGCGGTGATATTGCCTGCATTGCCAACGGGAATGGAAAGGATATCCGGAGGCGCACCCAATTGGTCACAAACCTCAAAGGCTGCTGTCTGTTGGCCTTCGATCCGAAAGGGGTTAACCGAATTGACCAAAGTCACAGGGTATTTATCACAGAGGGCCCTCACGAGTTCGAGTGCCTGATCAAAATTGCCTTTGATCGGCACCACACGGGAACCGTGAGCAATCGCCTGGGAGAGTTTGCCCAGCGCCACATAGCCATCAGGCACCAAAATATAGCCCAGCATTCCAGCACGGGCACAGTAAGCAGCCATGGCCGCTGAGGTATTGCCTGTCGAGGCACACATCACGGCCTTACTACCCGCTTCTAAGGCTTTGGAGATCGCCATGGTCATCCCGCGATCTTTGAATGAACCTGTGGGATTCAGACCCTCATATTTGAGCCAAACCTGAGCCCCGGTTAACTCACTGAGATGGCAGGCATAAATCAAAGGAGTATTGCCCTCGTGCAGCGACACCACTGGGGTATTTTCTGAAACCGGCAAAAATTCCCGGTATTGATGAATCAAACCTTTCCACATAAACAAACCTCACGCCCGTGTATCAATATGTTTATAGACATGAAGCTCAGGGGCAGCACGCACCACGCCTGGGCCAATCTCTGGTTCAGTGTACACGCTTTCTACGGGCAGATCAGGGATCTCCAACTTTTTGGGGCGCATTAAATAAACCTGAAAACCCGTGATCCGGGCCGGGTCTTTTAAAAGCTGATTCAAAGGTTCAAATTCAAAACCGACAAAACCCACACCGTTGGTTTCACCGATTTGAGAGAGCGAAAGCCCCTGCACCAAGCGAGGGCGGTGAGTCCCTTGCAGGGAAAAGGCTTTGAGCATCAGCACCAAAGGCTGAAAGGCCAACCCACTGCCAAAATTAAATTTGATCGTGATCGGGCGCAGCGGTTCGAGATGGGCGGTTAAAAAATAACCTATGTATTTGATCCTGTCGTGTTCTTCCGGGAAAGGCACGGGCCCTTCCCGATCTCCGAATTGGGCCAAATTATTTTTGAGATCAAAGCTTTGCTGGGCCTCTAAAACAGCCATCACTGACTGCAGATCTTTGTAGCCCTCCAAAATATTCATCAGCGGGATAGCAGGCTGCAGGCTCTGCATCAGGGCGGTGACTTCAGTGGGAGTGACTTGCATCGGACAGCTGCCCGCTCCGGTTTAACGCAGCCAACCGACCAGGGTTTTGACCAGTTTTTCAATGCCGTCTGCGGCCTCTGAAATGCGGCCGGCTTCCATATAAGCAGGGGTTGAAATAATCCGATGGGTTTCATCGATTGCCACTTCGCGCACAGGGCAACTGAGATGGTGGGTGCCCATGGCCTGCATTTTTTCGGCCCAATCGGCGCCCATACCCAGGGTGAGGGTGGTCTGCAAGCCAGCCTTTTGCGCCACTTTGCCCATGATCGCAGGCGCAATACAGACAAAACCGAGTGGAATTTTTGCAACCAGTGCTTCAGAGATCAGACGTTCGACTTCGGGATTGACCTCACAATCAGGACCTTTAATCGCAAAATCGCAGAGGTTTTTGGCTGCCCCAAAGCCCCCAGGAAAAATCACAGCACTGTAATCGGCGGCTTTGACCTGGGCCATATCGACAATCTCGCCCCGAGCCACGCGGGCTGCTTCAACCAAGACATTGCGGGTCTCTCCTTCAGCCACTTGACCTGTGAGGTGGTTGATCACATGCATTTGGGGGATATTGGGTGCCATACATTGATAGGGAACATCCAAACGATCCAGGTTTAAAAGGGTCAAGGTCGATTCATAAATTTCTGCCCCATCAAAGACACCACAGCCAGACAAAACCACAGCCACTTTTTTCATAAAAAACTCCTTCAGATCTCGGTGGGAATAGGCCTATCGTACCACTAAAAAGCCGAAAAAAAAATGCCCCTGGGAGGGGCACAAGCTAGAGTTTTGATGGGCTAACCAGTGGACTGTTTTATGAATCCTTGATGATCTGGTTTTGATATATACAATACCTGAAAGATGTTAAGAAAAGATGGCGCCTCTGTCGCATAGAAATAAAATTTTGCAAAAATTTAAACAACATTGGGCTTAAAAAACCTTGACAATAATAAAACGTTTGTGAAATTAAACGACAAAAATGTGTTCCAGACTGGGTTGTGGCCTCAGATTGTTGCCTCAGGCTGTGGCCGCGGTGGCCGCTTTTACCAATGTTACATTGGCTTCACCCAAACTTTTTACGAGGCGATTGAGCAGTTTTTCTTCGGGCTGAATCCAAAAATCACAGCCCACGGCAATCGCATTTTCGGGTTCCTGCTCAGACAAAATGACCACAGGGGTCTCACCGGGAAAATCCTGCAAGAGGCAGCGCAATGCTGTCAGTCTGCGCACGTCATACTCAGGGAAACGCAAACGCAAGGTCTCCAATTGCATCAGCGAATAGACCCCAAACAGGGCCAGACGGGGAGGTTCGGTATCGTCCCGCTTGGGCCGAATTTTGGCTTTGAGCAAGAGTTTGTCTTCACCTTCGAGCAGGGTTCTGAATTTTTCAAAGGTTTTGGGAGCAACAAAAATTTCAATTTCGCCGGTCAGATCTTCGATCTTTAAAAAGAGCATATTTTCGTTTTTATCATTGGTTTTGATTCGGCGTTCGACCACCAGTCCTGCCAGGGTGGTTTCGCGGCCTTCTTCGAGTTCGGGCAAATCAATCACTGAGTGCTGCGCAAAAGCCTGAACCTGTTCTTTGACCATGTCCAAGGGGTGGCCCGAAACATAGATCCCGATCACCTCTTTTTCGTGTATCAGCAGGGTTTCACGGTCAGATTCGGGTGCTTCGATCAGCTTGGGAGCCCTTTCAAAATCGAGTTCGGCAGCCCCATCGAGTTCAAAAAAGCTGGTCTGGCCCATATTTTTGTGTTTTTGGGCGTCGTTGGCCGCACCCATGGTGTTATCCAAATTCTGCAAAAGCATGTTGCGGTTGTCGAGAATACCATCAAAGGCCCCCGCTTTGATCAAACTCTCCAACGAGCGTTTGTTACAAACCCGCAAATCGACCCGCGAACAAAAATCATAAAAAGAAGTAAAAGGTCCATTGGCCTTGCGATCGGCCAAAATATTTTCAATCGCTGCCGCACCCAAGTTTTTGACTGCCCCCAAACCAAAGCGGATATTTTTGTCAAAGACCGAAAAATTATTGATGCTCTCGTTGATATCTGGCGGCAAAATACGGATCTTCATACGCCGGGCTTCTCCAACGTAGAGCGGAACTTTGTCCTGGGTACTCATCACGCTGGAAATCAAAGCGGCCATATACTCCACAGGGTAATTGGCCTTGAGCCAAGCCGTTTGATAGGCCACATAGGCATAGGCCGCGCTGTGACTCTTGTTGAAACCGTATTTGGCAAACTCTTCCATGACATTGAAGAGATTCTCAGCCACTTCTTTGCGAATCTGTTTTTTCTCAGAGCCCTCGATGAATTTGGCCTTCATTTTGGCCATCACATCTGCCTGTTTTTTGCCCATCGCTTTGCGCAAATTATCTGCTTCACCCGGCGTAAAATCTGCGACCGTACGGGAGATCTGCATAATTTGTTCCTGGTAGAGAATCAACCCAAAGGTGTCTTTGAGCATGGGTTTGATCATCTCTTCGAGCGAAGGGTCGTAATAAGTGACCTGCTGCCGCCCAAATTTGCGCTCGACGAAGTCAACGTCCATCCCACTGCCCAAGGGGCCAGGGCGGTAGAGTGCGACCAGAGCGGTAATGTCTTCAATATTATTGGGCATCAGGCGCCGCACAAGCTTTTGCATACCCGTGGACTCCAATTGGAAGACCCCAATTGTAAAACCCGAGCTGAGCAGTTTGTAGGCGTTTTCGTCATCAAAGGGCAGGGTCTCCATGTCCAATTCAATCCCACGGGATTCTTTGAGAATCTCAAGGGTTTTGGAGATCATGGTCAAGTTGCGCAGACCCAAAAAGTCCATTTTGAGCAGGCCGACCTCTTCGACCTCATCTTTGGTGAATTGGGTGATGAGTTTGCCGTCTTCAGCCCGCAGCGGCACAACGGTATCGAGTGAGTCACGCGAGATAACGACCCCAGCGGCATGGACCCCAACCTGACGGGCATTGCCTTCGAGCTTGAGTGCGTCTTCGATCAATTGTTTGATCTCTGGGTTTTTGTTCATCTCCAGGCGCAGGTCCATGCCCTCCTGGATAAAGTCAGCAAGTTTGACCCCTGGTTTGGTGGGAATCATCTTGGCCAAGCGATCGGCCTCTGTCGCAGCAAAGCCCCTTGTGCGGGCAATATCACGCACGACCATTTTGGCGCCCAGGGTACCGACAGTCAGAATCTGGGCAACTTTGTCTGCGCCGTATTTGCGGGTAACGTATTGAATCACCTCTTCGCGGCGGTCGATACAAAAGTCGATATCGATATCGGGCATGCTGATGCGGTCGGGATTGAGAAAGCGTTCGAACAGCAATTGGAAGGGAATGGGATCGATGCCCGTGATGCGCAGGGCGTAAGAGACAATGCTGCCTGCGGCAGAGCCACGACCAGGCCCAACCGAAATCCCACGCAAACGGGCGTAATTGATAAAGTCCCAGACCACCAAGAAATAACTGGGGAAGCCCATATGCTCAATAACACCCAGTTCAAACTCAACCCGCTGGCGAATCTCAGGCGTAATCTCAGCATAGCGCTCGCGAATGCCTTTCCAGGTCAGCTCACGCAAATAGCTCTCAGGGGTATGTCCAGGAGGCACGTCATAGATCGGCAGTTTGTAATTGCCGGTTTCGATAATCACATGGCATTTTTCGGCAATGGCGAGGGTATTGGAAAGGGCCTCGGGTACCTCGTGAAAGAGCTGTGCCATTTCCGCTGGGCTTTTGAAATAATACTCAGGGCCGCCAGGATAGCGAAAGCGGTTGGTATCGTTGAAGGTTTTGCCATCGCGAATGCAGAGCACCATTTCGTGCAATTGCGAATCGGCCTGATTGAGATAGTGCACATCGTTGGTCGCCGCCACAGGTAAATCCAAGTCTTTGGAAAGCTGCATCATGCCGCGGTTGATCTTTTGCTGCAATTCAATCCGGTGATCTTGCAACTCCAGGTAAAAATCAAAGCGCTCTTTGTACCAATTTGCCAATTGTTTGGCGCCAGCATAGTCCTCTTTCATGAGCTTTTGCGGGAGTTCGCCACCCATGCCCGCGCTCATCGCAATCAGGCCCCCTGAGTATTTTTCGAGCAGGGCATGATCAACACGGGGTTTATAATAAAACCCATTGATATGGGACTCACTCACGAGTTTGAGCAAATTGCGGTAGCCGGTATCATTTTTGGCGATCAAGGTCAGGCGCTGATTATTGTCGCCTGTGCGTCGTCCGCTGCGATCTTCGATCCCCTTGGGAGCCACATACATCTCACAGCCCAAAATAGGTTTGATGCCATTCTTGCGACACTGTTTGTAAAACGCCAAGGCCCCATACATCACCCCACTGTCAGTAATGGCCAGGGCTGGCATTTCCATCTCAACTGCTTTGGCCACCACCTCGTTGATACGGACAGTGGAATCCAGCAGCGAAAATTCAGTATGGACATTGCAATGGACAAATTGGGGGGCCGACATGGAACGTCTCCTTTTGACAGGGTTCAGAGGATCAGTGTACCGCAAGCAGGGGAGGGATCCGGGCTGGGTTCAAATGTGAATTTTTGCAAAGCGTCTTTTTCGAACGTGAAAATTTTTGTCGGGCTTGGCAAAATATGCTATAAAGAAAGACGTCTGCCCATACTATTTCTAAAGGCAGCACCTTGAAAAGAGATCCTATCACCAAGACTCTGCAGGTTCTTATGAAAAAAGCTTTGAAAACCACCCTGTCCCAGCCCTCGCTTCGTCGTTTAGGGGGTGTTTTGACCGCCCTCGCAGGAAGCGCCCTGCTGACGGCCTGTTCCGTTGGCCAAATTACTGCTCCCTCTAATAATATTTCGCTGATTGTCAGCCCCACTACCAATGAATTGCTGGTTTTTGACCTCTTAACCCACCGCGTGATCACCCAACTAGAAACGGGTAATCGCCCCGATGATTTGGCCGTTTCCTCTGACAGTCGCCGCATCTTGGTGACCAATATCAACGATGGCTCCGTTTCCATTTTTGAACGCCTTACAGGCACCGAGTTTATCAGCCGTGGCAAGGTCACTGTTCAGGGCACCCTGCCTCAAGGCGTGGTATTCAACAGCACGGGTACCCGTGCCTATGTGGCCGTGGGCGATACCGCCACCATTGCTACCTTAGACACCTCTGTGCCCAGCCGTTTGCCCAATGTCATCGCTCAAGGGGTGGTTCGCCTGAATACAGGTACCAACCAAACCAAACGCCCCAGCCCTTCACAAATGGCTGTGTCCCCTGACAATACCCGTCTTTTCGTGGTAGACCGGGCCAATGGGCGATTGTTGGCCTTTAATATCAATCCCGGCCAAGACACCATTACCCCCGCTGAATTTTTCCAAATTCCTGTCACGGTCACCTCCGATTTACGCGACTTGGCCGTCGATCGTGCCGGACGCGTTTATGTTCTGAATACGGCCTCTGACGAATTGCTGGTCTTTAATGCCGCCAATATCCAACAGCCCGTAGCACAGGTCTCTCTGCGCGACAATCAAATCCCAGCCAATGTGCCTGTCTCACCAGAAAACATTGCAGTCAACAATGCAGGCAGCAAGATGTATATTACCGGCAGTTCAGCCAATGTTCTCACAGTGATCCCCAACCCGCGCGCTTTGGCAGGCAATATTAACCTGCAGAGTGTCGGTCGCAATATTCCCTTAAATACAGATCCCCGCCGTCCGACCACCTCTCCCAATGGCGTGGATGTCACCTCCAATGACAAGTTAATTTATGTCGCCAACGGCGGCGGTGGCTACAATATCTCGCTGATCAATGGCGAGACCGACTTGCCTACCCGCAGCTTTGGCACATCCGCCAACGCGGCGACCTCATCGCCGCTGGGCCGCTTAAAAGTGGTCTTTTATGGCACCCCCGGTGTTTTGGGACAAGCCATCCAATCCGAACGGGTAGCCACTCCCGAACAGCCCACAAGTAGCTTCAGGTTTTTCTTTGACAATCCCTAATCTGCTCACGCTTCTGCGTCTGGTTCTGATTGTTCCCTTCTGTTTTTTTGTGACAGGAGGATTGCAGTGGGACGTTATGGCGTTATTGACCTTCATTGTGGCAGCCTCAACGGATTGGTTTGACGGTTATTATGCCCGGCGCTTTAAACAAACCAGTGATGCGGGCAAATTGTTAGACCCACTGGCGGACAAGCTTTTGGTCGCAACAGCGTTTATTGCTTTTGCCGCAGACCACGTTGTGCAATTGCCCGTCTGGTCAGTGGTGATAATTATGGGCCGGGAATTTTTAATTACGGGTTTGCGCGCCTTGATCTCCAGCAAAGGTGGAGAAGTGATGGCCGCAGACACCTTGGGCAAAGCCAAGACGGTTGCACAAATGGCCTGTATCTTAATCTTTTTGGTCGGACGCGCACCCAATTCTACCGCATTTTTAAATCTGGGCAAGGCCGTTTATGCCTTGGCTGTCTTTTTAACCCTGCTTTCGGGCGCAGAATACCTTTGGCGCTATCGCGTTATGCTGATGGAGAGTTTTAAAGCCAACCCAGAACAATAAGGAGGGCCTTATGGATAGCAGTTTTGCTGAAAACCCAATCAATTCCCCTTCCGATTTAAGAGAACTCCGGTATCAGAGTATTTTAGACAGTGGCGCGATTGGATTTTTTGTCCTCAATCAAGCCAATCAGATTGTCGAAGCCAATCAAGCCTGGGCCGATATGTTGGGACTCAGACCAGCGGAATTAAAGGGGCTCGGCATTGAAGAGATCAATCTTTCACTTTCCCCCCAACAACTCAAAACAAAAATTCAAACCATTCGCAAAAATGGCGAAGCCACCTTTGAAACCCGCCACACACATAGCGCAGGTCATGAAATAGATGTTTGGATCACGGTCAAACACCAGGTGCAAACAGGCGAATTGGTGGGTTTTGTCCGCGAGCTCACTGAGCACAAAGTTCTCTTGCAGCGCCTGCAAAAAAGTGAACAGATCTACCGTCTATTGGCTGACAATGTCCTGGATGTGCTTTGGATTTTGGATCTCGAGACACAAACGTTTCGCTATGTCAGTCCCTCGATACAAAAACTGCGGGGGTATACACCCGAAGAAGTCATGAAACAAAAGCTGGAAGAAACCCTGACGCCAGAATCACATCAGGCACTCCTGCATCTTCTTCCTGATGCGCTTGAAAGCTTTAAACAGAGCGGATCTGCCAGCTATACGACGCGGGTAGAGCAACCCCGCAAAGACGGTTCAAAAGTGTGGACAGAAGCCACCACCCAATTTGTAATCAACCCTGAGAATGGACATTTGGAGGTTCATGGTGTCAGTCGAGACATTAGTTTGCACTTGGAAAACGAAAAGCGACTGTTGGCCAGCGAAGAACGCTATCGCATACTGTTTGAATCCAATCAGGCTGTGGTTTTGCTGATTGATTCCTTAACGGGAGAGATTGTCGATTGTAACCCAGCTGCAGAGCAGTATTATGGCTACCCCATCGGTCAGTTGAAAACGATGAAGATCTTTGCAATCAGTACCCTGACAACCGCTGAAATGGAAGAAGAAATGCAGGCGGCAATCAGTCAAAAACGCAATCATTTCTTTTTCCGTCACACGCTGGCCAATGGCGAAATCCGGGATGTAGAAGTCTTTTCTGGCCCACTCTATCTTGACAAAAGACAATTGCTGTATTGGATCGTGCATGATATCAGCGCCCGAAAAAAAATTGAAGAGGAGCGCAATCGACTGGCCACAGCCATGGAACAGGCTGACAGTTCAGTTGTCATGACCGATCTCAAAGGCAATATCCTCTATGTCAATCCGGCTTTTGAGCGTGTCTCAGGTTATACCCGCGAAGAAGTATTGAGCAAAAATCCCCGCATAATCAAAAGTGGCATCCAGGATCGCTCTTTTTATAAAAAAATGTGGGAAACGATTTCGTCCGGACACCCCTGGCGGGGACGTCTGATCAATCGCCACAAAGATGGAACACTGTTTACTGAAGATGTCTCCATTTCGCCGGTCCTGTATGAATCCCAACAGGTGGCCTATTATGTGGCTGTAAAAACAGATATCACCCAGCAAATTGAATACGAACAACGCTTGCAACGTCTGGCCAACATTCAGGGCTTGATGCGTGAGTTGGGTCAGCAAATTTTGGCGACCCCGGATCCCTGGAATGAGATCAATCAAGTGTTTGAACGCCTGGGGGCGTTTATTGATGTCTCTCGGATTTATACCATGATCCTAGATCCAGAAACTGGAGCAATGAACAACAGCTATGAATGGTGCGCAGAGGGAGTCCCTGCCGTCAAAGCGGAATCTCAAAATATCCCATTAACAGGCTTAGAACAATGGTTAATGAGGCTGCAGGACCATCAATCGATTGAAATTGATGATCTTCTCCATTCAGATCTGCCAGATCCTCTGCGCAGCCTGATGCTTTCCATGGGGGTCAGGTCAGTGCTGGTTTTCCCCATTTTTGTTTCGGCCCAATTGTACGGATTGATTGGATTTGATGAGGTTAGACACACCCGCACCTGGCTCGAAGAAGATCAAATTGTGCTGATGGCCCTGGCAGAAAATCTGGGTCGCAGCCTGGAACGTCAGCAAATCTGGCAAAAACTGGAAGAAATGGTCGATCAACAAACCTTGGCCTTGCGCCAAGCCAATTGGGATTTATTGCAAGCCAAAGAGCAGGCTGAAGCCGCGACACGAGCGAAATCCGTTTTTCTGGCAAATATGTCCCATGAGATCCGGACTCCCATGAATGCCATTCTGGGGTTCTCTCATCTCTTGCAAGAAAAAATCAAAGACCCCCATTTGCAGCATTATTTGTCGGCAATTGGTTCCAGTGGCACAGCCCTGATGTCGATTATCAATGATATTCTCGATCTGTCAAAAATAGAAGCGGAAAAACTGAGTCTCAATCCTGAGCCCACAGATCTCAAACAACTGCTCAAAGAGCTGTATCAACTGTTCAGCCTCTCTGCCCAAGAAAAAGCCCTTGAACTGACCTTCAACTACCCCAAGCAAGCGCTCCCCCTGCTTTATCTGGATCCTGTGCGGATCCGTCAGGTACTGATCAATCTGATTGGAAACGCCCTTAAATTCACCCCTTCAGGCAGCGTCCAACTGAGCGTGGAGCTGCAAACAACCCCCGAGACAAACCCCAATCACGTTGATATCAGCCTGGAAATTCAAGATACAGGGATTGGCATCGCAGCAGAGTTCTTGCCACGTCTGTTCAAACCCTTTGTCCAACAGGAGCGGGCCTATGCCATGCACCGGGGCGGAACAGGTCTTGGGCTGGCTATTTCTCAGCGTCTGATCGAAATGATGAATGGAAAGATCAGCGTCAAAAGCCAACCCAATCAAGGCTGTTGTTTTCGCGTTTCACTGCCCAACGTGCCCATCGCTATTTCAATGTTTCAACAAGAAGTCAAATCAGAAAAAAACCATCAATTCAGACTCCACCCAGCACAAATTCTGCTGGCTGAAGATGTTCAGATAAATCAGGATTTGATCCGCTTTATGCTGGAAGATCAACCCATCGAACTTTTAATCACAGCAAATGGAAAAGAAGCCGTCCAACAAGCCCAAAGCCATCACCCTGACCTAATTCTAATGGACATCAAAATGCCCATTATGGATGGAATAGAAGCCTTACATGTCTTACAAAATAGCCATTTCCCCTCCCATATCCCCATCATCGCCTTAACCGCTTATGCCATGGACGAGGACAAGCAGGACTTCTTGCAACAGGGATTTGCCGCCGTACTCTCAAAACCGATTGAGCAAAAAACCCTGCTGACGCTCTTAAGCAAATTTCTGGGAAAAATCGGAACCGACGGCAGGGAGCAAAACAGTCAAGATAGAAATCTTTTCACAAAAATACCCACCCCCCAAAT
Source organism: Candidatus Sericytochromatia bacterium (assembly GCA_044356335.1). Classification (GTDB taxonomy): domain Bacteria; phylum Cyanobacteriota; class Sericytochromatia; order UBA7694; family UBA7694. The sequence continues at coordinate 14,202 of JBIKWL010000016.1, forward strand.
CATCAAGACCCTTGAGGGTGTTTTAATGGAAAGTTGGCAAAGCCGCAAAGATTCAATGGAGGTATCGGAACTCGAAACTTTTGCAAATTCACTTTCACAATTGGCAGAACAAACCGATCTGCTTGCTCTGCAAAATTACAGCCAAAAGCTGATGCACTCTGTGAGAAACTTCGAATTAATCTCAGCAAATGAACTCATCCAGAATTTTCCAGAAATGGTCAAAAGCCTACGCACAACCCTCAAACCGGATGATTTAAGGCCTTCACTTTAAAACTTAGAGAAGCCAGACAGACAAAAAAGCCTTTGAATTTTTCTTTCATTCCCTTGTGCCTGCCCCCCAACTCAGTTATACTAAATTTCGTCCAAATGATTCGTCTGGATTAAATGGACCGGTAGTTCAATCGGTTAGAGCACCTGCCTGTCACGCAGGAAGTTGCGGGTTCGAGTCCCGTCCGGTCCGCTTTTCTTATCCCCTTTTCTGTAATCCCCCTTGCTGGGGTGGCGAAATCGGCAGACGCAGGGGACTTAAAATCCCCCGGGTTCATCCCCGTGCGGGTTCAAGTCCCGCCCTCAGCACTTTATATGATTGAGAAGATCAAAAGATCTTTCGAATAATTCGCCCCTTGGTTCAAAAACAAGTTCCACAGGGGTTGACTTAATATATTTTTAATCATATAATAACCATAAATAAGGTATTAACTTCTCACAGACTTCTGTACACTTTAGTTCATTGCACTATCTAATTAGTCGAAAATGTTAAGACCATACAACAACTAAGGAGACTCAGTTATCCAGATGAATAAGACTCGCTTGTTCTCAGCCGTAGCGCTCACTTCTTTGGCAGCCACTTTGGTTGCATGCCAAACCGGCCCCATGCTCCAGCCCGGTGCGTTTAACCAAAACCCCGCTCTGGTAGGTGCCAACAGCGCTGCTCGTAATACAACTACCCGTGGTGCTGAATTGAAAGCGGCTGCCCAGCGTGGTCTGGCTGCTATGCCCGGTGAATTCATCGTGCGCATGAAGCCCGGTGCCTCTGCTGCCGCTGCATTGAGCCAGGGTGGCCTGCGTTCCATGAATATGCAAGCTGAACCCATTGGCAATCCAGCTCTGGGCATCAGCCTGGTTCGTTCTGCCGCTGGTTTACGTGCAGCCAATGCCGGTGCTGACCAACAGACCCTGGCTAACCTGCGCAGCAACCCTGCTGTTCTCTATGCAGAGCCCAATATGATCGTCAAACTGAACCTGCCTGCTGCCACTGAGCCCGCTCCCCGCGATACAGCTCCCCAGTCATTCCCCAACGACCCCATGTTTGAGAAACAGTACTCCCATGTGCGTATGCAATCTCAAAAAGGTTGGGAAATTGAGCAAGGCAATAAAGATTTCATCCTCGCAATTGTAGACACCGGTGTGGATATGAAACACCCCGACCTGGCCGCCAAAATGCTGCCCGGCTACAACACCGTTGATGACAATCCCAACGTGGAAGATGGCAATGGCCATGGCACCCACTGCGCAGGTACCGCTGCTGCGATTACCAATAATGGTGCAGGTGTCGCCGGTGTTGCTCCCAACGTGAAGATCCTGCCCGTTCAGGTTCTGAGCAAAGAAGGATACGGCTCTTATGAGAGCGTTGCCAACGGCATTATCTGGGCTGCTGATCATGGCGCTAAAGTCATCAGCATGAGCCTGGGTGGCCCCAGCAACTCTGCAGTCATCACCGACGCTGTCAAACATGCATTGGCCAAAGATGCCATGCTGATTGCTGCTTCTGGTAACGATGGCAATAGCAGTATCTCTTACCCCGCTGGTGTGGCTGGCGTGATGGCCGTCGGTGCTACCGACAGCACTGACAAAATTGCCCGTTTCTCCCAGTTTGGTAAACACCTGTCTGTTTCCGCTCCTGGCGTAAACGTTCTGGCCACCTTCCCGACTTATGCAACCGATATGCCCGGCGTCAACTATGGCTCCATCAGTGGAACCTCCATGGCGACTCCTCAGGTTGCAGGTCTGGCAGCTCTGGTTCGCAGCAAATATCCGCAGCTGAACCAAGCCCAGGTGAAAGCCCATATCGAAGCCACTGCTGATGACACAGGCACTCCTGGCTTTGACCTCTATCATGGTCATGGCCGTATCAATGTCTTCAAAGCATTGAGCACTGCTCCTAAGTTTGCGCGTTAAGCGATAACTGAATTTCCGCAAGGATGGCCCTTCTCAAATGAGAAGGGCCGCTTTGTTTTTTGGTACACTGAAGGCAAATGCCCAGAGAAAGCAAATCATGATTCTTCTTCGCCCGCTTTTGCCTATTGTCATGGCCTTGTCGCTGGGACTCCTGGCTTGTACCCCCACCCCCCGAAAAGTCAATGATGCCATTGGCCGGGGTCAGCCCAAAGAAGCCGTTCGCCTCTTAAGCGACCTGCTCAACAAAGAGGGTGATATCACCACCGCCAAGCTTGAAAGCCTCTTGGATGCGCTCACGCTCAATCGCCGCTTTACCCTGGATGCAGCGGACGATCTCTTTGATCGCCTCAAACCCGATGGCAAATCGGCGATCTTAAAGTGGTATATTCAGGTCTATCTCGAAAGGGCCGAAAAAGCCTTGGTCAAAAACAAATTTGACGAGGCCCGCATGGTCTGGATTCGCCATCAAAAAGTGCGCAATGGCGCTTTCCCAGACTTTCAAGAAGCCACGCCTGTTTTGGGTATCATTGATTTGCGCGAATGTGAATACTGGCTGGCCCAGGGCAACCGAGCGAAAGCCAGGGTGCTCTTTGACTCTGCCCGCAAAAAGCTGACCCGGCGCAGCTATTTTGATCGCGTACAGCAATTTGAATTTGCCAATATGGTGCAGGGCATCGAAAGAAAGCTCAATGCGGGCAAAAGCGCCAAACCCATTGTAAAAAAGAATATCCCAAGAAAAAGACCCAGACGAGGAAATTAATATGCTGCCCATCGCTGATAGCCATGCCGATACCCTTTCGCGCCTGCTGCTGCTTGAAGACAATCAAATGAGTCTCTATTTGCCTCAACCCAAACACCACTCAGATTACACCCGCATGCGTGCCGCCAATCTGCGCCTACAAATCTTCTCGATTTTCACCATGCCCTACGAAGCTGGCCATTACGGTGCTGTACGCAGTTTGCAGATGATGCAGGTCTTTCGTGAAGACATTCGCAAACACCCAGAGCTCTTTGCCCTGATCGAATCAAAGGCCGATTTGCTAACAGCAGAGCACAATCCAGATAAACTCTTTGGCCTCTTTTCAATGGAAGGCGCTTCTCCGCTCTGTGGAGATCTCAAAATGCTGGAGGTCTTTTACCGCCAGGGTCTGCGAGCCATTGGTTTGACCTGGAACCACCGCAACGAGTTGGGAGATGGGCTGGGTGTGGGCTCAAATTATGGTCTGACGCCCTTTGGCCGCGAAGTAGTTCAGCGCATGAATGAATTGGGAATGGTTGTGGATCTGGCCCATATCAACGAAGCAGGCTTTTGGGAAGCCTTGGAACTCTCACAAGATCCTGTGATTGTCTCCCATGCCAACGCCAAAACCCTCTGCAACCACCGGCGCAATATGAACGACGAACAACTCAAAGCGATCAAAGCCAAAGACGGCTTTGTCGGCCTCTGTTTTGCCCCCTCCTTTCTCAATAACGATGCAAACTTGGCCAGTATTGATGATGCCGTGCGCCACGTCGATTACCTCTGCGAACAGATGGGCCCCGATCATGTCGCCTTTGGCTCTGATTACGACGGCATTGAACAGGTGCCTCGGGGCCTTGAAACGGTGGATCGCTTTCCTGATCTGGTCGAGCGCCTGCGCGGGCTGGGTTATAGCGAAGAAAATTTATATAAAATCTGTTTTGGAAATGTCTTACGCGTATACCGCAACGTTCTTAAATAAAATAGATTTCATTACGTTTAAACCCTATTTTATAAATTTTAAAAAAGCCGATCTTCCAAATGGTGTATGTCTTTGGCCTGCTTCTACTGGCCATGACAGGTCTCGTGATGAAAAAGGGCAAAAAAGGGATTTGGGGAGAAGCGAGAATCTAGACTGTGGCAGGCATGATCCTGCCAGTGGCACTGATCTTGCTTTATTATAGATAAACACCTCCACACAGGAGATGGCTGCAGAAAGCGCCTTCAGCGCACAAGGAAAAGAAAATGAAGCAAACACGTCAACTCAAATTTCGGGCCTGGGACCGTGAAATCCGCCAGATGCTCGACGAATGGATCCTCAACAGCGATTACAGTTATTCAATTCCGGGGGAGACCATCAGCCTCGATCAATTGGTCCAATTACACGATCTGGATGTCATGCAATTTTCAGGCTTTTATGATCGCGAAGGCCGCGAAATTTACGAGGGAGATATTTTACTCTCTCAGGAACTCGACACAGGCCTCGACGAAGAGGTCTTTGAAATGGTCTACGAACTGGGCGGCTTTTGTCTGACCGACTTTCCCCGTCAGAAGGCGGCCATTTATTACCGCAATTGGTATAATTCCTCCTCGCGCAACCCCGAGCGCCTCGACGAATTGCCCCAACCCTCCTGTATGTTTCGCGTAGTCGGACACCGTCACGAACCCCAAGAGCGGATTGAACAGCGCGTAATGGAAATCCACGATAGCTATTCAGACCGACCCTACACGGGCTTTCAGGCTCAAGATCTGCAAATCAACGACAGCCCTTATGGCGAAGACGAAGATTTTGAAGACGATGCTCTCTACAACCCAGACGAAGACGAAGACTAAACAAGACGAAACAAGCCTGGAAGTAAGCTAAAACTGTTCATCACAGCCTAACTTACTCCCAGGCTTTCGTCTCCTGGCTTTCGTCTCCTGGCTTTGCATCTCCAGGCTTTCGTCTCCCAGCAAAATAACCTGCGCCAGTCAGGTTGATTTTGCCCTCTATTTGCTTACGCTAGTTTAGTTCTGCAGCGAGACCAATCAGGCTCAAATCGCCAGCGCCAACAGCACTGACACGGGTCGCCCGGCCATCATTCAGATTAACTTTATAAAAGCTGGAGCCTGCGCCATCCTTGAGTACAGCATAAGCCATACCATCAGCGGTAATATCAAAGCCCACTTCGTTGCTGGTACTGGCATTGAGAGAACCTACTGTGGACAATTTACCATCGTTGGGATTGGTCAATTTGACCAAGACATCCCGTTCGGCATCAATGGCAAAAAGCTGGGTAGAAGTAGCATTGGCAACAGGGTTGGTATAAGCAGTACCCGCCACTGCCGGAACTGCACCAAAATTGGCATCCCCTTCTGTAAAGGCCAACGTGGCATCGGTAGCAACCACCGCGCCCGTGTCGGGATGGAGACGCAAATCTTGGCCTTTGTCGGCATGAAGGCGAATGCGATCTACGGTGGGGTTAAAGTCGATCCCAAAATGACTGCCTGTAATCGCAGGTGTAAAGGCGGCAGTGCCGACCTGTGTCAATGCACCTGTAGCCAGATTGACAGTATAGATTTTGCTCTGATTAGACAGCGCATAGAGCATTTTATTGCTGGAGCGGAAATCAATGCCAACCAAATTTTCATTGCTGGCCAAACCCGTCACAGCGGTTGAAGAGGTTACAACCGTGGGTGTATCACTGTTAAAACTCACCAAGCGATTGTTGCTGGTTAAAGCATGAACACGGTGAAAACTAGGCGGGAGAAGGACTCGCAGAAGGAGCCACGCTTGGAGCAACACTGGGTTCAGCTGAAGGGGCAGCCGTCGGCGTGACAGAGGGGGCAGCGCTTGGAGCTGCACTGACTTCAGCAGAAGGAGACACACTGGGAACGGGAGCGCTTCCTTGGGCAGGGTTATTGGGCAGGCGATCACAAGCGGCCAGCAGCAGCACAGACGCTGACAGGGTTGCAAAAAGCATTTTATAATTATTTTTCATGATTAAATCCTTAGTTAAATTAAATTGAGTCGCGAATCAAAAGACAACAAGCATTTTAAACCGAATTATAAGTGGATGACGAATCGCATAATAATCAAGAGAGTACAATCAACGCATTGCCCTTGCCTTATCCCCCAAGCCCCCTTAGACTTGGAGGAGAGTCACCTGGAGGTGCACAAGCCATGTCTGAACCTTACCAATTGAGTATTTCTGAAGCATTAAAGACCCAATCAAGCTCTATCGAAAATGGATTAAGCAGCGACGAAGCCGCCCAACGTTTACACACATTCGGCCCCAATGAACTCACTGCCAAGCCAATTAAAAGTCCCTGGCTTATTTTATGGGAACAATTGACCTCAATTATGGTGCTGATTCTTTTGGCCGCAGCTGGCCTTTCAGCTTTTTTGGGGGACTACAGCGACGCGATCGTGATTTTGGCCATTGTGATCTTTTTTGCAATTCTGGGATTGTTCCAGGAATACCGTGCAGAAAAAGCGATTGCCGCACTCAAACAAATGTCTGTGCCACATGTTCACACCAAGCGCAATGGACAGCGAATTGAACTCTCAGCCACTGAATTGGTGCCCGGCGATCTGATTTTTCTGGAAACCGGAAATATCCTGCCCGCCGACTGCCGCTTGATTGAAGTGGCCAATCTCAAAATCCAAGAAGCGGCTTTAACCGGAGAATCAGATCCGGTTGAGAAACAGAGTGACGCCCTTAGCGGTGAAAATCTGGCCCTGGGAGATCATACCAACATGGGTTATATGGGCACCCAAATTACCTATGGACGTGGTTTGGGCTTGGTTATGGCCACCGGTATGCAAACCCAATTGGGCCAAATCGCCCGCATGATCGACAGTGTCGAATCAGAGCCCACCCCTTTGCAAAAAAAATTAGATCAGGTTGGCAAAACCCTGGCCATTTTGGCGATTGTGATCTCAGCGGTAATTTTCCTGCTGGGTATTTTACAGGGCGAAGAGTGGAAACACATGTTATTAAGCGCAGTCAGCGTCGCTGTGGCAGCAGTCCCCGAAGGTCTGCCTGCGGTATTGACCATTACCCTGGCCTTTGGCTCTCAGCGCATGCTGCAACGCAATGCCCTGGTGCGCAAGCTGACGGGGATCGAGACCCTGGGCTCGGTCAGCGTGATCTGCTCAGACAAAACCGGCACCCTGACACAAAACCGCATGACCGTTCAGCGTTTGGCCTTGTCCGATGGGCTTTTGCAACTGGCAAAAGACAGCCCCGCCCCCCTCAGTGAGAGAAGTTCGCTATTAATGACCTGTGCCCTGCTCTGCAATGACGGGGAACTTCAAATCAAAGACGGTCAAACCCAGGCCCTCGGTGACCCCACCGAAACAGCGCTCTTGGTCGCTGCCCAACGCTGGGGCTTGGACAAATCAACACTGCAAATCACTTTGCCCCGCGAAAAAGAATGGCCCTTTGACTCTGAGCGCAAACGCATGACCACCTTGCATCCGTGGCCGGCAGAACAAACGACAGAGATCCCTGCTGAACTGCGTCAGGCTGTATCTGCACAGTTGGGCAGTCCAGCTTATCTGAGTTTTACCAAAGGCGCCCCCGACGGCCTCTTGGAGATCTCAACTCAAACCCTGGGCCCCGAAGGCATCGTACCCCTGAGTACAGAGCAACGCCATCAATGGCAAGAGTACAACGCCAGTCTGGCTAAACAGGGTATGCGCGTCTTGGGCTTTGCGCTGCGGGTCTGGCCAGAATTGCCTGCCCCCGGCCCAATCGAGCAAGATTTGGTATTTATAGGCTTGCTGGGCATGATTGATCCGCCTCGGCCCGAAGTCAAGGATGCGGTAAAAACCTGTCAAAATGCGGGAATCCGCCCGATGATGATCACCGGAGATCACCCGCTAACAGCCCTGGCCATCGCCCAAGAATTAAATATCTGCGAGAACGAGCGGGTGCTCACAGGCTCGGCGTTGCATAACATGTCAGATGCCGAATTGGGGGAGGCCCTGAAAGAGACCTCGGTCTTTGCCCGCGTTTCACCTGAACATAAATTGCGGATTGTCCAGGCCCTGCAAAACCAAAACCGGGTTGTGGCCATGACGGGAGACGGCGTGAACGATGCGCCGGCCCTCAAAAAAGCGGATATTGGTGTGGCCATGGGTATTACAGGCACCGATGTTTCTAAAGAGGCGGCAGATATGGTCTTGCAAGACGATAATTTTGCCACCATCGTGGCAGCAGTTGAAGAAGGTCGGATTATCTACGACAATCTGCGCAAATTTATCAAATATTCAGTCGCTGGCAATTTGGGCAAAATTCTGGTGATGCTTTTGGCGCCGATCTTGGGAATGCCAATGGCCCTCTTGCCGATCCAAATGCTTTGGCTGAATTTACTCACCGATGGCCTGCTTGGCTTTGGAATTGGCTTGGAAAAAGCGGAACGCAACGTGATGATGCGTCAGCCTGTACCACCCGATCAGGGCATTTTGGGTGGACAATTTGGCTTTCAGGTGGTTTGGATGGGCTGTTTAATCGGCCTGATCTCGTTTGGCCTGGGAGCGATGAGTTTTTTCCAAAGCGGTCCAGAAGGGCATTGGCAAAGCATCTTTTTTACCAGTTTGGCCGTGGCCCAGGTCTTTCAGGCTCTGGCCATTCGCTCCAGCGAAGATTCAATTTTTCGCACAGGGATTTTTGACAATCCGACCCTCTTGGCCATGATCCTGATCTCATTGGCCCTGCAGGCGGTCGTTGTCTTTGTGCCCTGGTTTCAACCCTTTTTCCACACCTCAGCGCTCAGTGGCGCCGAATTGCTGCTGATTGTGGCTGCCAACGCCACCATTCTGCTGGTCAGCGAAGGACTCAAGCTGCTGCACAAAAGCGTCTAAAGCTGTATACTTGTGTATATAGCTCGATCCAAATAGGTCTCTCAAAATGGCCCAAAGCTTTGTTCAGCACTATCAAGCAATTAGTCAGGTTCAGGAAAGCCCCGAAGAAAGCGGGGTTTTCTTGGCTACTCCACTTCGCACAAATACACAGTCTCAGCAATTTTTTCGGGGGCAGGCCCGCCAACCCCTGCTCTTTCGAGATACTCTACTCTGGCTATCGGAGCTTGTCAATGCGCGTTTTTACAGGCCAGACCTGTGGCGCTATCTCGATCCCGTGGTCAATTGCGAACCCAGCCAAATTCGGCTTGAGTGTTTTTCAAGTTGTGCCAGTGTCTATGGTCGAATCGATTTAGAGGCAGATTTTTTTTATGGTTTTGCCTTACAGAGCCGGGGCTGCACCAATGTCAATTTCAATCCGGCCTTTATTCAAAGCCTGAGCCGCTTGCGCGCAGATGCCCGGGCAGTGCTCGAAGTGGGAGCAGATTTTCTCAGCTTAGAAAGTGCCAGTGGCAAAGCCAGGGAAGAAAAAGTCAATTTGCCAGAACGCTGGTTGCGTGGTTTTTTACAGTCACAAGCCCTGTTTCGGCGGGGAACGCACTGGCAGACTTTGCCGGCTTTGGCCGCAAGGCAGTTTTTACATCAAATCAAAGCCAGTGATGAGCGTCCTCTTTGGCTTGCCCTGCGGGGCAAACAACTCCAGGCCTTGCCAATCAGACCCAGCGGCCAAGAGGCATTGGCCATAGCGGGCCTGCAGCGCTTGAGTTTGCTGCGCCCACTCATTCCCCATCTTCAGGGCTTGGAAATTTACACTGTGGCCGAAAATGGCCCCAGTCTGTGGGTTGCTCAATTGCCCCAGGCCCGTGCCACCCTGGCACTCTCCTCTTCGGTCAAACACGGGTTTTCAGGCGAGGGAGAAGCCCTGCGCAGTCTGTCTTCTTCTCTGCCTATGGCCGAATTGGATTTTTTGCGCCAGCTCTTGGCAGGACTAGAAAGCTTCAGTCTCGAAGAACTGGCACTCTGCGCTGAAATTTCAACTGAGACAGCCCAGCAATTGGCAGATACATTGGCCGGTGAAGGGCTCTTGGGTTATGACAATCACCACTCCCGTTATTTTTACCGTCCTCTGCCCTTTGTTCAAGCCCGACAAAAACGCAGCGAAAATGCCCACAACCTATTGCAGGCCAATCAAGTGAGTCTAGAGGCGGTGAACACCTTGCCGGCGGGATTTAGCGCCAAGGGTTGGGTGCGCGGAAGCCAAGCAGAATACCGGGTTGAACTCTCAATTGAAAGACAGTATCTCAAGACGGGGCAATGTAATTGCGCCTGGATTCAAAGCCACCAACTCCAACGCGGCCCCTGTAAACATCTCTTGGCACTGCGTTTTGCCGCGGAAAAACAGCTAGAGACAGGAGAACCCCATGCACCCGAATTGGCCTGAATTGTGCCAGCATATATTTACCAGCAGCGCAGCTCTGCTGAGAGAGTACCTATACAACTGGTCAGAAAACGAACGAAAAAGCTGTTTTCAGGCACATAAAAATGATTTAAATCAGCTGCGCAAAAGCTGCCATTATTCGGAACATACCTATATTCTCCACGCAGGCCACCACCCTTTTGGTTGGAACAGTCAAGCCGAGCCACGTTTTGGGTCCGTTCAACAGCTTTGGCCTGTTTTGCAACAAGAACTTGAAAAGTTAAGTGATTATCTCGAAAGAGAAAAAGTCAGCGTCTATGCCGCAGCAGATATGTATTTTCTGGCCCTGAACCTGGAAACGGTCTGGGCAGGCCTCTGTGATAAACGCTCAGCACTGGCTTTGGCCAAATCCCTGCGCAATGCTCCCACCCTGCCTTATTTTCTCTTGGAAAATGAAAATGGCTCCCCACGCCAAGATCCACCAGAAACACACCTCTTTTCAGTGACACAAATATTACTGAATCGTCCCGTTGACTGGGCCGAATCCTGTTTAGTCAAACTCTTTGAAGACTACCAAGAGCAATATCTGGGTCAGGGATATTACCCAAGTGTTTGCTCGGTTTTAAAGACTTGGCCAGAGAAAGAAGCCCTGTTTCAGCCGGCTCTGGAAAAATCTCTGTTTATGGAACTCTACCTCTGGCGCGATAAATTACAGGAATTGCCACTGACACATATTTTAGCGGGTCTGTCTTGGCGGAATCAGCTTAACCAAGGGCCTTTACGCGGGAGACATTTCCCTCTGAATCTGAATGCAGAACCCCTGGGTTTGTGGCTGCGCCAAACACTCCCTGCAGACGTCCCCAACCGACGTTCAGAGCGTTTGGCTTTTTTGAGCCTGGCCCTCACCCGTTTGCTTGAAAATAGCCGCAAAGAAGACAATCGCGACTGGCTGGCCCTCTACACAGCATTGGAACCCAGCGAACAAGAAATCATCAGCTTAAAAAATCTGTTTTTTCAGTTATTGCAGGCCAGCACCCCCAACGGGATTTCTCTGGCACTGGAAACAGTCAAAAAATATTTCAACGGCTTTGAGACAGAACACAGCCAAATCCCCGATTCAATCATTCCACATCTCAGCCATCCAGTACAAAAAGTAGCCAAAGAAAGTCTGGCACTCCTTAAACAATACGCCAAAACTTGGCCAGAAAAAAAACCTGAACTGCTGCTGTCTTTATTGCCTCAATTGGCCTCTCCCCATGGGGTCATTCGCCAAGATCTGCTGAAATGGTTCAAGGGTCAGAGTTTGCCCGCCTCAGCCCAAAGAGAATTGCAAGTCCTCAAAGAATCCGGGTTGCTGAGTCCCTTAGAACAAGAACAGCTAAGGGCCTTGCTACCAGACAACAGCGAACCCACCGCCAAAGCAGAGAGTAAACCAGAGAGTAAACCAGAGACGACCCAGCCAATAAAATCACTGCAAAGCTATTTTCCGACCGTCCCCATCAACCAACACCATTGGGACAGCGATCCTCGCCTGGAAATACCTTCAGACGAGGCCTCTTTAAGTGCGCTTTTGTTAAAATACAGTCATCAAAGCCCTCCCGACTCGATTCATGAGGCTGTCGGCCAAGCCCTCTTGCGCTTAGGTCCGCCCCAAGATCCCGTTTACCAGCGACGTCACTTGGATCCGCTTTTGCAAAAACTGCAGTGCTTGAAAAACCTCTCCCCATCACCGCTCATGGATGTATCCCACTTGCTTTTGGCCATCTTGGCCCAAGCCTGGATTGAACAAAAACCCCCTGAAATCGCGCCCCAAGTTTGGGAACGCTTGGCAATGGCCGCTCCCAACCTCTGTGCTGGAGTGCAGAGCAGTTTAAAAGCGCTAATTGCAGGGGCAAACAGCCGGATCGAAGCCCCAGAATTTTTAACGGGCTGGATTTCATTACAGGTCTTTGTCAAACGACTCAAAGACCTGCCTGTAAATTGTTTGGATACGATGTCACTCACTTTGGCCCTGCGCAGACTGAGCCCTGAACCGGTTAAACATGTCTGGCCAGACATTCAGGTTCTGAAGGCACGCTTTCCTGAGCCAGAAGCAGATTTACTCACCCTGGCCTTGGGCCCCGATGACGCGGCCGAGCTGGCCTTAAAACACCTAAGTAAAGCCTTTAAAAAAACGCCTCCCGACGATTTTCTGTTGGAGCAACTTTACTACAGCTCATCTGAAAAGGCCCCATCCCCCACAAATCCCCTCTTTAGAGGAATATTAAGTGCAGCAGGGGCGCGCCAACGAAGAGAGGGACTCAGCCCATCACTATTTCAAGCCCTGCTCAACTTGCCCTGGGATAACTTGTGTCTCAATCTGGGCATGGATCCGGGGATTTGGCTGTCCCCCCAGCCAGACTCAGAGGAGAATACCCAGACTTTCTGGGGAAAATTAAGCGACGGAATCAGCCAATTATTTTCTGGCTCTGGCACCATTGAAAAGCATACAGAGGCAGAGCCAGAAGTGTCTGCTCTCTCAGAACAAGAAAACGAGGCTTTGGACAATTGGTTGAATAAGCTGCACTTGGCCCAGAAAGAGCGCGCCCTGAAAATCAAAACGTTTAAACAACTCGAACCGGCTCTGCAAAAACAGATTCAAGGACTTTTGCTCGGGGACACGAACTGGCTAAATCTCCCAGAATTTGCCCTGGGAGAGACCCGACAGTTTGAGCGAACCCCCTTTTGGCCTCAATTATGGCCATTGGCTATTGCCTTAAATCCTCGCTATCAGCCACATTGGGGTCTGCCTTTTAATCCAGAAAGCCAGCTCTATCCCAAACTGGCAGAGTACCCTGTGATGGCCCAAATGCTCTTTGATATCGCCTTGCTCAAATTGCGTTGGAAACAGAGAGAGTTTGGGGGCATGAGCCGCGCAGACTTTCAGGAATTACAAAAAAATTATTGGCGAGAAATACAAAATGGCAATTCAAAGGCCACTCCTCCCCCGTGGTCTGAGCAAATTCCCGAATTGGAAAAATACGACCATCTCCTGCTTTTGCTGCATTTGGGGCATTTGCCCAGGATCGTTTTGCAAGAAGGTGTCCGCTCGATGCTGCAGGTATTAAGCGCAAAACACCCTGAACAGCGTCAGGTCGTTTTGGATCTGATCTGGCAAGGCCTTGAAGATGGACGGATTCAAGTCTCAACGGTGGTTGAACAGCTCAGCCACCAATTCGCCAGCCAGAGCAAAGGTCTGCTCTATTTACGCGATAGCCTGCAAAACTGGGAACTGCGGGGAGAGGCTGGGTACAACCTGATTCTGACCATTTTGGATCATTTCTGGAGCACAACCTCTCCAACAGCCAGCCCACCTGTTCCCCCCAAAAACCTCTCAACGTTGCTCGAATGGTCCTACCAGCTCTGGCAGTCTGGGGGACCTTATCAACTGAGTGCCTCAGCCCTGAACGGATTACAGAAATGGGCAGATCATCCCAAAAAAACGGCAGGGCGTGAAAAAGCCCGCGCGCTCTTGGTCTTTTTTAAAAACGGCGCATAAAGGGCTGTGATGCCAAGCGGCGTTCTCCTGGTGGCAAGGTCAGATCCAAATCCAAGAGCCGCTCACTCTCCTGCAAACACGCCAAAGGCCCCAATTGGTGATACTCCAGGCTTTCTATCCAGCTATAGCTCTGAATCATCCGCCCTTCAATTAAATTCACAGAGGTGGTGAGTAATTCAAGACTGATCTCTTGGCCAGATAGCTCACGGCAGGCCAGAACACGGGCCTGAATCAAGGTGGTAAAAGCAGCTAAAAGCAAAATTTGCTGGAAAAGATTGACCCTTTGTGAAAACCACTGATGCATCGAAAGCAATTTGCGGGCCAGATAATTGCGCAAAAACGTATTCAACAAGCTGTGCTCAGCCGCCGTTAAGTTCGGCCAGAGACGCTCCCCCTTGAGGATTGAATCAAAAAAGTCGGAAATCTGTTGGTCCACCGTACTCGGTGGCAGATTTCTTAAGAACCACTCCAGTGCAAACGGGGTGCGCAAAGGAATCTGACGGGGTTGACGGGCGTGCTGATGGCTGTGATGCTGGTAGATCTCTTCCAAGTCTATGGTCCTTAAATTCACGGTTTCAGTCCTGCGAGAAGTGAGTTCAAGAAGTTGTCCCAAAGCATAATTCAAAGCCCTGAGATTTTGAATTGGCGAACGCAGTTCAGCTTCAAAGAAAAGGGTATTCAGACTCAAACCCAACCAGAGATAGAGTACATCCCTCGAAAACCGCAGCCCTGGCAGGGCTGTGATCGGAAAAACACCTCCATGTACACTTTCTGCCTCTTGCTCAGGAATCACGCGATACACCAACTCGGGATCCTCAAGTAAATAAGCCGGTGCAGAACGGCAGCTCTGCATCAAATGAGAGACTTTTAAGCCGCCTGAGACTTTTTGCCAAATATGCGGATAATACTGGCAGCCCTCGGGTTTGGCCTCAACCCCAAAATGCTTCTGAGCCAAACAGAGATTATCTTCATCCAATAAAACACAGCGATACGAGTCGGGCTGTTTTTTCAGAAAGGCAAAATGCCCCGAAGGAAAGCCCAATTGCATCGGTTCAAACACGGCGTGAAAACGGGGATCGCGGTGTTGCTTAAAGAGAGGCTCCCAGCGCTGAACATAGGACTCGGTGACTCCAATCGACCAGGGCAAAGTACAACATTGCGCACAACGGGAACAATTAAAGCTGTCCACTTCGCGAAAGTGCAGCGCCAAAACATGGCCCGGCTGGGTTTGCAAATGGGCATTGGCTGCTTCAAAAAAGCCCCAAAAATCAAAGCCCATCTTCAGGAGAGAAAGCCGCTGGAGATAAAACCATCTGAAGCCTCTGCTGCTTCCTCAATTTCGAGCGTACCAATCGCCGTAAAGGCCATGACATCAAAATTCTCAGCAACGGCTTTCCAGCTCTCGGGCAGGTGATTGTCAAAGAGTGGGCGAATCTGCTCAAACTGCTGTTGAACCTCGCCCAAAGGCAAGCGGGTAGGCATAAATTGAAAGCGAATGCCCAAAAACTCAAACAGCTTTTCCAAACTGGACTGGCTGAACAATTTGAGTAACCGAAAATCTGTACTCGAACTGAAAACATTGTCAAAATGGTTGGCCAAAAGCCGCAACAAGGTGGGTGTAGAGGCCATATTGTAACTGAAGAAGACCCATTCCGTGGTAGGGCGGGCATATTTTTGCAATAACAGCAGCTCTTTTTTGGGATCGCGCAGGTTTTCTAAGCCCTGATAAAAGACAATTGCATCAAAGGTCTTGCCCCATTCTTTGAGAGTCTGCTGATTGATCATGTGCTGTGGCAGGGAAAGCAGCGTCACTTTCCAAGGGTAGGGCTGGCGAGGCAGGTCTCTGAAATAGGGCTCATCCGCAAAAGGATTGATCTCCAAAATTGTTTTGACATGGTGAGACAGACGCGTGCGCAAGAATTCGTAAAAAAGCGTATAAATCCGCTCGTTAAAGAGTTGCTGAAAGGACATAAAACTACGGGTATCCTGGCTGATACGGCTCAACCGGTCAAAACGCCGGGCAATCGTGGGATCTGAAAAAAGAGCCGGAGCATATTCCAGGCCATACCAGCCGATGTGGTTCTGCAAGAAAAAATAGAGCTTGACCAAAGCAGAAAGAGGTGGCGTCGCCACTTCCGTTTTTAAGAGCAATTGAATTTTGAGCTTGGTGGCCCGGGCCTGGGTCAGAATGACTTCAAGCTGCCCCAAATCACAGGACTCAATGAGAAGAGGCAGCTGCAATTCTGTAAAATGCAGACGATTGAGTTGATCAAGACTCTCAAGTGTCAGGGTATTGAAGGAGACCTGTGCAGAAAAAGTCAGTTTTTCCTGGAGCTTTTCATAGCCAAAGCTCGTGCGCATCTGCTGCAAAAAATCAGTGTCCAAGGGAAAGGGCTGAGTGAGAAAATGGACATGCTGATTGACCGCAAGCCTGGCCAATTGTTCGGTCAATTCGCTCAGATTGTCTGCACTGACGGGGAGGCCCTGTTGGGGATGGAGGTACTTGAGGCTCATGGAGGCCAATTATACCATACCGGTGCGGTTGACCATTTCTGTCAGGCCATAATCATCGATAATGCCCTTGATTTTTTGAGAATATTTGGGATCGGTGGCATAAATGCCGTGAATATTGTCTACAAAAGCACGGGGATTTTTGTCGCGGGCGTATTGATTGACCGCTTTGTCGTAATAGCCATTGTGAAAAAGTGCGCCATGTTTGCTGACGGCTTCCGTAAAATTGCCGTACTTGGCAAAATTATCGCGAATCGTGACATACCGGCCTTTGTAAAACTCTTTGGTTTGGACATTGACCGACCCCTCGCTGCCGGAACCCTTGATCCCAAAGATATTGTAGCCCCCAATCGGGGAGCGGGCCCAGGCCGACTCCAACGCAGCTTGCGCCAGGGTGACTTCTGCAGGCACGCCATATTTTTTTTCGCTTTCAATCGCCCCCGGCAAAAGGGCTTCAAAAAAGGCCTTTTTGTCTTTTTCGCCCAGGGCCTTGAGCTCTTGGGGAGACATGCTCTGCAGGCGTGCAACAGAACTCTTGTGGCGCAATTCAGCCAGCCCCACAGAAGGCTGCGCAGGAGAAACACTGGGAGCGTTGGCTCCTCTTGCAGGCAAAGCGGGCGCAACGGGCGCAACCGGGGTTTTGGTGGCAAAAAGACTGAGTGGATTGAGCAGCGTCGTTTGCCCAGGCGGTTGAATCTGGGGCTGAATCTGAGCCTGATCCTGTTTGCCCAAGAGCGAAGAGACGCGGCTATAATTACCCGCAACTGGCTGTGTGGGCAACGTTGGCAAAACAGGTAAACCCGTCTGAACCACGGGTTTGAGTGCCGAGGGTGGTAAAAGTGTAAAAGAAAGCGGATGGCTCATGATGAATATATCGCTGATCTGTCCTGCATGATGACGTGAATAAAGTTTAAATTTAGGTTAAGTCGCATCTGCTTTTTAGCACTGACTGGGTTAAAGTTTGCTCAAAACACCGGATCTTCCCTATCTCCTGGGTTCAGAACAAGCCTGGTTTGTTGCATAATAAGAGCAGGAGCAATATTACAAGTGGGCCAATTTCGCATTACCTCTCAACAACCGCGTATGAAACTGCAGATTGATTCTGCAGCACCTCGGCCTGCGGCGACACAAGCCCCCACCCCTCCTTCACCAGCGGCACTGGTTACAGGCAATGCCGAAGCCAGCCAGACAAAAAAAGCACTTGAATTGCCACAAGAACCCTTGGGCCCCAAAACCCCTGCCCAGTATTTGGCCAGACTCAGCCCCCGCACCACCAGCCAAACGCTCGGCTCGGACAGCTTCCAATTTGAAGTGGGCTACCAGAGCAAAGCTCCCGAGATGCTCACAGCAGCACAAGATCCCAGCATACTCGAAAACCTCAAGGCGCTCAATGCCCCCAGCCAAGGCTCTGGCGCTGATTTCTTACAAGACAAAACCCTGATGACAGGCACCATGATTCGTCCCGACGAAAATATCTCGGTCCGGGTCGGCGTGGCATCTGCCGTTGATAGTAAACAATTACAAGGTCAATCTGAGAACTGGGTTCAAGAGCTGCCCGCAGCCGCCCGTGCAGGGGTTTACGCTGGTATTGGCGTGCAAACCGGCCCCCTGGCCTCAACTCTCGTCATGGATACAGCTCTGGGCCTGCCCCGTGTGGGTGCAGGCATGGCTCTGAGTCTCACCCAAGGTGTCACCGTGGGTGTGAGTTATCTCAACCAAGCGGCCGCCAAAACCGGCGAAACAGATACCCTGCGCATGGGGGCCGAACTCGTCAGCAAAGGCGACACGGTCTTTGGCGCAAATATCACCCAACCCCTGCAACAGGGCCCTGCCAACGTCAACCAGACGTCGGTGGGCCTGTATCTTAACACCCGTTTTAGATAAGGTAATCAAGGTCTTTTAAATAGCGTGAATAATCCCCGATTGCCGCGCAGTCGCCGCAAGCGCCCCACAGGCCCACTTTTTTATCCCTTAAAGCCGGGAGCATCGCCCGTTTTGGTGGATACCCGCCAGATGGAGCATCGCCACTTGGCACTCAAGGGCAGTTTTGAACTGCATACCGACTTGCCCTCACAATATTTGCACCATCCCCATAGCGTGATTATCTATCTACCTCCCAGTTACGGCCATGCGCCTCAGCGCCGTTACCCAGTCCTCTATGCCCAAGATGGCAATAATCTCTTTGATCCCCATACAGCCTTTATGGGCCGAGAATGGCGGTTGGATGAAACCCTGGAGCGGCTCTTTCAGGAAAAAAAGATCCCTGAAATGATTGTCGTTGGCATTTACAACACCCCCGACCGCCTCGAAGAATATACCTGGCACCCCTCGCTCTTTAATGGCTATCCCTGTGGAGGCAAAGGCCCAGCTTATGCCCGCTTTGTAGTCGAAGAGCTCAAACCCTGGATTGATCAACATTACCGCACCCTGCCCCAAGGGGGTTATTCAGGTCTGATGGGCTCCTCGTTGGGGGCGATTATCAGCTTTTATATTGCCCGCGCCTATCCTGGGGTCTTTACGCGTCTGGCTCTGATGTCTCCCACCGTCTATTGGGCCCATCATCAAATCCTCAATGACACACATAACTTTCCGCTGCATTTGCGCCTCTGGGTCGATATTGGCACCGAAGAGGGCCGCAATCGCGAGACAGAGGAGACGGTCGAAAGTACCCAGGACTTTGTGCATGCACTCGAATTGCGGGGGTACACCCGGTATCACGATTTGGCCTATGATGTGGACTGGTTTGCTGGGCACGATGAAATGGCCTGGGCCCAACGGGTTTATAAACCCCTGCAATTTTTATTTGGGAATTTGGTCTGAGTCCAGACAATGAGTACGGCTTCTCCTTTAACTGTCACTCTGCTGACCCGCTCAATCAAAGAGGCGCTGGAGACCTGTTTTCCCTATCCAGTGCGGGTCCAGGGAGAAATTTCCAATTTTCGCCCCCATTATTCTGGCCACGCCTATTTCAGCTTAAAAGACGCTTACGCTCAAATCTCAGCCGTGATGTGGAAATCCCGCACAGGCTATTTGCAGTTTAAACTCGAAGACGGTTTGCAGGTGGTGTGCACGGGCACCGTCACAGTCTACGAAAAAACGGGCCGCTACCAGCTCAATGTGCTGGACATGCAACCCGCGGGCAAAGGGGATTTGCAAGCACAATTTGAAGCCCTCAAACGCGAACTCTGGGAAGCAGGGCTCTTTGACGAAGCCCACAAAAAACCGCTGCCCACTTATCCTGGCAAGGTGGGCATTATTACCTCGCCCACCGGCGCGGCCCTGCAAGACATTCTCTCGGTCGCTAAACGCCGAAATCCAGGTATTCCGCTCCTGATCAGGCCGGCTCAAGTGCAGGGTGAAAACGCAGCCAAAGATTTGGTCAAAGCGATCCAAGAACTCAATGCCCATGGCGGCGTCGATGTAATTATTCTGGGCCGGGGCGGCGGCTCGCTCGAAGATCTCTGGGCCTTTAACGACGAAACCCTGGCGCGCACGATCTTTGCTTCAGCCATTCCGATTGTGGCAGCCATTGGCCACGAAATTGACTTTACGATTGCCGATTTTGTGGCCGACAAACGTGCCGCTACGCCCTCTGCCGCCGCTGAGTTGGTGATTCCCAGCCGCGAAGAAATGTTGGGGCAATTGTATTATTATCAGGACAAACTGGCCTCCTTGCTCTTGCAACAGGTGCAACAGGCCCGCAGCCGCCTGGAGCGTTTGAGCCAACACTACCTGCTGCGCAAGCCCGAATTTTGGCTCGACCCCCGCTACGAAAAGCTCTGGCGCCAACAAACCGCGTTAGAGCAAGCCTGGCAACGGCAAGTGGCGCAGAAACAGCAAAGTTTGGCACTTTTAGACAGCCGCTTGGAGGGGCTGGACCCGCGCAAAGTGCTCAACCGGGGCTTTGTGCTGCTAGAACAGCAGGGGTTGCCCGTTAGCCGCGCAAGCCAATTGCAAGCAGGCCCCGTCAACCTGATCTTTCAGGACGGGCTGCGCAGCGCAAATTTGGAATTGGAAAAGGAGACATAGTTCACAATGTCAAAAAAAAAGCCGGTTTTTGAAGAGTCTCTGAGTGAATTAGAAAAATTGGTGAGCCGCCTGGAAAGCGAAGAAATTCCCTTGGCAGAAGCCATTGCTGCCTTTGAAAAAGGCCAAAACCTGATCAAAGCCTGTGAAGGCCAATTGCAAGAAGCAGAACAGGTGGTCAAACAATTATTACAGGGCACAGCAGAAGGCCCCAAAGAAGCGCAAGAAATCGATTTTGAAGGTAATTTTTTCTAGTTCCGCCTTTAAGGATTGCAGACTTTGGTTTTGCCTGCTAGAATAAATGTATTATTTACACTAAATTAATCCTGCTGCTCAAAGAGGCCTGCCATGACTGATTACTTTCGCCCCTCCGTAACTGTTGACCTGCTGGTCTTTGACTGGACTGACGAGATCTTGTCGCTGCTGTTGATTCAGCGGGGAAAAGATCCCTATGCCGGGCACTGGGCCCTGCCCGGCGGGTTTATCGAACCCGAAGAGACCCTTGAAGCCTCCGCCCGCCGCGAATTAAAAGAAGAAACAGGCCTAGAAGTGGGCCCGCTTTCTCCCCTGGGCACCTATGGCGATCCAGGGCGCGATCCGCGCGGGCGCACCCTGACCGTGGCTTTTGCCGCACTCACCCAAGACCAACCCGCTGTTTCTGGCCAAGATGACGCAAGTGAAGCCCAATGGTTTCCAATCGGTCAATTGCCTGCCTTGGCATTTGACCATGCCAAAATTATTGCCGACGGGCTACACGCGCTCAAATCGCAAGTGAGAAATATTTATTCGGGTATTCCGCTAAAGTCCAATAACCAAACCCTTCTGCCTGAAAAAATCCTGGAGCAACTGCCCGACTAAAAGGGGTTTTGACGCACTGCTTCTAGACGCCTGAGTCCGGGCCGGTTTATACTCTGGTATCTAAGCACTGCTGCTTGTTTATCCCCATTTTTAAGTTTCCGTTTTTTCGGGACAGCCCAGGAGAGGTAAGGTATTCTTTCATGACGGAGTCAACGCTCCAGCCTTTGGCCGACAGTATTCTCAGGTTTCTCTGGGAAAGTGATCCCGTCCAGGCAACAGGTCTGGGCATTCATGACTACGACTATCACTATGCGGATTACAGTCCCGAGAAGCGGGAAGTTTGTCTGCAGCAAAAGAAAGATTATCTGGCGCAACTTAAAGCCCTCAGTTCAGAAAACCTCTCCCGTGATGAGCAGGTCGATCTGGCTATTTTACAGGCGCAATTGAGCGCGATGGTCTACGAAGAAGAGGTGCGTCAGCACCTCAAACGGGATCCTGCCCACTATCCTTCAGAAGCTCTCTACGGGGTACAACAATTACAGATCAACTATAATCTGCCCCTCGATCACCGGGTATTGGCAATTATGAGTCGACTCAAAGCCATGCCGCGTCTTTTGGAACAGGGCATGGCAAATCTGCGCAGCAACCCCGCTGAGATCTCTACGGTTTCGATCAGCGTGGCCCGCGATTCGGTCAAAGCCGGTCGTCAGTTTTTAGAAGAAATTGTGCCCCAGTTTTCGGGCACGGTGCCCCATTATTTTAAAGATCTGCTCGAAAGCAATACCTTGGCACTCAAGGCATTGCACCATTATGAAAAATTTCTCAATGATCTCGAGCCCCAAGCCCAAGCGAGTTTTGCCTGTGGCAAAGCCCATTATGACTTTTTGCTCAAAGAAAAATATTTGCTCAATTACAGCATTGAAGAAGTCTTGGCCATCGGTCAGAAAGCCCTGCAAGACACCGAACGCCTGATCGAAGAAGTGGCCCACGAACTCAATCCCAAGCTGACTTGGATGGAGCAGATCGACGAGCTCAAAAACAAACACCCCGAAGCCGACAATCTGTTGCATGCTTACAAAGCAGAAGCAGAGCGTATTCGCGATTTTGTCGTCAAAGAAAGCCTCGTCACACTGCCCGAAACCGAAACCCTGGCACTGATGGAAACCCCGATTTTCCAGCGCAGTATCATGCCCTATTCGGGTTATGTCTCGCCAGCACCTTTCGAAGAGCACCAGACTGGCTATTTCTGGGTCACGCCCATGCAAGACAGCATGAGCGAAGAAGAAAAACACCAGCGTCTGCGCTCACACAATATCTATGACGTGACCCTGACAACGGTTCATCACGGCTATCCGGGTCAACACCTGCTCTTTGTTCAGACCCACCAACACCCTTCCAAGGTGCGCAACAGCTTCCCCGATCCCTTTTTCGCCGAAGGCTGGCCACTCTATTGCGAAGAGATGTTGTATACCGAAGGTCTTTACTCTGACCTCAAAACACGGCTCTTTCAGTTGCGCGACCAACTCTGGCGCGATTACCGCGTGATTATTGACACCCAATTGCATATGGGCAAAATGGATTACGATACCGCTGTTCAGACCTTGGTGGAAGAAGTGGGCATCGATCAGGCCAGTGCTGAGGCAGAAGTCAAACGCTACGTGCTCTTTCCGACGATTGCGATTGGCTACATGTTTGGCAAAAAAGAGATCATCAGCCTGCGCCAAGAAATCGCCGACCTGCGTGGTGACGACTTCTCAGTGCTGATCTTCCACAACCGTCTGCTGAGTTTTGGTATGGTACCGCTCTCACAGCTGCGCGCGTTGATGCTGGCCCATTACGGCTTGGAAGCTTAAAACGCCCACCTTGTTTTTAAGTTATTTTGAAAGAAGGTTTTGTTGCCATGTTTCCTTTCAAGCAACTTTGCAGCACGCTGCTCACAGCCAGTCTCTTCTTGGGTTTAACCTGGGCAGCCTGGGCTCAGAACTATAAAATCAACGATCGTGTCTTGGCCCCTTATGGGGGAGATATGGTCGCCGCGACAATTGTGGGCGGTCCCAATTCGCGGGGACAGTTTCGTGTCCATTTCGACAAAACGGACAGCCAACGAGACAAATGGCTGGCTCCCAGTGAACTGGCTGTCTTTGTCGAGCTGGGTGAACTCAAACCCGGAGATTTAATTCAGGCTGAAATCATGAGCGCCTGGAATTGGTTTGAAGTGGTCGAGGTCAAAGGCGAAGAAGTACTCTGTCACAAACCTCACCACAGCCACGAAGGCGATCAATGGCTCCCCAAAAAGATTCTGCGCCGCCCCCCTGCGGCAGAGGTGCCACCTGCCCCATGGCCCTATCCTTACCTGATCGGTGATTTTGTCAAAATCTCCAAGGGCGGCCCCAAACCAGAAATTGGGCGTTTTAGTGTGCAAGGCGACAATCTCTATGTGGGAGATTATCGGGTCAGCGACATCTCTCAAATACTGGGTCCCTGGGTTCCCCGCTACAAAGTGGGTGAACTGGTGCGCCACCGCAGCAGTACGCTGGTCTGGGATCAAATGCGCGTAGAAAAAATTGCCGCCGGTGGCTATCTGGTCAAAGAGGTCAAAAGCGGCCAAAACGACAATCTCAACGAAGAGGCCTTGGCCCCAGACTGGGACTACGATGGCTTTTATGCCCTGGCAGCACCTCTGTATAACGATCAAAACCCGATGAAAATCCAGTGGTTGATCAGCACTGACCAAGGCCGCATGACTGGTTTCACAGTCAAAGATGCCCAGCTCAAAGCCGGCCTGGAACTCATGAGTAAAGTTGAAAAACAAATCAAAGCCAAATACAGCCAGGTACCCGGTGAGAAAGACTGTTATGAATGTCCCGCCCAGGTGATGGATATTTTAGCGCGGCGCAAACAGGTGGTCATGAAAGCCTGTGGCATGGATGTTGAAACCTTTGTAAACAACCAAATTGCCGGCTACCAACGCCACTTGGATGACGCCCGCCAGCAGCGATTTTGGAATCTCCCCCTGTCTTTTGGAGTCCAAAACATCGCGGCGCAAGTCCAGGCCGAACTCAAACAAAATGAAGCGGATCTGGCTCAGGATATCGCCCGCAATAAACTGATTGATCCGGCCTTCGTGTTTAAATATGATCGTTCGGCAATTGTCCAAAAAGTGACCGAAGCCAGCACGGAATTTGCCAGATTGGTTCCGGCCTACAATGCCATTTCCAGTGATATGGGACAGTATTCCAGTCATGATGCTTTGGCCGAAGGCCTTGCCAGCGCTTATGTCAAAAAATTGCAGCCCCAAGGCAAAATTCTGGGCATGGGCACCCTCAAGGGCGGCTGGGCAAAAGCAACCAATGTGAGCATCAATACCAGCGTTACTCAAGCCACTTTCAGCAAATACCTCTCCACCCGTGTGGTGGTCAAAGTGGCTGTACCTGGCTTTAAATACCCCTTGGCTTATGCTTTGACCCTCTATAACGAAGGGAAAGGTGCTTATGTGCATCCCAACTCCGTGATTTGGGCTTTTTACAAGGGGTAGAACGCCGTCCGTGATTAAATTGCGCAGCTTTCGTCCTGACAGCTGCTATCAGATTCTGTTTGAGATGCTTCTTCGAGCGCCTCGGCAGTATGTTCTGGTGACATGCGCTTCTCCCCGCGCTCATCCCAACAGCGCTGCAAAACTTGCTTAAAAACAGAGATGGGCTGCGCACCAGAAACAGCGTATTTTTGATCAAAGACAAAAAAGGGCACCCCTGAAATAGCGATGCTGCGGGCCTCGTAGATGTCCGCGCTGACCTCATGGTAATAGGCATCGGGATTGGCCAGGGTGGCTCTTACAGCTTCGGGATCCAACCCCACTTCACTGAGCAGACGAACCAGGGTTTCAACGTCGCCCAGATGCTCAGACTCTGTGAAATAGGCGCGCAAAAGCCGCTCTTTGGCTGCCCCCTGCAGTCCGTGTTCGGCGGCCAGGTAGAGCAGGCGGTGCAGATCAAAGGTATTGGTGCGCAGGGTCTTGTCTAATTTTAAGTCCAAGCCCACCTCGGCCCCCATCGCCATCACGCGCGCCATCATGGTCTGGATTTGTTCACGGCTCTGCTGGTATTTTTGCATCAAGGCAGTCACAGTGTCCTGGGTTTCACCTTTGGGCGTCTCTGAATCCAATTCAAAACTGCGCCAAACCACCTCAACCTGTTCGCGCTGGGGAAAATCCGCCAACGCAGCTTCCAAATGGCGTTTGCCAATATAACAAAAGGGGCAAACCACATCAGACCAAATTTCGATATTAAGCATATTTTTTTCCTCTGGTTTAGAATACCACGCCCATCCGCAAGATCTGTCAAGCTGGAGACGATAATCAAGATCATTTGTAGTCATTTAAAGTTGAGGGTGTTTATGAAAATTCCGTTCGCTTCGGGTTCCCTTGAAAATCTCTGGGGCAAAGCCAAATCTGCTTTTTCAGGTTCTTCGGGTCCCGTTTCAATTGAAAAACCGAATGCCACCATTCAGCCCTCAGCCCAAGCCAAAAGCACCACACCACTGGATCAGCGCTTTATCGAAAATCTTGGACAGATGAATCAGGGCAAAGCCACTCAACAGATTCCCCTGGTGGCAGAAACAGCCACAGCAGACAGCGAAAGTGCCAAGCCCATCAGCCCAGACTCAAAAGACGCCACAATTTCTGCCTCTGCAGCTGCAGTGAGCCCTGTTCAAGAAATGCCCCCGATGCAGCCCAAAATTGCCTTTTCAAACTTCATTACCGAGGTGCAAACGAAAGAAATCGCGGGCATTGAAGAAGGCAAAAGTATGCTCAATACACTCGCCCAAAGCCCGAATTTCCAAGCCGCCAGTGGCCAACGCATCGAAGCCAGCCTAAAACAAATTCAACTCAACGACCAACAGGTTTTGCTGGATGAACTCAAAATCGCCATGAAATCAGCCGGGATCGAGATTCCCCCCGATTTCAGTTTGGATCAGATCAGCAAGGTATTTAACAGTCTCAGCGAGCCTCAAATGTCCAAATTGCTCCAGATCCTAAACTCACGGGACAAGCGCATGGAAGCTGAAATTGAACGTCTGAATTCGATGGGGGCTCAATTTAGCAGCGATGCCTTCAAAATTAACGATCTCGAAAAAGCCCGCAAAATGTTGGGGCCCTTGCTTAAACATGAATTGCCACAGGTTCTCAAAATCAAACAAAAATACAACGACTTTGAAAATCAGCTCACGACTCAACGCAATGCCTTGGCAGAACAAATGCGTCAATTTGCCCAAGAGAATGGACTCGTCCTGCCTGAATCACTGCTTAAAACCATGATGAACTCTCCGGTTGGGGCAGATTTTGCACTCAATAACTGGTTTGAAAGCCAACGCAGTCAATTTGCTGGGCAACCCGCCAAATTACAAGCCTTAAATTCAATGAAATTATTTGCCATTCAATTTAAAAATGTCAGCGAAATTCTCTCCAGGGTCCAACACAAAGAAAATATCAGCGAAGACACCCTGAATAAATACGTCCTGTTTCAGACCTTTATCACGGTCAAAGACAAACTCTTTGCTGCCTACGAAAACAGCAGCGGCCCACAGCGCGACAAGTTGCGCGAGGCCATTTTTAATCTCGACCAACTTTTTTCTGGTATGGAACCGACCCCGGAGGCCTTTAAAGCCCGCTTAGAAAGCTGGTTGGGCCAATACCTCAGCCCCCAAGAGATCGCTGCAGCCCTGCAAAGTATGAACGACAATATTGTTGCCCTCACAGGCCACAATGAGCGGGTCACACAGGCCGATGAACAGGGCATTCGCGTGCCAGACAAGCCCCCAACACTGCCACCGTTCCCCCCCTCTACCAGCACTGCAGCAGACCAACTTACCGAACTTCGCGAAACAACCCGACAGCAAAGTGAGTATTATCGCCAAGTCTACGCCGAACAAGGTGATGAAGGCCTGAGCCGGGTTTTGCAAACAGAGAGAGAGACCGTTTTAAACCCCCTGTTGCAAGCCGGCACGCTACAACTAGAATCGGAAGTTAAAAGCAGTATGAGTGCAGAGAGACCCGGGATCTCAGCCAATGTGCAAGACGCGTTAAATACCCAACGCGAAGCCCTGCTTAAAAAGCTCACCGCAGGAGGCTCTGCTGACATGGTTAAACAGCAATTTGACAAAATTCGCAATGCCCTGCGCCAGATGTTGCACAAAAATCAGATGGAATTTCGCAATATGCAGCAGAAACTGGCCCTGCAAAAAATGCTGGCAGAGATGATAATGCAGACACAAGCCGAGTTGAAACACCTGGATCAGAGCTTTCAAGCAGACGTACGCAAACACAGCGAAGCCTTGCTTTTGGAGATGCAAAGCGAGATTCAGAAAATTCCAGCAGGCACTGGCTTGATTCAGATTTAAACCGGCCAGATCCTCTGCCCGCCAGCCCTTGACCTGCTCTATACTGATTCAATCGTGAATTCAGTTGCTCAAAAAGGTTGATGCTCTATGTTGCTCGCTTCTGCTCTTGAATCCCTCCCGCTACAAGCCGATCTGCAAGTGCCTAACTTGCTACAACCCGGTAGTCAGGCCGCATATATCGCCCGCAGAGCAACAGAGATTCGCACCCAAGTGGTGGTGGTTCACGATCGCAAAGAAGCCGAGCATTATATGGTCTATTTGCGCGCCTTTGGCATCGAAGACTGTGTCTATTACCCCACACCCGCGCTTTCGCCTTACGAGTGGAGTGGCGATGAGCGTTTGAGCTGCCATCAGCGACACCTCGTGCGCTTCCGCCTGCAATACACCGACTCCCCTCCCCAGGTCATTTTGGTGGGCTATAAAGGTCTGAGTTATCTGGTTATGGACAATCTGACCTGGTACCAACAGACCCTCACCCTCTACCCTGACGACCGCATGCCCCCACCTGTGCTGGTGCAACGCCTGATTCAGCTGGGCTACCGCCCTGCCAACGCAATTACGGAGCGTGGGGAGTTTACCCGCCGGGGCGGCACCCTGGATATTTACCCCATGGGCTGTGAGCGGGTTTTGCGCATCGAGTGGTTCGATGACGAAATCGAAAAAATCGCCAGCTACCGCCTCAACGATCCGCTGGACAAACCCCACACAGACAAAAGCGGCGTAATTCCCCCGGCCTTTGAATGGGTCATTCCCGACAATCTCGAAGCACTCAAAACCAAATTGACTGAAAATTACCGTGGTAATTTTATCTCGCTGATCCGCGATTTTAGCTATTCGTCGCAGCTCTACCAGATTATGCCTCTTTTGCATGGCGTCACCAGCCTACTCGGCTGCCTGCCCGACAATGCCCAAATCGTCTGGACTGAAGGTCTGCACACCAAGGCCCGCGGCTATGCCCATTTGCTCGACGAAACCGCGCAGCAGCGCGCCATTGCGCCCCAACATCTGACCCGCGAACAATTGGATGACGAACTCAAACGCCTGCAGCAATTGCATTTTACCGGTGCCGATGGCCAGGCTGGAGGCACGCTCTTACCCCCGCTGGAAAAAAGCCTCGATCAGCTGACCGCGATTTTGCAACAGGCCCTGCACAAAGGCCATTATGTCACCGTTGTCAGCCCCCAGCCCCAGCGGATCGTGACGATTTTACGCGAGCGCCGCTGCCCCGTTCAAACGGGCCAAGGCCCGCTGCAAGCGGGAAGTGTCAACGTGGTCCAGGGAGCACTGCCCGAGGGCTTTGCCTACGCCCCGCTCAAGTGGTTTTGTTTTACTGACAAAGAGCTCTTTCCGGGACGGCAGAAGATCACCCGCGATCCCAAATTTAGGCGCAATACCTCGCCCTTGCAATTGAGCCGAATCAAAGAGGGCATGTTGGTCGTACACGAGGTGCATGGCATTGGCCGTTACAACGGTCTGGTCCAGTTTTCGACCACCGGAGAAACCCGCGAATACCTGGCTGTGCTCTATGCGGGCAGCGACCGGCTACTGGTGCCCGTCGAACAAATGCACCGCCTGCAGATCTACCACGGGGTGGGTGATTCGCAGGTCAAACTGCACAAACTCGGCGGCAGTGAATGGGAAAAGGCCAAGAGCAAGGTCAAAAAAGCCCTGGTTGAAATTGCCGAACAGTTGTTACGTACAGAAGCCGCGCGGATGCAGGCCGAAGGCATCACCTATCCTCCCGACAGCGAATGGCAGCGCGAGATGGAATTTGCCTTCCCGTATGAAGAGACCCCCGACCAGCTCAAAGCCATTCTCGACACCAAATTGGATATGGAGCAATCTGTGCCCATGAACCGCCTGGTCTGCGGCGATGTGGGCTTTGGCAAAACCGAAGTGGCCCTGCGCGCAGCCTTTAAAGCGGCCATGGCCGGTTATCAGGTGGCAATCTTGGCCCCCACCACCATTCTGGCCCACCAGCATTACCAGGTGCTCAAAGACCGCTTTGCCTCGTACCCCGTGCGCGTAGAACTGCTCAGCCGCTACCGCACCGCCAAAGAGAGCGATCAGATTTTTGCCGATCTCAAAGCGGGTGCCATCGATATCGTCGTGGCCACCCACCGCCTGCTCTCAAAAAAGCTGGAGATGAAAAAACTGGGTTTGATGATCATCGACGAAGAGCACCGCTTTGGTGTCTTGCAAAAAGAAAAACTCAAAGACATTCAGCCCGGCATCGACATCTTGACCATGTCAGCCACGCCGATCCCCCGCACCATGAATATCGCCCTGGGTGGATTGAAGTCCTTGAGCCTGATCGAAACCCCACCGCCCAATCGGCAGCCGATCAAAACGATTGTTGAGCCCTATAACGAAGACCAGCTCAAAGAGGCGATCTTTCACGAATTGCAGCGTGGCGGGCAAATTTATTATATCCACAACCGCGTCAAAGACATCGAAAAAATTGGCGCCAAATTGCAAGAATTGGCCCCCCAGGCCCGGATTCGCACCGCCCATGGCCAAATGAACAAACAGGAACTCGAAGAGACAATGTGGGAGTTTTACACCCATGCCTTTGACATCCTGGTCTGCACGACGATTGTGGAATCGGGCCTCGACATCGCGAATTGCAATACCCTGATCATTGAACGGGTTGAATTGCTGGGTCTGGCCCAGATTCACCAATTGCGGGGCCGGGTTGGTCGCTCGAATATTCAGGCCTATGCCTATCTCTTTTATGATCCGATCAAACCCCTGACCCGCGAAGCGCGTGAACGCCTGACCGTGGTACGCGAATACTCGGATCTCGGCTCGGGCTATTACGTGGCGCTCAAAGACATGGAAATTCGCGGGATTGGCAATTTGGTGGGCCCCCAACAACACGGCAATATTCTCTCGGTAGGCTTTGAGACCTATTGCCAATTGCTCGAAGAGACGATTGCCCTGCTCAAAGGCGAGGTGCGCGAAGCCCGTGAGAGTCTGGCCTGTATTATTGACCTCAATCTCTCAGCCTTTATTCCCGAGCGCTGGCTCGACGACGTGGCCGAAAAAATGCGCATCTACCGTGTCTTGGCTTACAGCGACGATCTCGGCCAAATCGATCAGCTCAAACAGGATCTGATCAAAAAACAGGGTGAATTGCCCAAAGAGGTGGATACCCTCTGGCGGGTCACCCAGACGCGGATTATGGCCACAGATCTGGGTATTCGCAAAATTGGCTTCAAAGGCCAGATGCTCGAAATTCAACTGAGCATGTCCGAAACTCGGTTTAAATTGGCGCTGCGCCGCAATCCCCTGCTCAAAAATTGGCAGTACAAAGCGGACGCGCTTTTGCACACACTCATGCCTCAACCCCTCAAGAACCTGCAACGGGTCGAGACCTTCCTTGCTACACTGATGGAAATGGAAGCAGAACATCACGAGGAGCAACCGGTTCATGTCGAATAGCCATCTGACGGAAAAAGGCCTTGTCGCCATGGCCCTGGTGGTCTTTCTCGGTGGCGGTTTTACCGCTGGCACCTGGTATTGGGTCAACCGCTTCGACTTTGTCGCCAAGGTCAATGGTGAGCGCATCACCCGCACGGTCTTTGCCCGCAGCTTAGAACAGGCCCAACATCTCTACACCCGCCAATTGGGCCTGGATCTCAAATCGCCCCAAGGCAAGGCCCTCTTGCCAATGCTCAAAGAGACGACCTTGAACCAATTGATCGACAATCAATTGCTCTTAAACGAAGCGCAAAAGCGCCAGATCACGATCTCCGATGCCGAAGTCGAAGCCGAATTTGAGAAATTGCTCAAAACCAATTACCAGGGCAAACGCGACCGTATGGAGAGCGAATTGGCGCGAAATAATTTTTCGGTGCCAGATTTTCGGCGCGAATTAAAAGAGCGCCAAATCCTCAAAAAAATGCGTGAACTGCTCAGCGCAGGCGCCAAAGTCAGCGACAAAGACGCTATCAGCTATTTTGAGCAAAACAAAAAGAATTTCAACCAGCCCGAAAAAATCGAAGCGGCGCATATCCTTTTCAAGGTCGAAAAACCGGCCCAAGATGCCGCTGCCCGCCAAAAAGCCGAGAAACTCCTGGGAGAACTCAAAGCTGGAGCCGACTTTAAAGCCCTGGCAAAAAAACACTCAGAAGACAGCTCCAACAAAGACAAAGGCGGCGATCTCGGCGCTTTTGCCAAAGGGGATATGGTGCCCAGCTTTGAGAGTGCGGCCTGGGCGCTCAAACCCGGTGAATATACCCAGACGCCTGTCAAAACCGACTTTGGCTATCACCTGATTCTGCGCGGCAGAACCCTGCCTGCGGGGCCCGTGCCCCTGGCCGAAGCACGCAAACAATTTGAACCCCAATTGCAAGAACAAGCCAAAGACAAGGCCTACCGCGCTTGGCTCACAAATACCCGCAAGCAGGCCGAGATCACGATCGCAGAAGACATGCAGCGGCCTGCACCGCCCGCCCTGCCCGCAAGCACAGCATCTGCCAGCAGTGGTTCGGTCAGTCCCTCTGGGGCGGCTTCGGCCCCGGTTTCGGGGAAAGGGAAATAGAGGTTAGGTGGGAAAGGCTTAGGGAACAGCCGTTTCGCCGAAAATTCAGCTTGGCTCCCTGTCTTGCCTAAAACCTAACCCCCAGAACCTATCAGCTATTTCCCATCCAAATCTGAACAGTTCAAGAGCCCCTCTGGTACACTGGAGAAGATGATTTGCCACGAAAGAAGGAACAGTGACTGTGACAGAAATACAGAAAAAGGGCTCGAAAGTTGGCGTGATCGCCATCGTGTCCACCTTGATCATTGGCAGCGCAGCTGCCGCAGGTAGCTTTATTTGGGCCGGGCAAACCGCCTTTGCCGCCAAAGTCAATGGCCAAGTAATCAGCACCGAAGAATTTGCCACCTACGTCGAACGCGCCAAGAAGCAATACGCAGGCCAAATCGGCATGGACTTCAACTCCGCCGCCGGTCAGACCATGTTGGTCAATCTCAAGAAAAACATCATGAACTCCCTGGTTGAAATGTCCCTGATGAAACAGGAAGCCACAACCATGGGCCTCGATGTCAAAGAAGACGAGTTCAAGAGCAAATTTGATGAATTACTCAAAGCGCGCTACCAGGGCAACCGCAAGACCTTTGATGAAGATCTTGAGCGCAATAAATACACCTACGAAGAGTTCGAAACCCAGTTTAAACAGCAAATTCTGCTGAGCAAACTCTATCAAAAGGTCATCGAAAAGGTCAAAATTGACGATGCCGAGCTGAAAAAGTACTACGATGGCCACATGGACATGTACAAAGAGCCTGAGAAAATCAAGGCCCAGCACATTCTCGTCAAAGCCGAAGAGGGCAAAAAAGATCAAGAAACAAAGGCCAAAACCAAGGCTGATTCGCTCTTGGCCCAATTGCAAGGCGGCGCTGACTTTGCCAAATTGGCCAAAGAAAACTCCGACGACACCTCCAACAAAGACGTTGGGGGCGAACTGGGTGCTTTTGGCAAAGGCATGATGGTGGCCGAATTTGAAGAGGCAGCCTGGAAGCTTAAAGAAGGCGAACTCACTGCCGCTCCTGTCAAAACCCGCTTTGGTTACCACATTATTAAACGCGGTGCCTCCGTGCCCGCCATGACCAAAGGCTTCCCCGAAGTCAAAGAGAGCATCCGTGCCCAACTCGATCGCGAGAAAAAACAAAAAACCTTTGAAGACTGGCTCAAACAGCTCAAAGAAAAGTCCAAAATCGAGATCAACGAAAAAATGACCGCCGCTCCGCCCGCCGCTCCCGCAGCTGAAGGCAAGCCTGGCGACAAACCCGTTGAAGGTCAGCCTGGACAACCCGGTCAAGGCGCTCCAGGTGAAGCTCCTGCCGGCCAGACTGAGACCAAAGCCGGTGACGGACACGATCATTAAAGATCATGACCCGACGCATTGATGTGGTGGGGCTCGGACCGGGCCCTGCCCGCTTTTTGACTTTGGAAACCCGCGACCTGCTGATGGCAGGAAACCCGGTTTATTTGCGCACGGCCGTCCATCCGACGGTGCCCGAATTGCAGGCCTGGGGTTGTACCTTTACCAGCTTTGACAGTTTTTATGAACAGGCGGCCAATTTTGACAGCCTGTATCAGCGGATTGTCGGGCAATTGTGGTCAGAGGTCGAAGCCCAAGGCCAGATTGTCTATGCTGTACCGGGCCACCCACTGGTGGCTGAGAGCACAGTGCAGCAATTATTGGCAGCGGCAGAGCAGCAGGGTGTCGAAGTGGTTTTACACACGGCTGTGAGCTGTGTCGACGTGGTGCTCGAAGCAGTGGGCGTGGACCCCAGCAATGGTCTGGTGATTCTCGATGCCCTGGGCCTCGAACCCAACCAACTCGACTTTCGCAAACCGCAACTCATCACCCAGATCTATTCTCTGCCCGTGGCTTCCGAGGTCAAATTGACCCTGCTTGAACGCCTCGATCCAGAGACAGAGATTGTCTTGGTGCGCGCCGCAGGTTGCGAAGATCAGCAGGTCGAAAAACTCCCCCTCGAAGATCTCGACCGCGTAGACTGGATCGACCATTTGACCACTTTGTATCTGCCTGTCGGCGGCCCAGAAACCCTGGCACCTCTGGAGTACCTGCGCTGGGTGGTGGCCCGGCTGCGCGACCCCGAGGGCGGTTGCCCCTGGGATCTCAAACAGACGCCACAGACCCTGCGCAAATATGTGCTCGAAGAGGCCTATGAAGTCGTTGATGCGATTGAACAAGAAGACCCCGACGCAATCTGCGAAGAATTGGGCGACTTGCTCTTGCAAGTTTATTTACAGTCACAGGTGGCCCAAGACGTAGGGGATTTTGAGCTCGATGAAGTGGCACGCGGTATTGCCGAAAAGCTGATCTACCGCCATCCCCATGTCTTTGGCCAAGGCCCCGAACTCGCAACCCCCGAAGAAGTCAAACAGCAATGGGAAGAACTCAAGGCTCAGGAAAAAGCCGCCAAAGCGCTGGATTCAGAGCTTGTTTCAGTGCTTTCCGATTTGCCTGCAGCCTTGCCTTCGCTGAGCCTGGCCGAAAAAATTGGCAAAAAAGTTGCCCATGTCGGTTTCGACTGGCCCGAGCGCCAGGGTGTGCTCGATAAAATTGCCGAAGAATACGCCGAATTGCTCGAAGCCTGTGAACAAGACGAACCCGAGGCGATCTTTCATGAATTGGGCGATGTGATCTTTACCCTGGTCAATTTGGCGCGCTGGTACAAACTCGATCCCGAAGATGCCCTGCGCCAAACCAATGCCCGCTTTCGGCGGCGTTTTCAGGCCATGGAGCAGGAATTGGATGGCCGCAGCTTAAAAGATCTCTCTATAAAAGAATGGGATCAGCTCTGGAATCGCGCCAAGGAGCAGGTGGGATGATCGCCTTTTTAAGAGGCAAACCCGTCCACTTTGGCAGCCAAAACATCGTATTGGACGTGATGGGTGTGGGTTACGAAATCCAGCTCAGCGAGCGCTACCGACTGCAATTGCAGAGCGAAAGCCAAAGTGAAGTGACGATCTTGACCTGGCTGGCCCACCGCGAAGACAGTATGGAATTGTTTGGCTTTGAATCCCGTCAAGAAAAAGAATTGTTTTTGCTTTTGAATAAGGTCAGTGGCGTGGGCCTGCGCACAGCTTTGGCGATTGTGTCTGCTTTAAACGTGGCCGAAATTGTTGGCGCGATTGCTGGCAACCAACCCAAAGTGCTCAGCCGAGCGCCCGGCATTGGCCAAAAAACCGCTCAGCGGATCATTCTTGAACTGCGCGAAAAGCTCGCCAAGCTCTACCCGAATGTACCCGTGGCGATCACCGAAGGGCCATTGGAACCCGGTGTGCAAGAAGAAGTCGAAATGACCCTCTTGGCCCTGGGTTATGATCCCGATGAAATCGCCAGGGCTTGGGGCCTTCTGCCTCCCTCTGCAGACATGTCAGATGCGGATGAAGTGATCCGGTTTTTGCTCAACCAACTCGGCGCATAAACAGCCAAGCTTTACAAAATTTAATCTAAACATAAGGGCCTTTTAGAAACAAATTTCTTTTTTGACGTAAGATCTCAAAAGGATGTTAGGATAATACTTGTGGAGATTATGCCCTGGAGGACATTATGACCATCGGTTACAACAGCAATCAAGCGGCCCTGCTGGCAGGAATGAACCCTGTCGGTTATCAGCAAGCCGTCGCACCGAGCTATGCTCCGGCCCCTTATGCTGCCCCATATGCTGCGCCTTATACCCCCAGCTATAGCTTGCCCATTCAATCTGGCCCCATGCAGCCCCCGACCATGAAGGTCGACAATTATGAATCGACCCGCGATAAAAATGCGGGTGATTTTGTCGCTGGTGTTTTTACAGGCGCAGGCAAAGCCATCTATGATATGGGCCACGGTCTGTTTTTCTTGGGCAAAGTGGCCAGCAATGTCGTCACCCACCCGATCAAATCAGCCCAATGGGTCGGTGGCGTAGCAGTTCATGCCGTCACCAACCCGATTCAAACGGCCGAAGGCATTGTCACGCTGCCCTTTAAAATTGCCAATGGCATTGTTAAACCTTATTCTCAAGCGATTCAACAGGGCCGTTATGGCGAAGCTGTTGGCCGTTTGGCGGTTGACGTCACAGTGATTGCCGCCAGCTTTAATGGCAACAAGCCCCCCGGAAACCCACCAGGGCCGACACCGACGCCCACTCCCCCACCTGTGCCCCCAACCCCGACACCCGCTGTCACGACACCGATTACCGATGTGATTGATGATGTGGGCAAAGTCGCAGGGGGCAGCGCAGCGAATAATGTCACCAGCCAAGTGGGTGATGTTTTGATTGAAAAACTGGTGAATGTTGAAAATGTCGCTGCCGGTGCCACAGTCAATATCAATATCGGCAATATCGAAATTGGCAAGACCGTGATGAGTGGTACCATGCATGCCGGCAGTAGCGGCGGCGGTGGTGCCCTGAAGAGCGTCGGTAAAATGATGCAAAATGCAGACGAAGTCGCACAGGTGGTCACACCTCAGACCATGGTTGAAATGGCCCAGGCTGTTGACAACGTCGCTCCTGCACTGACCAGCGCAGAGGTTGTAACCGTGGCAGCAGAGCAGAGTCGCACCGTCGGTCAATTGATTGGCGGCGGCATCGACAAAGTGATTGCCGCTCCCAGCAAGGTCTTCAACGGCATTGCCCACGGCTTCCACAAAATTGGCGATGGCTTTGACAAAATTGGTAAAATTATCCTCAATCCGCTCGACAGCTTGAAGGGCCTCAACCCTGTTCAGACCGCTGAATGGATTGGTAACGGCCTGCGCAGTGGCGCAGACCTGACAGCCAGAGGCTTGGTCTTTGCCGCTCAGAACCCCAAACAGGCACTCATTGTTGCTGGGGCCGTTGGACGCGCAGGCAAAGCCGCCGAAGACGTATTAATGGAATTCGATTTGGTGCGTTAGAAACAGTCCCTTGTTCTAGCCTCCTCCACCCCCCACAAAGCCCGGTTCACCCACCGGGCTTTTGGTCAAAAAAATGCTTTCAGGAGCAGAGATTATGCAGATTGGACCCAAAACACCACAACCACCGGAGCCGGCCAA
>JBIKWL010000125.1:0-15358 GCA_044356335.1 Candidatus Sericytochromatia bacterium
GATTTCGAGCTTGTCGTAGTTCTTCGAACCCTTTTTGAGCATGCCTGCGGTGAGTTCAGCCAATCCGTGTTTGTTTTGCGGGTTGAAGATCGTGCCACCTGGGAATTTGCCCTGAATCGAGACTGTATTGTCGAGGTGGTTTTCCTGGGTGATCAACACTGCACTTTTGGCAAATTCTTGGCGGTTCAGCTCGGATTTGTGCTGAATCAGGGCGGGGCCTGTGTTTTGAGATGCCTGGGTGGCTTTTTTTGTTTTTACTTTGGCCACTTTGGCTGCGGCTTCTGCGGGCTGAGGGCCCACATCGACCATCTCTGCTGCTTCGGGGATAAACCAGCCCACAGTTAAATTGTCGTCTTTGAAATAGGTTTGGGCCACGCGCATGACGTCAGCGGGTTTGACCTTGTCGAGTTGTTCGAGGTAGTTCAGCATAAACTGCCAATTCGCGGTGGCTTCAAATTCTCCCAACATGCTGGCCAATTGGTGGGTGCCGTGGCGGTGGTAAGAAAACGCCGCTTTGGTTTGGTTGCGCACACGATCCAGCTCTTTTTTGCTGGGGGCCTTTTTTTGCAATTCGCCGATCACTTCTTGAATCGCCGTTTCGACTGCGGCATGGGTCACACCGCCTGTGGCGACTTTGGCGTGCACGATAAACAGACCCGGATCCCGCAATTGAATATTATAGGCCCCGGCGTAGATCGCCTTTTGGCTTTCGACCAGCTTTTGGTAAAGGCGGCTGTTGACACCTTCTGACAAAATGTCCTGCAAGACATCCAGGGCGTAGCTGTCGGCATGTTCTTGCGCTGGCACATGCCAAGCCAATTGCACAATGCCCAATTGCCCTGGACGGCGAATTTTAAAGCGGCGCTCGCCCTGCTGGGGGAATTCCTGGGTGTACATTTCGGGAATTGGTTTTTTGGCGGCGGGGATGCTTCCAAATTTTGCCTGAACCTGATCCAATGCGGCTTGGGTGTCAAAATCGCCGACAAGCACCAAGGTGGCATTATTGGGATGGTAAAACTCTTTGTAAAATTGGCGCAGGCGGGCGGTGGGAACCCCTTCGACATCGCTGTGCCAGCCAATTGTGGGGTGGTGGTAAGGGTGGGCCAAAAAAGCCTGGGCAAAGAGGTTTTTCCACATAATGCTGTCGGGTTCGTTTTCGTCCCGTTCCAATTCATTGCGCACCACGGTCATTTCTGCTTGGCGGTCGGCATCGCGAATAAAAGCATGTTGCATGCGCTCAGCTTCGATTTCGAGAGCCAACTCCAACTTTTCAGCTGGCACCGTTTCGTAATAGGTGGTGCGGTCGAGCCAGGTTGTGGCGTTAAAATTGGCTCCCTCTTTGCTCAGCACCTGGGCGATCAACGTGCCTTTGCTCTTGTTGAATTTGGGTGTACCCCGAAAGAGCATGTGTTCCAAAAAGTGGGTGGAACCAGTGTAGCCAACGGCCTCGTTGCGCGAGCCGACTTTATACACGACCAAGACAGTGGCCACGGGGGCTGAATGGTTTTCGACCAAAAGCACCTTGAGGCCGTTGCTCAATTTGTATTCTTGAATTCCCCCGTCGGCTTGGACAAAAACGGGTGCTTGGGCTTTATTTTTCTGCATAATTTCCTACTATTGTGGTGGTCAGGCGGTCTGGGTTAAAGTATTTGCGAATCGCGCTATTGACCTGATCCATGGTCACAGACTGAATCAGATCGCGGCGTTTGGTGATATAGTCATCACCAAGGTGAAAAAAGGCGATATCCGAGAGGCGATCAGCCAACTCAGGATTGGTCGAAAGTCCCACCAAATAAGAGCCAATCAGGGCGGACTTGGCCAATTCCAGCTCGCGGGCAGAGATGCCCTCTTTGACGTATTGGGCGATCACTTCTTTGCTGGCGGCAATGGTCTTTTCGACATTGTCGGGGGCGGTGGTCACACCCACCAGCCAGGGGCCCGCACTGCGACCGGGATCGGCAAAATACGAGAAAATGCCATAGGTCAGGCCGAGTTCGTCGCGCACCCGCAGGCCCAGCCGCGAAGAAAGTGAGCTTTGGCCCAAAACATGGTTGGCCAAAATGGCGGGGAAATAGTCGGCAGCCCCCAATTTGATATCTGTTTGAATGCCCATCGCTATTGAGATATTGGCTTTGTCTTTGAGGGTTTTGATCACCCGTTTACCTTGGGTCTGAGAAGGAATATCAGGTACATTAATCGCTACAGGGTTGTCGGATTTCCACTCGCTGATTGCAGCATTGACCCGCTG
This sequence comes from Candidatus Sericytochromatia bacterium, assembly GCA_044356335.1. GTDB lineage: Bacteria > Cyanobacteriota > Sericytochromatia > UBA7694 > UBA7694. The sequence goes on from JBIKWL010000125.1 coordinate 2,249, forward strand.
CTTAAGCGCCTCAGCCTGCACATCGCCGACCACAGATAAGACCATTTCTTGACTGCCGTAGTGGCGCGCATAAAACCCTTTGATATCCTCCAGGCTGAGCTTCTCCACTGATTGGATCAGGCTTTCGAGCGGCACTGCGCGGGGGTGTCCTGCCGGGTAGAGGGAGGTATAGAGCAGATCATTGGCCAGGGCATCTGTATTGTCCATCCGCTGCTTGAGCCGATCGGTGGTCTGCTTTTTGAGTTTGGCAAATTCTTCGGCCGGGAAACTGGGCTGTTTGAGCATTTCAAACAGCAAATCCAGCGTGGCGTTGAGGTTTTCAGCCAAACAACGGCCAGTTATTTCGACTCTTTCGAGCCCTGCTGAAAAACTCAGGCTCGATCCCATCGATTCCAGTTTTTTGGCCAGGGCGAGTTTGTTATTGGCGCGGGTGCCCTGATCGAGCATATCTGCCGTGAGCATGGCCAAACCAGCTTTGCCATTGGGGTCATTGACACTGCCAGCCAAGATTGTTCCGTGGAGCGCGACCGTATTGTCGAGGTGGTTTTCCTGGATAATCAAGCTGCCATTTTTGCCCAGGGGCAAACGTTGCAGGGGAATGCGTTGGGCGGCAGCCGCTTTGTTTTGGGTCTCGTTACCCAATTCGGTATACACCGTGTCGCGGCTATTGACCTTGACCTCGTTTGCGGCCTGAGGCACAAACCAACCAACTGTCCGGTTTTGGCTTTGGAAATAGGTCTTGGCCACCCGTTGTACGTCGGCAGGGGTGACCTTGGCGATCTGATCGAGGTAAGTCACCATATAGCGCCAATCGGCCATGGCCTCGTATTCGCCCAAATCGCTGGCCAATTCGAGTGTGCCGTGGCGATTAAACGAGACCTGGGCCCTGATCTGGGCCTTGACTTTGTCGAGTTCTGCCAGGCTGGGAGGTGTTTTCTGAAGTTCTTCGATCACCTGCCAGAGGGCCTTTTCGCCCTTTTCGTGGCTCACACCTGTGGCCAATTTGGCCGACAGCACAAACAGGCCCGGATCGCGCAATTGTACATTGGAACTGCTGGCTGAAACGGCCACTTGTTTCTCGACCAAAGACTGATACAAACGGCTGCTCACGCCTTTGCTGAGCAAATTGTCGAGCAGATCGAGTGCATAACTATCACCATGGGCCAAAGGCGGGACACGAAAGCCCATATTTACAATTCCCAATTGGCCTGGGCGCATCAGGGTAAAGCGGCGCTCTCCCTGCTGGGGGGGTTCTTCGGTATAGACTTGGGGAATCGGCTCTTTCGAGGCTGCGAGGGGGCCAAAATGGCGATTGACCATTTCCAAGGCCTTGGGTGAGTCAAAGTCGCCGACCAGAATCAAGGTGGCATTATTGGGATAATAAAAATCTTCGTAGAATTTTTTTAAGCGGGCAGTGGGCACGCCTTCGACATCACTGCGCCAACCAATCGTGGGGTGGTGATAGGGGTGGGCCATAAAAACATGGCTAAAGAGCTGTTGCCACATCACCCGGTCGGGGTTGTTTTCGCCGCGTTCAAGTTCGTTGCGCACCACACTCATTTCAGATTTGCGGTCGGGGTCGGCGATAAAGGAATTGCGCATGCGATCGGCTTCTAAACGCAAGGCCAGTTCGAGTTGGTCAGCGGGCAGGGTTTCAAAATAATTGGTGCGATCGAGCCAGGTGGTGGCATTAAAACGTGCGCCTTGGGCCTGCAGGGTTTGGGCGATTTGGGTGCCCCGGGTTTTGTTAAAGGTGGGTGTGCCTTTAAACAGCATATGTTCCAAAAAGTGAGTGGAACCGGTATAACCCACGGCTTCATTGCGTGAGCCGACGCGGTAGACAATCAAGGTGCTGATTACGGGCGCTGCGTGGTTTTCAACCAAGAGCACCTTGAGGCCATTGGCCAAAGTGTACTCTTGAATTCCGCGATAGGCGCGCACAAATATTGGCGCAGCGGGAGCAGCCCAAACGGGAGCGGGAGTGGGCAGCACTCCCCACAAACAGGTCAATAATCCCAGGCTCAGGGCCGTCTTTTTCATGGTCTACCTCTTAGATGCAACAAAGTTTATGCATTGTAACATCTGCTTAAGCAAATCTGCTTTTCAGACGTTCTGGCTCAAAGATCAGGCCTTTGCTATTTAAAAATTCAGGGGAATAGAGTTTGGAGTAGGAGCGTTCTCCCAAATCGCAGGCAAAGGTCAGTAGGCGATGCCCGGGGCCCAGACGCTGGGCTGTTTCCAGTGTTGCAGCCAAGTTGAGGGCCGAGCTACTGCCCAAAATCAGGGCGTCTTGCTCTCGCACATAAGCCGCAACGTCAACCAAGGCCTGGTCTGTAATGGTCAGGGCGCTGTCGACGCGGGCTTGGGCAAAGTTCTGCACCAGGCGCATAATGCCAATGCCTTCGGTGATCGAGCTGCCACTGGTTTTAAACTCACCTGTGCGTACATAATGGCAGAGCCCCGAACCTTCGGGGTCGGCCAAGACCACTTCGATCTGGCTATTTTGTTCTTTGAGATAGGCTGAGCAACCACCAATGGTGCCCCCCGTTCCGGCTGCTGAGACCAAGGCATCAAGACGGCCCTCGGTCTGGGCCCAAATTTCAGGCCCCGTGCCTTGGTAATGGGCGCGAAAATTGGCGAGGTTTTCAAATTGATTGGCCCACCAATAGGTCTGGGGGTTTTCTTCGGCAATCCGCCGGGCTGTGTGATAAAAATGGTTTTGGTTGGCAAAAGGCACAGCATCTACCAAGGTCAATTCAGCACCGTGCAAAGCGATCATTCGCTCTTTTTCCAGGGCCTGGCCTCTGGGCATGACCACCCGCATTTTGCAGCCAGCGGCTTTGGCTGCGATCGCCAGTCCAATCCCTGTATTGCCGGCGGTGCCTTCGACAATGGTCATGCCGGGTTTGAGTGCACCGCTGGCCAGGGCCTCTTGCACCATTTGCCAAGCCGCCCGATCTTTGATCGAGCCCCCTGGATTAAAATATTCACATTTGATCAAAATCTCACAGCCGCTGAGCTGACTCAGGCTGGGAACCTTTAAAACGGGGGTTTGGCCGATTAACTCGGGCAGAGACTGGGCCAAAAGGGCTTTCATAGACAGTACTCCAGATCGCGATATGGCAACTATTATCCCATAACCTTATAACCAGCCCGCAGGGGCTTGCTGAGTAAAAGTCAACAAAAACATGGCTCAGATGTTATAATCTTGCTTATAAAGCCCCAATTGAAAGTAGGCATAACTTGCATGGATGCACTCTCTTCCGTTTCTTCGCCTTCAATGGATCTGGTTCAAGCTACGATTGAAAGAAATGCCACTTTGGACAAAACAGCCATTGCTGTGGCTGCCAAAGCGCAAGAAATCCAGGCCCAACAAGGGGCTGCAGCAATCTCCTTGATTGAAGCCTCAGGCAGCAACCTGGTGGATGTGCGCGTTTAATATCCTTGGCTGAAGTTCCCAAACGATTACATCTCACACCCAGCGGCAGTTTTAATATTGAGCGGATTGGGATACAGTCCTCCTGGTGGCTGGATCTTTATCATTTTTTACAAACGGCCTCTTGGCGCAAATTGATAGCCCTGCTCTCAGGGGTGTATCTGGGTTCTAACATCCTTTTTGCCCTGTTGTATTTGCCCGGTTTGGCCGGCTTGGCCAATGCCGAACCCGGTTCGTTTACTGACGCTTTCTTTTTCAGTGTTCAGACGATGTCCACTGTGGGGTACGGTTATCTGGCCCCCCAGAGTCTGTATATCAACGGGGTGATGGTCTTGGAGTCGCTATTTGGATTCCTGTTTACAGCCATTTCAACCGGTCTGATTTTTGCCAAATTCTCACGGGTGCGGGCCCGGGTTATGTTCAGCCAGGTGGCGGTGATCCACACCCAAGATCACGAGCGGATCCTGACCTTCCGTGCCGCCAATCAACGCCATGCCGAAATTGTCGATGCGTCGATCAAATTGGCCTTGACCCGCGATGATCGGACGGAAGAAGGGCATTATTTGCGCCGGATTTATGATCTTCCGCTGCGCCGTGATACCTCACCGCTTTTCGCCTTGGTCTGGAATATTATCCATGTGATCGACGAAAACAGCCCGCTCTATGGCCAAACGGCCGAATCTCTGGCCCAGAGCAATACCATTTTGCTTTTGACCTTCTCGGGTATTGATGATCGCCTGTCTCAGACCTTACATACTCGCCATGCCTATAACCACAGCGAAATTGTTCTGGGAGAACGGTTGGCAGATATTATCGAAACCAGAGATGATGGCAGTCGGGTTGTCAATTATCATCACTTTCACAACACCGAGCCCGAAGCTGAACAAAAATAAGCGATCTGCAGACAGGTTTTTGCTTTTTTGGGCTATAATTTTGCTATGAGCTTTCCCCTGCCAGCAGCGCCTTCCACCGTCTTAAATGCACCCGGCCAACTCTTTCATAAGCCCGGCCCTGTTGCGCTGCCCACTTTACCAGCTTTGCCCACTTTGCCCACTTTGCCCACTTTGCAAGGTCCCCTTGCGACCGCCTCGACTTTGCCGGTATCGCGCCCCTTGCCTGCCGCCCCGCTGCTGCGGCCGGTTACGCCTTCTCCATTGACGCGGGTAGACCAAAGTCAGTTCAGTTTGGTCTCCAGACTCTTGGGGCCGCTGGATCAAATCAGTTTGCCGCCGCTCAGAAATATCGTTCCCGCGCCTGTTTTGGCTGGTTTAGAGCGTGGTTGGCAGGCCCTCAAAGATACCTTTACCTACCAATTCGAAGAGATTGGCAGAACAGGGACTTCGCGCGAAGCCGATGCCAATTGTGGGCCTGCCTCCGCTTCAATGGTGCTCAAACAATTTGGCATTTATCCCCCCACGATGCAGCAATTGCGCCGTTTGGTGGGCGCGCCGATTGGCTACGGCGGCGATGCTTTTGCGCTGACAACCAAACAGGTGGCTGAAGCCGTCAAACGCACGGCCAGCGAAAAGGGCAAATTCATCAGCTACGACACCCGCTTGATCACTTCAAATGTGGACAGCGTGACCACTGAAATGCGCAATCGACTGGCGCGGGGCGAGAAGCTGATTCTGCTTACTTCTGGTTTTAACTCGCTCTCTCAAGGGCATTTTACCGTGGTCAAAGAGGTGCGCAACGACGGTTCGGTGGTGGTGGATGACCCCGGCACTTCCGGCGGCGAAAACCGCGTGATCTCACGCAGTCGCTTGGCCAAAGCGCTCGAAACCCGCAAATATGAATACGGCATGGAAAACGTCTTAATCGCCTTTAGCGGCTAAGTGCCAGATCAAATTCTTCAAATTTGCCCGTTTCTGCAAATCCCAGCTTGTGATAACAGGCCAGGGCTGCCAAATTGTCGGATTTGACATTGAGCCCGATCAAATCCACACTTTGCAATAAATCGCGGCAAAGCACTGCTGTGGTCAAACTGCCCAACCCCTGGCCCCGCACCTGGGGATCGGTGGTGATATTCCCCAAAGCTGCGACTTTCCAGCTGGGTGAATAGACGTGAATGCCAGCAATACTCACCAGCACTTGATCCCGGTAAATGCCCCGGTACATGCCCGTTTCCAACATGCGGGCATCAAACCAATTGCCCGGATAGCTGCGCTGATACAAGCCCAGAATGGCGTCTAAATCACGGTGGTCGAGGCTGCGCACCACCGACAGGTCTTTGTGTCGGGCCAATTCGACCTGCAGTTTTTCAGGTTTGACCAGCACCATGCGGCTGTGTTCTCCGTGGGAGTTGAGCTGGTAGGCAGGCTCCAAACATGGGCGCAGGCCCGCGCTCAGGTGCAGATAAAAGCGCGGGGGCAGCAGCGGAATCAGACTTTCGAGCAAGGCCCTCATTGCTGAGGTGGGCTGGCCAAAGGCCAAGACCGTCGGCAGACTCTGGCCCAAGTAGACCAGAACCAGGGCTGTGAGTTTACCGCTTGTGCTGTTTTCGCCACGCTCTTCCCAACCATACCAGAGGGTTTGGGGCCAGAAAAAGGGGTCGAGGTCTCCCAAACTGTAGAGATGCAGGCCTTTGTCTTGGCAAAGAAACGCTGCAATTTGGTCTACATCGTGCAGAGAAATGCGTGCCATGGCGTTAATTGTGGCTGTGCAGCTCAGGATTGAGTGCAATGGTGCGCGGATTGGGTTTGCAGATCACTTCACCCGTTGTGGAATCTTGGTAATAGAGCAGATAGCCGCGTCCTGAAAGCTCCAGGGCCTTGACCCGGTTTTGACCTGGGGCCACACTTTCTCCTGCCGCATTTACAGGTTGGCCATCGCCATTGTAGAGACTGACTTTGGTGCCTGCGGTTAAATACAGCCCTGCAGCCAGGGTGCAGCCATCGCCCAGGGAGATGCCTGTGCCGGAATTGGCTCCAAGCAGACACATCGTGCCAACCGAAATGACAAGATTATTGCCGCCTGAGAGGGTCCCCATAATTGAGGCCCCACCGCCCACATCTGTTTTGTCTCCCACAAAGACCCCCGCCGAAATGCGGCCTTCGACCATTGCGACACCTGCGGTACCGGCATTAAAATTGACAAATCCGGCCTGCATAACGGTGGTGCCTTCGCCCAAATAGGCCCCGAGACGAACCTGGCTGCCAGAGGCAATACGCACCCCGCTGGGCACATGGTAATTGACCAAATACGGGAATTTGTCTACATGGCTGACGATCAATGATTTACCCGCCAACAAGGCCTTGAGTCTGACTCCTTCCAGGTCTTCGGGCAAGATCGGCCCTTGGTCGGTCCAAGCCAAATTGCTCAGGGCTTTAAAGGCCCCATCGAGTTTGACACCGTGGGGCTGAAGCAGGCGTTGCGAGATCAGTTGCAGTTTAAAATAGGCTTCTTCGGCCGTTTCGACCGCTTGGTCTGGGGCCGAGATCGCGAAAAAACCCAAATCCAATTCGCTATATGTCGAAGGATTGGCCTGGACTGAAAGGGCCTCTAAGAGTGGGCGCAGCCGTTCTGCTTCAGCACTGGCCGGAAAATCTTTTAAAAGGGCTTGCAATTCATTGATTTGTAGGGCTTCAAAGCGCCGAAATTGACCGGGACTGAGCCAATCGGCTTTGTTTAAGGCCTGTGCCAGGGGGCTGCTGCCCAAAAACAGGGCCGGAAAGAGGACATCCAGGGTGGTATTGCCCCGGCGGCGACGCAGGCCGAGGCCCCAGGCAAAACACAAAAGGTCAGACATGAAAGGCTCCTTGGGTAAATCTGGTTCTGAATCCGGGAGGATCGCCCGAACGCTTAAGATTATACACCGGATATTTTGGTACAATGAAGCTGTGGACTTTTTATACCAACTCAGTTTCAGGATGGATTTATGCTCGATAAACTCTTTAAAAAAGTCGGCCAAAACAAAGACCAGGCCAAAGTGCAGCCCAAAGCCGAAGAAAAACAGAGCTCTTCCCAAGAGGACATGTTGGATGAAACTGGCACCTTTATGCTGGACATCAACCAACTCAAGGAGACAGAAGACCTTGACGATCTCTTAAACGACGTCTAAAACGACGTCCAAAGTCGTTGGGATCCGCTTCTGTTAAATGTATGTTGAATACCGTCAGCTCAACGGCTGCTCTCAAGATAAGCTTGTATCCTTCTTGCGGAGCGGCAGATGACTCAAATTCAGATTCTTGATGCCAATTTTGCCTATGAGCTGACGGGTAAAAAAAACTTCCCGCCTGCGATGCCGTCTGTTCTTGCCGCTGGAAACGTCACGATGGCCTGGCGCGATTACCAGTATCAAAAAACGTTGCAGGGTGCGGATGCTGCTCAACAGCCCTGGGATCCGAGCGAAGAAGATCCTTTTGATGAAAATGCCCCCCTGCAATTGCCTTTCCCTGTGACCTTTTAAGCTTTCGCTTTAAGATTTCCCCGCAATCCAAGCTGAAAGGGTTAAAACACCCACTCTTCCCATTCTTCGTCGTTTTGAGCATCCTCGTTTTGGGGCAGGGTGGCAGCCTGTGAAGCGTTCTCTGGGGATCCGCCGATGGTGAGCGTCAGATCTGGCAGTCCACCCACCAAGCTGTGCAGACATTCATCTCCGGCTTGCCAGGCGCAAGGGGCTTGCAAAAGGGCGGCATTTACCCGGCTGACCGAGCAGAGACCCAGGCCGATTCGCGCTGCCTGTTCGCGCAGCAATTGCACCATTGCTCCGGCTTCAATCAGGCAATAATCGCGGGCGTCGCTGCCATAGCGGGCCATCATGCCCGCCAGATCTGCCACCAGATAGAGGCTGAATGCCGAGGCTTCGGCCATTTCCAGGCTGTTGGGCAAATGTAATTCGCTCAAAACAGGTGCCTCTGGGCTGACTTGAACCAGTTTGTGGTTTTGAGCCTGATACAGATACAGCCCTGCCCCGAGTTGCTCTACTTTTCCTGGCATTACTTGGAGATACACCAAAAGTGGATAGACCCCGCCTGCTGAGGGATAGAGGTAACGAGGGCCTTGGTCGCCTGGATACTCGGCCAAAACCGCCAGTAATTCGGCCAATTGGTTCAGCTTGAGTGCTTCGGGCAAAAAATGTCGGGTGCTTTTCCAGTTTTCACTGTGGGGAGCGCCTTGGGGTGGGGGAAAGACTGTTGCAGGGCCCCTTTGCTCACGGAGGGGCAGTTTTTTCTCACTGAAGCTTTCCAGCATCACTGCGCTTACGGGCGGCCTGGTCTTGTTGTCTGTGGGGAGCAGGGCATTGGCCTGCGCCATGTTCTGGGCGTTATAATACTGGGCCAATTGGCGCAGACTGCGCAATTGGAACATCTCCCCGACACCGGGGGCAAAGCCAAATTCCTGCTGCAGGCGATTGCCCAAGCGGATTAAGTCGATTGAGTTAACTCCCAGACCCAATAAATCCGCTTCGGGGTCGTGGACCTCCAAGGTCAGCACTTCGTAAAAGAGGCCTTTGAGTTGGGTTTCAGTTTGGCTTTGGGCCGCTGAAAGTGTTGTTGTGCTGCCTTTGGACCCAATCGCAGGCAATTGTTTCCGATCGGGTTTGCCACTGCTGTTGAGGGGAAAGGCCTCCATGGCCAGCCATTGGTGCGGCACCATCCAGGCAGGTAAACGGCTGGACAGAAAGTTTTCCAATTCAGATGCCGAGATCGGCCTCCGGGGCAGGTAATAGGCGCAGAGACTGCGTTGACTCAATTGATCCCCCAGATAAGGGGCCGTGACCAAAACATCTGCCAAATGGGGGTGTTGCCGCAGGCAGCTTTCAATTTCACCCAGTTCAATGCGGTAGCCCTGAATTTTGACCTGATTGTCTTTTCGGCCGAGAAATTCCAGCACACCGCCGGGCCGATAGCGGCCCCGATCGCCGGTTTTGTACCAGCGCTCGCCTGTTTCTGGATGCAAAACAAAGCGCTCGGCTGTTTTTTCGGGATCTTGCCAATAACCCAAAGCCAGTCCCTTGCCGCTGATACACAGCTCTCCTGCCACCCATTCTGGGCAGGGCTCCATTTGCGTGTTAAAGACCTCAAAACGCTGGTTGGGCAGGGGCTTGCCATAGGGCACGCTGTTCCAATCTTCGGGCAGGGGCAAAGAAATGGGGTGAAAATTGGACCAAATACTGGCTTCTGTGGCGCCCCCCAGGCTCCAAATCTGGGCCTGTGGGGCTCGGGCCGCAATCCGTTCAGGCAAAGCCAGCGGAATCCAATCGCCGCTCAACATAATCTGACGCAGGGCAGGAAAACGCAATTCAGGACTGCGTTCGAGGTATTCCAGCAGCAATTGTAATAATGCTGGAACGCTGTTCCAGAGCGTAATCCCATGCGCTTGCAAGGAGTCAACCCAGCGATCCGGCTCGCGGCCACTGTCAGCAGGGGGCAACACCAAACAGGCCCCTGCAGCCCAGCTGCCAAACAAATCATAGACCGAAAGGTCAAAACTCAGGCTGGACAATCCCCAAACCCGGTCGTCGGGCTGTAAATTGTGCATTTGATTGATCGCTGCCACCGTATTCCAAGCTGCCTGATGGGCAATCATCACCCCTTTGGGCTGACCCGTCGAGCCCGAAGTAAAAATCACATAGGCAGATTGTTCGGGAGAACAGCGCTGTAAAAGGGCCTGGATCTGTTCCGAACTGGGCAAAGGCACAGCTGTTTCGGGTGGGTAAACGGGAATAAATGTGGGATTGAGCGGCGGGAGAGAGGTCAGATGGGTGGCCAAATCCAAGTGGCTTTGTACCAATGCCAACCGGCATTGACCCAATTCAAGCAGCGCTGTGATCCGTTCTGGCGGCAAACTGGCTTCGATGGGCAAATAGGCGCCCCCTGCCAATAAAATGCCCAAGACAGCCACGGTCTGCTCCCAGCCTTTGTGCATCACAATGGCCACGGGCTCAGCTCTTTCAAGCCCGTGTGCATATAATTGCTCGGCCAAAGCTGTGGCTTCTGACAGCAATTCTGCGTAACTCAGGTTGCGGGTGGGGGAAATCACCGCGGGGGCTTCGGGGTGGGCCAGGGCCTGAGCGATACAGGCCGCGTGCAGGCATTGGGCCGGGATGTGCTGTTCTGTGGCGTTGGCAGCCAGACGCGTGGGTGTTTGATCAGGGCGATTGAGCGCACCGAGAATGGCTTTCTGGCTGAGTGGGGCCTGCCATTCTGTGGGGGAGTTGGCCAAGCGGCGCAGCAGCTGTTCAAAGGTCTCAAATAAGGACTGAGGCAAGCCTGCTGGGAAGAGTTCAGTCAGGTAGTCCCAATTCACGTGCAGGCCCATTGCACTCTCGGAGGCCTGGCAGTCGAGCCACACTTGAGGTGTTTGGGTTTGCGCAAAGACCAGCTCAGCTCCCAGTGGCAGTTCGGGCAAGGTTTGACCGAGCAGTCCTGTAAAGACCACCGGAGCTGTGCCGCTGTGGCCGTGTTGGCGCAAATCCCTGAGCACTTCGACCCCGCTATAGAGGCTGTGTTCGAGGTCCTGCCAGAGCTGTTGCTGAATCTGACGGGCCCAATCGGCCAACAAACCCTGTCGGGGGGGGATTTCGAGCAGGTTCAAGCTGGTAAAATCGCCCACCAATTGATTCACCTGTGGGTGCAGTGGCAGCCGCTGAAAGGTCGTGAGGTTGATAATGAAACGCTCGTTTTCGCTCCAACAGCTCAAGCTGGCGGCAAACAAAGCCAAGACAAGGCTGTTGGGCGTGAGATTGTAAGCGGCTCCTGCCGTTTTTAAGGCCTGCCAGGTGGGAGCTTCCAATTGCAGTGAGAGGCGTTCAAACTGGCGTGTTTTAAGCTGTTCGGGGGCGGTGAGCAAGGGCAAAATTGGGGCTTCTGGTAAGTCTCTTAGGCGTTCCTGCCAATAGTCACGGTCCCGCACAAAGGCCGGACTTTTGCGAATTTCTGCGAATGTGCGCATATAATCGCCAAAATTCAAGGCCAGAGGCGGCAATTCACGCTCGGGATGGCGATAGAGGGTTTCTAATTCCTGACCCAGGAGCAAAAAGCTGGTGGCATCAGCGATCAATGCGTCCAGGCGCAGTTGCAAGTAAGTGCCTGTTCTTCCCTCTGGGCCTTCTCTCTGGCGGATCAAACTAAAATCAAACAGTGGCCAGTGCTGAGGATCAAAAACAGCTTCCAAGCTGGCCTGGCGCAGGGCTTGGCGCTGCTGGGTCTGCTCTTGGGGAGTCAAGCTGCGCAGATCGTGGCATTTTATGGTGTAAGGAGGCAGGTTTTGACTTGGCTGCTGCTGGCCCTGGGCGTTGATGACCGTTTGCAACATCGGGTGGCGACGAATCAGGTTGTTCAAGGCCTGCTCCAATCGCGCCAGATCCAGATCGGGCAAGGCCAATTCCAAGCAGGCCTGGGCACCGACACCGCCCAAGGCCATCTGGGCCTGGCGACCCACCCAATAAGCGGCCTGAACGGGGGTGAGTTCAAAGGGCTCCCAAGCCAGCTCTGGTTGAGGCTGGATCTGTGGCAGTGGCGCAGGGAGCAGTGCTGCTTCTGCTACCACCTTTGCAAATTCAGCCAGTCGGGGATGGGCAAAGAGTTGATGCAATCCAATTTCGCGCTCAGTTTGCTGGCGCAATTGCATGACCATCTGCACTGCCAGGAGTGAATTGCCCCCAAGGGCAAAAAAGTCGCTCTCGCTGTCTACGGGCTGGCCCAAGAGTTGATGCCAGAGTTCTCCGATGCGTTTTTCCAGGCCCATTTGGCCGGGTTTTGAGCGAGATGACGAGAGCGACGGCGAGAGAACTGTGTTTTCTGGAGCAGGGCTGTCTGCATTGAGGTCTGCATTGAGGGTGTGTTTTTGCAGGGCCAGATAGTCCACTTTGCCCCTTTCGGTTTCGGGCAGACGTTCCAGGGGGAGCAACATGGCGGGCACCAGGCTGGTTGGCAATTGGCTTTGGAGCCAAGTTTTAAGCAATGAAGGGGTTATGCTGCCCGTATAAAAGGCCCAAAGTTTTTGCGCAGTGGGGATCAGCGCTGCGCTGGAAACCGCGGGATGACGCAACAGGGTATGCTCAATTTCAGCGGCTTCAATGCGCACGCCTTTGAATTTAAACTGCCGGTCGCTGCGCCCGAGAAAGTGAAATTGCCCGTTGAGATAAACCAGCCGATCTCCGGTCAGATAGTGTTGAGTGTGTGGCTGGCTGTGCAAATAGCCGGGACTGAGACCCGTGCCGCTGAGGGCCAACTGACCCGGAAATCCCCAAGGCAAGCGATGCCCTTGGGGATCGCGTATCTCGGCCTTGAGACCTGGCAACAATTGGCCCAAGGCGGGGATTTGGCCGGGTTGAATCGCTTTGATGGGGCCCGCACAGGCCACCACACTGCACTCGCTGGGGCCATAGTGATTCCAGACCTCAAAAGGCAGGCGGTCGGGTTGAAACGGCGGCAAGCGGTCGCCGCCGGTACGCAGGCATTTGAGAGCGGTGTTTTCAGGCCAAGGCAATTGCAAGAGCAAAGCTGCCAGTGGCGTGGGCAAAAACAGCTGTTGGATTTGCTGGCTGAGCAGGGCTTTTTGCAAGGACCGTGGATCGAGCAGGGTATTGCGCTCCCAAAAGAGCAGGGTGGCGCCTGCCGCCAGGGTGCTCCAAATTTCCCAGCCCGCGGCATCAAAGGAAATATGTGCTGTTTGGGGAATCAGCTCGCCACTTTGGCTGGGAAAGGTCTTGAGATGCCAGTGAATCA
>JBIKWL010000126.1:0-15314 GCA_044356335.1 Candidatus Sericytochromatia bacterium
AAGCTGGGGTGGCCAGGCTTCACGAAAAGAGGCTGTGGTGAGCGTTTCCATGGCAATCCAGACGGTTAATCCGCCCAACATGGCCCAGAGTGCGCCTTGGGTGCTGGCTTTTTTCCAAAACAGGCCAGCTGCCAAGGGCACAAAAGCCGCTACCAAGGTGATTTTATAGGCATTTTCGACCATTTGGTGAATCGAGGCATTGGATTGCAGGGCGTAGAATAAAACACAGATTGCAAAGATCACCAGGGTGATGCGAATCATGCGTAAAAAGGCCTGATCTGTGAGTTTTGGGAAAAATCCTTTGAGAATATTTTCGGAAAAAGTAATCGAGGGAGCCAGCAGTGTGGCCGAAGACGTACTCATAATCGCGGAGAGCAAAGCGCCAAAAAAGAAGACCTGGGCCAAAAGTGGGGTGTGTTCTAAAATGAGTGTTGGCAAAACCTTGTGGGCATCGCTGGCGACCAAAGCTTGGAATTTTTGAGGCGCCACCAGCAAGGCCGAGTAGGCCAGCATCATGGGCACAAAGGCAAAAATAAAATAGAGACTGCCACCGATCACGGTGCCATTTACAGCCGTTTTTTCGTCTTTGGCAGAGGTCATGCGCTGAAAGACATCCTGTTGCGGAATCGAGCCGAGCATCATGGTGAGCCAAGCGGCAATAAATGGAAGCCATTGGGCGTTTTGTTTGGGCCAAAATTCAAACTTGCCCTGTGCATGGGCATGGGTAATGACATTACCAATACCTCCCACTTCAGGCAGAGAGCTCACAAACCAAGCAATACCCAATAAACCCGCCATGATCACAACCATCTGGACAAAGTCCAAAATGGCGACCGAAAGCATGCCCCCAAATGCAGTATAGGTCAGCACAATCAAGGTTCCCACAATCATGCCGGTGTGTTCACTGATTTGGCCATTGCTGATGATAAAAAAGACCAGTCCCAGAGCCCTGATTTGGGCGGAGACCCAGCCCAAATATGAGATCACAATACAGACGGTACAGAGAATTTCAATCACGCGGTTGTAGCGGATTCTGAAAAAATCCCCAATTGTGAGCATATTCAGGCGATAGAGTGGGCGCGCAAAAAACAAGCCCGCCAAGATCAGACACATACTCGCCCCAAAGGGGTCTGAAGCAGTGGCTTTTAAGCCATCTTTTAAAAAGGTCGCCGAAAGACCCAATACGGTTTCCGCGCCAAACCAAGTGGCAAAAACGGTGGCAGTGACAATTGGGAAAGAGAGGTGGCGACCGGCCACGGCAAAATCACGGCTGTTCTTGACTTTAAGCGCCGCCCACAGACCTATGCCTACCGATAGGATGAGATAGAGAATAACAAACCACAAAAGCATGGTTCAGTATAATCAGCATCTCGGTTTCGGTCTAGCTTTCCGGGGTTTCACTTTTCAAATTTGTTTTTTTGCAGCGGTCACAATTTCCACAGGGAGGCTGAAGGGGAGCTGAAAAATAGATCTCTAAACGCTGCCTCCGACATTGGCTGCTGCTGAGATACGTTTTCAATTCCCGCTTTTGGATTTTAAGGCGCTTGACCCCTATTTTTTGTTTTTCTAAGACATGTTTTAACAAGACTGGGGTTAAATTGGGGCACGAGACCTGATAGTGCTGTCCAGGCAAGGGTTGAATGGCCTCTTTTTCTAACCAGGCCAATAAGATTGTCTGCAAAAGGTTGGGGCCCAGGTCTAAATAATCTTGGATCTCCAATAAGGAGCGCCCCTGTCCCAACAGTTTCCAGATTTTCCTCAAGACTTCGGGCTCCCAGGGCTGAGTTTGTGCGCTCTTTTCCGCCCAGAGGTTCAGGGCCAAAGCCTGAGCCTGAAATGCTCTGTTGCGACCGGCTCGGCCCACTTCTTGCACATAGGCTTCGAGACTTTCAGGGAGTTGCCAATGGATGACGGTGGCTATATCGGGGATATCAACGCCCATACCAAAAGCTGTGGTTGCAACCAAAATAGCGGGGCCTGGCTCCCGAAAATGGAGATAACTTGCCTGTCTGTGTGCCAAAGACGTCCCGGCATGATAGAAATGGGCCGCAAATCCTTTTGCTTGAAGGCGATTCGCCAGATTTTCACAGGCCTGACGGGAACGGGCATAGATCAATGTTTTTAATGGGCGTTTGACCAATGTTTTGAGTAAGGATTGCTCTTTCCCACGCGGAGTCCAAACGCGTTGAATGGCCACGGCTATATTTTCCCGCAGCACATTGCCTTGGTAAAGCTGTGGATGCTCCATTTTTAGCACCTCACAGATATCTGCTTGAATGGCTGGGGGGGCTGTTGCCGTAAATACTCCCAGGACAGGTCGGGGATGCCAATTGGAGAGTAATTTACCTAATTCGCGGTAAGCTGGGCGAAAGCTATTGCCCCACTGCGAAATACAGTGGGCTTCATCAACCACAAGCAAACGCGGTGGTTTTTCTGCCAGAACAGCTTGTAATGCCCCGCTTTGCAATTGTTCTGGCGCAAGATAGAGAAAGGTTTGGCTATTGTTTTGCAAACCCTTGAGAAGTCTGCGCCGCTCTTCGGGGCTAAGTTGGCTACTCAGCTGCCAGGCCTTGATGTTTTTGGCTTGCAATTGAGCTACCTGTTCTTGAATCAATGCCAATAGCGGAGAGATAACCAGGGTCAAACCACCCAAACACAGTCCCGCCAATTGGAAGCACAGGGATTTGCCTTCGCCGGTGGGCAAAAGAGCCAATACATCCTGGCCTTTGCACAGGTTTTCCACAATTGGTTGCTGATGTGAGCGCAGGACAAATTCAGAGCCCCAATAGTGTTTGAGCAATTCTGGCCAGGGTTTGGTCATTTCTTGTTCATTCTCCTTTGGCTGGGCATTCTGACAAAAATACGTTATCCTGCCATTGATACTAACCCATTTTGAGGTAACTCCGTGCAGACTTGGCCCCAAAATTGTTACGATTTGCTTTTGCATCCCGCTCCCGCTTTGACGCGCCTTTCTGAGCGCAGTCAATGGGGCTTTTCGGCCTGTGTTCTGGCGTTGACAACCCTGTTGCACACCTTTACCCAAGCCGGTTCCATGGCTCAGGCCCTGCCGGCCCTTTTGCCGCAATTTTTGGTCAACGGCATGGGGGTATTTTTATTGTGGTTGGCTTTTTCGCTCATGATTAGTCTTTGTGCAGATCTCTTTGGCGGCCAGGGTCGGATTACCGATACCATGACAGGTTTGGGATTGGCCTCTTTGCCTTTGATTTTTTTGGCTCCTGTGAGTGCCTTGCCGAATCTCTTCGGCCAAGCGGGATTTACCTTGCAATTATTGCTGACTTTGGGCGTCGGCTTTTGGGTTTTGGTTTTGGTTGTCTTGGGTATTCAATCGGCCCAGCACTTTAGCTTAGATAAGGCCATTGGCAGTTTGGTGATTAGCGGTCTCTGTGGCTTTGCTTTGAGCGTTGCTGCTCTGATCACCGGTGTGGCGCAATTGGTGCTCAGTTTACCGCTTTTTATGGGTTAAGTTTTGTCCAAATGATTGTTGAAAGTCATTTGCCGTACAAGCTTTGATAGATCCAATAGGCCGTAAAGACCTTTTTGACATAGTCGCGGGTCTCTGGGTAAGTAATCGATTCGGCTTGGGCATCATAGGGAAGATGGGCAAACTCTTTTTTCCAACGCAAGACGGGCCCAGCCCCGGCATTATAAGAGGCTACCGCAAACATGGCGTTTCCGCCAAAGGTCTTGTGGGTTGAGTTGAGATACCAAGTCCCCATACGAATATTTGTCTCGGCATGTTTGAGATCATATTTGCTCAGGCCTAATTCTTTGGCAATTTGCTCTCCTGTGGTGGGCATAATTTGCATCAGGCCTGTGGCCCCTACCCAAGACTGAATATCTGGCTTATACTGGCTTTCTTGCCAACTCAATCCCGCGACTAAAAAGGGGTTGAGCTTGTATTTTTTTGCTTCTTGTTCCATGGTCTCAAACCAATGGGCGAGCGGGAAAGCCACCGGTACAAAAAGAGGGTTCTCTTCTGCCAGATAGCGATAATGGGTGATCGCTTCATAATAACGCCCTTCTTGATTGAGCATCAGACCCCGCAAATATTGCCATTCAGGTTGGCTGCTGTTCTCCGCCAACTTGAGAAAATGGGCTTTTTGTCCAAGATAAAACAATTGCTCGGCTTCGGGCCAATCTTTGTCTGAAAACTCAGCCGCTTTGAGCCGGGCCAGAAAGGCGGATTTGTATCCCGGCGCTTGAATGGCTCTGGTTTGGAATCCCTGATAGGTAAGTGTGGCAAACTGATCCTCTCCACCTCTGAGCAAAACGCGCAAGCGCTCTTTGCCCCGATGGCTATAATAATCGAGCAGTGGCCCTTCCGCTAAATCTGTGTAGATTTTGCGTGCCTCTTCCCGTTGTTCGCGGCTTTCCTGGGCGCGGGCCAACCAGTACAAAAAACGGGATTCGAGTTCATGTTTTTCAATATCAGAGCGGTGCTTTTGAATCAAACGCACCACTTCAGCATAGTCGCTTTTGAGATAGGCCTGCCAGACTACCACCCAAAGTGCTTCCGGGGCCTTTTCTGCTTTGGGATCGATTTCTACGAGTAGACGGCAGACACTTGCCTGTTTCTCGGGTTGATTCAAGAAATCATAGACGATGCCCTCTTCCCAGAGGGCTGCTGTGCTCACTTCGGGAACGCTTTTATAACTGGCACGTATCTGACGCAATTGATTTAAGGCGGCATTATAGGCTTTGCTCGAACGTTGCATTGCTGCCAGATGTACGCTGGCCAAACCGGCTTCTCGGGTGCGGGGATAGGCCTGTAATAATTGTCCAAAGATTTGGCGTGCAATTGGGAAATAGTCTGCTTTGCGCGCGTAAAAACCCAATAAATAGAGGTCTTCTTTGCTGCGCGGATCGGTGGCTTGTAGTTCGCCGACAGCGGTTTGGTACATATAACGCTCAAATGCCGCTTGAGCCAAAAAAGCATGATCTCCACTACTCAGATATTTGCCCAATTTTTCGCGAATGGTATAAATCAATTCTCGGCCAGCTGGGTGTTTGGGATGTTTTTGTAAAAAACTGCGGAAATAATTGAGTGCGACAATAGGATTGCGCTCCAAGTTATACTCCCCTTGGCGCAGTAATATGGCCGCTTTGAGGGTCTCATCCTGACTTTCTTCTTTAAAATGTACCAAAAAGCCATTGGCTTCGGCGATCTTTTTCTTTTGAGCCAATTGATCGATAATTTGCCAATACCAGAGGGGACGTAGACTGCTTTTGGGGTAACGATCCAAGAGTCTGGGCAATTCTTCTTGGGCCAAGAGGGCTGTTTCCCAATCTAAAATTTGTTGAATCAACGGATCTTGGCTCTCTTGTTTGAGTTTTTCAAACAGGGTTTGCCGCTCTTTTTTCTGACCTGACTCTTGATAAGTTTGGATTAAGAGCCACTGTGCACGCTCTTTGAGATAATTGTTGGGAGCGGTTTTGAGGTAATTTTTAATTTTTTCGGTTTCAGGGGACTGAACAAGCTCATCAAATCGTTGGTATTCGTTTTCTATTTTTTGAATTAATTGTCTGACAGGCAGGGCCTCGGCCTGTTTTTGTGCAAGCGGATAGAGATGAGTGAGAGCGGCCAGTGGCCCTTCGGTATAAAAGAGGGTTTCTGCCAAGAGTGCCTGGGCCTGTACCAAGGCCGGATCTTCGGCATGTAATTTTTCTAAAAGCGGTTGGGCCTGTTTGTATTTATGGGCAGCCACGAGATCTTCTGCTTTGCGCAAAGGGGGTGAACAGGCTGTACCCAGGCTCAGACACAGTGCCAAGACACAAGAAAATTGTGTCAATGAAGGCCAATCCTTCATGATCATCAACCCAACAACGTCACAAGTGCAGAGGTCAGGAAATAATTCACGCAGACTATCAGCAAAATGGAGTGAACCACGGTTGTATTGGCTGCCAAGCCGACACCCAAGGCCCCACCTGTGACGTGAAACCCTTTGTAACAGCTGATAATACCCACAATTAAGCCAAAGACACAGGCTTTAAACATCCCCCCCCAAATATGAGAGAGTTTGGCAAAACTGAATAAATTGGCGAGAAAGACACCTGAATTTAAACCTTTGAGACCAATTGCGACTGCGTATCCCCCAAGAATACCACCAAAACAAGCAATGGCATTGATCAGTGGCACCATTACTGCCAAGGCTATCAAGCGCGGAATAATGACATATTGGAAGGGGTCGACAGCCATGACTTCCATTGCATCAATTTCCTCTTTGACACGCATTGTGCCAATTTCCCCTGAGACGGAACTGCCGGCCTGGGCTGCAACCATAATACTGACCAAGGTGGGAGACAGTTCCCTGAAAACGGCTTCAGCCAGCAAACTACTCAAAAGGCGCTGTGCACCAAAGAGTTCAAAAACATGTAAGCCTTGTAAAGTGGTTACCATGCCTGTGGGTACAACAATTGCCAAAACCGGCAGTAAGCACTGAAATCCAATCGTATACATGGATCGCAATGTCTCACGCCAGAACAAAGGGGGGCGGAAGAGGGATGAAAAGACCTGTCCACAAAACAAGCCCATTTTACCCGTTGATTCAAAAAAGGTGAAAACGGCGTTCATTTAAAATTTCTGAACGGAAATGACGTCTTCCCCTTCCGCACGGGGGTGATGGGTAATAATTTGATGGGTACCCATTTGTTCCACACTCAGACGTCCCCGCAAGGCCACTTTTTCAGTTCGGTTCATTGCAAGTGTGTTTTCTTCGATCAACCAGTCATCCAAACCTTGTTTGGGCATGGGCATAATTGCCTGCTCATTTCTGAGCATATCCAAAATACTGCGATCATGAATAATATAACGGGCCAATTCGGTTACAAAAGGCAGATTTCGCTGAAAATGTTCAGTGCGGGTGGGCGATAAAACAGGCAATGTTCCATAATTAATATAGTCTTTTTGCCAATGCTGCGCGAGATCTTCAAAGGTTCTGTCTAAAAGGGAATAAACGTCTAAAAACCCCCAATTTTCCTTGACATGAATCCCCAAGGGGGAAAAATTGGCGGGAGCTGGGCGAAGCGCATCTTTAATCGCTTCACCCTTCCAATTGTCATATTTTACCAGGGTCATCCATTCACCGACGTTGAAAGGATCAAAACCCTTGATATCGGTAATAACCCGATCCGTACGCTGATAAATCTGGCGTTTGATACGCAACGCAGAAAGTTGATTATTGAGAAGCCTGATCTCAAAAGAAAGACGATCATCCCCTGTGATTTCAATAAAAAATACAGGCATCTATGTCTTCCTTTCGCTTGCCAGTGTTCTATTCACTCTTCATAATGCGCGGGGTAATCATGATCAAGACTTCAACTTCTTCTTTTTCCTGGGTATTATTGGTAAAAAGATTTCCCAGAAATGGAATATCTCCCAGTACAGGTATTTTGCTTTGGCGTTCATTGGTGAGTGTACGCATCAGACCACCTATCACCGCTGATTCACCATCACGAACCCGCAAAGTGGTCTCAATCATACGTTTCCCTCTTTCTGGGATGGTTTGTGCGCCCACAGAAACATTTTGACCACGGGTGCTGATATCCGGCTTAATTTTCATGGTCACCATTCCCTGTTCAATATCAATAAAAGGGGTGATGTCCATTTTCTCGCCAATCGGGATATTTTGTACTGTTTCAGTGGCCGCTGTGGCTGTCACTGTTGTGGAAATGATTGGGATTTCCGTGGTAGAGTCAAATTTCCCGGTTACCCCATGTTGAATGGCCATGCGGGGATTGGTCAAAACGCGAGCTTGGCTGTTTGAAATCAGGGCATTCAAACGGACATTGAAGTTGGGAGCGAAATCAGCCAGAGAGTTAAATGAAAATCCTGAGCGATCTGTTCCTGTTGATGGATTTCCGAGGGCTTGAGGGTCTCGTGCAAGCGCGTTTAGGGGGTTTAAGGTAATTCCCGCTCCGCCAGCGGCAGGGGCTACAGCACCTGCTGCTGCTGCTTGGTTAAAGGATACACCAAATTTTCCCTGTGAAAAACCGTAGGCAAAACCGAGTTCTTGGCTGCCCCGTTTGGTTAGTTCAATCAGTTTAATCTCTACCATGACTTGGGGCAAAGATTGATCCAAAATAGGAACCATTTTATCTGCGATGTCAATCGCCTCTTGCGTACCGATCAAGACCAGCGTCGTGGTACGGGGATCGACAATCATTTTGGGCATTGGTTTGAGACCGCGGCTTTGAAAAATGGTCATTAGCTGTGTGTCTATTCCACCTCCAGCGGCTGCTCCACCGGCTGCTCCACCGATTGAACCGGCATTCATTTGATTGTAAACGGTGTAGGTTTTGATTAATGGCGCGGAGAATCCCAATTGATCCATTTTTTCTGGGGAGGTGATTAACAATGTGTTGTAAACACGGCGAGCCACCAACCCGGTCATTTGTAAAACCAGTGCAAAAGCTTCACTCAGAGGAATACTTTTCAGATCCAGATAAGGAATACGCAAGCTCACACCAGATCCAGAAGTGGCTGACTTGGTTGCTGTATTGGCCGAAGAACTATCGAGATCATCTTCTTCGAGCTCACTGCCACTGCTGGCCGCTGCTGGAAGTGAAGAGGACAACGATGCGCCTCCACTACTCCCATCGAGAAAGACCAAACTGAGCTTGGCCCTTTCAGCCAGAACACGGAGCACAGCTTCAGCAGAGGCGTTCCGCATCGTTAAGCTGATGGGAGGATCATTCTCTAATTGAAACGCCTTGCGAATGGTTAAGGGATCGCTGGAACCCGCAACAGGGGAATTTACAACGGTATTCACAGCCAAAGCCTGAGAAACAGGCATCAGAATCATACTGGCTGCCAAGAAAGCAGTTAAAACATATTTTGATTTCAACATAAGAGTGTATTTACTCCTCCTCTAATTCAAGACGGGCTTTTTGATTGCCTCTGGAAAGGGTAATATATTTCCCTTCGTAGTGAATGGATGTGACCAGGATATTGCCGGGCAAACGCTCTCCTACCCTGACCAGTTGACTTTCATTGTTGAACTCAACAATGGCAACAGGATCCAAGCCTCCGTTAATAATGCCTCTGAGAGACAGTCCTTCTGTGATCAGTGGTTCCGGAGCAGGTTCAGACAGCCTTGGCAAGGCTGTTTTTAAGGGAACAGGAGCTGGGCCGCCTGAAATACTTAAAGCGGGTGGCGGTACATAGGCCAATTGCTCTGGTTCGATTTGCGGTACAAACTCAGGCAATTCGGGTGGCAAAATTGACATAAAGGGATCGACCCGTCCTGTATGGACTTGGGCTTCTCTAAGTACCGCTTCGGGGGTTGTTGCGGCAATCCCAAAAGAAGGGAGCGCACTGGCCGTGGGAGACGGACTGGGAGAGGCCTTGGGACTTGCACTTGCAGCAGGAGAGGGAGCTCCCGATGGTTTTCCAGAGGGTTTTCCAGAGGGTTTTCCACTGGCAGGAATGGTGCTGGGCTTGGCCGAGCCGGAGGGCGCAGTCGTTTGCATAATGGACGGTGTGCCCGAAGGATTCGTCACGATTAAGCTATTTTCGTCCTCCATCGACAAAGACCAAATCATCAGCGCTGAGGCAGTGACAAAGATCAAGGGCAAAATAACAATATGTTTATTCATGGTTTATTGCGCCCCCAAGAGAAACGCTTTAAGCGTGAAGCTTACATCAACGGGTGTATATAACAATTCCTTGTTTGGTGAAGGAATGAGAGAAATACCCTCTACACTCAGCGTTCGTTCATAACTTTCATAGTCGGTCAATAATTTGATAAAGTCAGGATAAGAAATATTGCTCAGACGTATGGTAATTGGTAGTTGTTTTAATTGTTTTGCCACAGCTGAGTCTTTGGCCTCTTGTAATTCTGCTGGTAAGTCAAAATTGACAATTGCACCTGGACGGAACTCATTTAAAAGAGCGCCGTTACCAAAGAGTTCTTTGTTCTCAGTGATTTCTTCTACATCAATGAGAAGCGGTGCTACGTTAGGCTGTTGGGGGATTTTCCGGCGCAGTACAACCAAACGCTCTTTGATTTCAACCAATTCTTTTTTGAGCTTGACAATATTCTTGGCTTTGGTTTCTTTTTCGGCAATCTGCTGTTCTTGAGCTTCAATTTGGGCTACCAATTCTTGGTATTGGTTCCATTGAGGCATGGCCAATTGCCAGATTCCCAGGCCCAGAATCAGGACAGAGACCGCAGCCCCAATCCCAATTTTATGGGACATTTTGAGATTGTCGGTATCAAGGGTGACGGTTTTAGTGAGTTTTATCTCCATAGCTTCAACTGGCCTTTTTACAGGTAATTACAAAGGTGGTGCTTTTTGTATCTTTCACGCTGGACTGCAAGACCACTTCCGTAAGTAATTTTGAATTTTGTAAACTGGCCAGATAAAGGGCGACAGTTCGATGATCCGTGGTGGTTCCCGTTAAGGTGAAATCACCTGTGGGCCCAATTTTTAAATCGTTAATCGATACATCAATGGGCATCAATGCACGAATTTCTTGCAGGAAGAAAGACCATTTATAATTTTCTCCGGTGACATAGCGAAGAATCTTCTCTTCCATTTGTAAGTTATTGCGCTCAGTTTCAAGCGTTTTGATTTCCGCTATCTTCTTATCGAGTTCCGCAATTTTAGTTTCATTTTCTTTTTTTGTGTCCTCGGCGCGGGCAACCATACCACCCAAAACATTGTTGGTGATTAAAAGCAAGATGCCTGAGATAAGAATGCTGGCTATCGCAATGATCCACCCCTTATCGAGGGGGATACCTTTGCGACTGAGCGCTTCTTTTTGCTCTATTCCAAGGAGGTTAATGCTTATCTGTGTCAAAGTTCGTCAATTCCTCTCCGTGCGAGTCCAATTGCGGTTGCGAAAAGGGGAGCATTTTCAGTGAGATACTGAAGAGAAAATTTATTTTCATCAAAGGTTAAAAACTTGATCGGATTGCAGACCTCTACATCAATGCCCAAGGCATGAGAAAGATAGAGATCCAGATTTTTCATCTTGGCTCCCCGATCGGAGAGTATCATCTGTTGAATACGGGCATTTTCTTGCTGGGACTGATGAAAATATTCAATTGATTTTTGAACTTCATTCGTCAGATCCTTTAACAAGGGCCTAACTTCCTGAGATGCTTGTTCTACGAGTGGGTTTTCGTAGACCTCATCACCAGCAATATCAATGACAATTTGGTCAAATAAATTTACTGCCTCTTCAAGATCTACACCCATATTACTGGCGATAACCTCAATAAAGGTGCTGCTACCCAAGGGAATACTGCGTGAAAAAAGTGGAACGCCAGCGCGGGTGACATTTAGATCGGTGGTTTCACCCCGAATTAAAACCATCACCGAGAGCATCTCTGGATTGAGTTCTTCGGCTTCTTGTTCGTTGATCGAACGCATAACAGCAAAAGAAGCGACATCAACAGAGATCAATTGCATTTCTGCTTGTCTGAATGTTTCGATGTAGGTATCAATCAACTGTTTCTGGGCTGTGACCAACAAGACGTCATATTTACTTGTCCCATCTTCTTCGACAGTGCCTGTAACCTGAAAGTCGATATAGACATCTTGAATCGGGAAAGGGATATAGCGCTCAGCATCGTGAATCACGACTTCTTTGAGCTCTTTAATCGGAATCACAGGGAATTTGATTCGGGGGCGAATAATCGCTGCTTGACCCGAAACCGCTGTAATTACCTTGTGCGATTTAATCCCTTGTTCATTCCAAATCTGACGAATGGTATCTGCTACCCGCGAAGGATCGATGACTTCTCCGTCTCTCACCGCATTTTCAGGGGTGGGAGTAATGGCTAAGCTGACCAATTGAGCCGTACCCGGCTGGCCTTTGACGGCCGCTAACTCAACCACAATAATCGACTCGTTGGTAATATCAATCCCAACAGGAATTTCTTTTACAAAGGGGTTTTTTAGCAGACCCTTTAGCGCTCCTGCGTTGATTTCACGACCTCGAAACTTCATTGTTCAACTGAACCTTTTACCCTGTTGCTTATCTGCTTCATATGAGACCCAGTGCGTTGCCATAGATTGAGTTAATATACCACGTCCAGAGTTTTTCACCAAGACGCATGGATACGAGCCCGCCCAACACCAAGGCTGGGCCAAAAGAAAACGGTGTGCTTTCACGCTGACGCAGAAGTAGAACGATACCAACTGCAGATCCCAGAATGAAGGCCAGAGCCAGAGCCGAAGATAGACTGATGGGACCCAACCAGGCTCCCAACATCATCACCAATCTGACGTCACCTCCCCCCATTCCCTCTTTGCCAAGCAAAACAATGCTCAGAAAGATAAGCGCTTCAAACAAAGCAAAGCCAATGAGTATACCCCATAAGCTATGAGAGGTAGTTCCTTTAGACACATTATATACGATTCCCATAAAAATACTTGGGTAGGTTGTCACATTGAAAATAAATTGATGATCCAGGTCGATCCAGAAAATCACCCAAAGCAGGGCCACAAAGCCTGACCAGAGGAAAAAATCGATATTTAATCCCGTCATTCCGTAAACATATAAAAATAGCAAACCACAAATAAATTCATTTAAAGGGTATCTAAAACTAAATGCGGTTTGACACATTCTGCATTTTCCACGCAGAATGAACCAACTTAAAACAGGTAAATTATCGTACCAAGCAATTTCTTGCTTGCAGGAGGGGCAATGGGAGGCCGGAAAAGAGATGGATTTCAAAACCAACCAGAGTTCTTTTGGTAACTCTTTAAACAAATAGACAAACATCCAGCCGATATCCCAGGCAACATACTTAAGAGCCCAAAGAAATCGTGGTCCAAAAGTCTGAGGGATTTCTGTTGCTTCTTCTGCTTCGTCAGGCTCTTCTTGGGCGAGCAATGTCTCTGGCAGACGATAAATAACGACATTCAGAAAACTGCCAATCAAGGCTCCAAAGATAAAAACAAAGGGAAAAACTACGATAGCAGGTAAAGCTGTGTTCATTTAAACATGAAAGCCTGTAGTGTCTTTCTATTTGCCAAATATTCTTAAAGGAGAGTGTGTACGCAGTTCACTGAAACAAGACTATCTTAACAAAATATAATATTTCTCAACAATTGTCAATCTGATCTGATCTTAGCGATAGGGATGCTCAGCTTGGAAATAATCCACCAACTCTCCTTGATACTCAATCAGAATCTGCTGATAGGGTATTTTGTCAGCGATGATTTCTTGAACGATATCTCTTACGCGCCATTGGGTTGCAATCAAAATAATTTCAACGGGATCTTTTTGTAATGCTGCTTTGCTGCTGATCCTTTGACCCGTTCCAGGCACAAATGTGCCCACTTTACTCGGATCTGAATCCACGACCCGTGGAAAGCGTTGCAGATCCAGTTCGAAGCTGTTTAAAAATGCCGCGCATTTTCCCGTTCCACCCCAAATGGCCAAGCTTTTTCCCTCTTGCAACAGCCTGTCCAATGTGTTTGTTACTGATAGAAAGGTCTGATCTCTTTTTGCTAAAAAATTGAGGCTGTCCTGGGCGTGTTGAACAAATTGCCCATTTTTTTCAAATCGGGTTAAGCCAAAAATGACTTCTTCTCCATAACCTGTTTCAATCAAAAGTGGTTGATGATGAACATGACCTAAGAAATGGGCAAAAGATTCCCGCGAAAAATGAGAGTTGTGCTCATAGTAAAAATCTTCGAGCCTTCCTGTTTTCAGGGCCCGATCTATGCAGGGCACTTCGACAAACAAAAGTGGGAAAATATCAAACCAACTACAAAAGAAGGCCGTTTCTTGAATAAAGGCCAAAGGGTTCATCAGATGTTCGAGCACATGGCGGCTCAGCAAAAGATCGGGTTTGAGTTCTTGTAGGTGGCGATGAGGTTCAAATAATTCGGCCCTGACCTCAACACCTGTATGAGGGGAACTCAGATCTGCATGGGGATCAAAGCCGATATACTTTCCCTGGGGATTGGCCTGAGCCAGTCGCGCCAATAAATGCGCTTCACCACAGCCTATTTCAACGACCACAGGGTTTTCCGGTAAATGGGGCAAAATCCGAGTACAGACATCTTGTAGGTGTTCTTGCCACAAAGCACTGCGGTTATACATGCGGTTGGGATTGTTGACATAAGGTACTTGGGTGTAATCAAACATACGGTTAAAAATATGACCACAATTCAAACAACGAACAAATTCCAAGGGCAAGCGTTTCATTTTTTGCGCTGCTTGGGCTGAACGCGGCCACCCCAACGTTGCCAATGGCTGAGCTTGGCCGGTATAAAAATCCAGTGCCCAATGAAAGCCACAGGCCGGACACGTACTGTGATGCAGGTGCTCAGTTGCTAAAGAGGAAGACTTTTCTTTCATAAATGACTGGGAGGGGGGAGATCAGGGGCAAGTGCGTTCATAATGTGTCATAATTGTATAGCATAAATCAGGTGGCTGTCACTTCCGACGATGCTCTACACATGAAAGTATCCGGATTCAGTCCTTTTTCATCTGATTGCATCAGGCATATATTATTTATCTGAAGAGAAAGGATACAGACAAAAGCCGCCCCTATTTCCCTTTCGTGCTTTTGTCTCATCAACGATCATGGCTATTTTAATTGATAAATATACACGGGTTCTGGTCCAGGGCATTACCGGACGGGATGGTTCTTTTCATACCCGCCAAATGCTGGATTATGGTACTTCCGTGGTCGCAGGCGTCACGCCTGGCAAAAAGGGTCAGTCCCTTGAAGGTGTCCCCGTTTTTAACACTGTTCAAGAAGCGGTTCATGAAACGGGTGCCAATTGTTCGATTATTTTTGTTCCTCCCCGTTTTGCGGCAGACGCTGTTTTAGAAGCCGCTGATGCGCGTGTTCCCTTGATTATCTGTATTACAGAAGGGGTGCCTGTTCAGGACATGATTCCCGTCTACGATTATGTCCGCAAGCAGGGATGCCGTTTGATTGGGCCCAATTGTCCTGGTTTGATTTCACCTGGCGCAGCCAAGGTGGGGATCATGCCTGGTCATATCCATACTCCTGGGCGCATTGGGGTGATTTCTCGCAGCGGTACCCTCACCTATGAATTGGTATATCAATTAACCCGTGCTGGTTTGGGTCAGTCTTCCTGTGTTGGTATTGGCGGAGACCCGATTATCGGTACCAAATTTATTGACCTGTTGGAGTTGTTTGAAGCTGATTCCGACACGGACGCAGTTGTCTTGCTGGGTGAAATTGGTGGCAATGATGAAGAAACTGCCGCTGAGTATATTGCTAAAAACATGAAAAAACCTGTCGTCAGTTTTATCTCCGGGCGCACAGCTCCACCAGGTAAACGGATGGGCCATGCCG
>JBIKWL010000127.1:0-15307 GCA_044356335.1 Candidatus Sericytochromatia bacterium
TGGTTGATGGCCTGCACGTGTAAATTGGGCGGCGTGACAGGCACCGGTCGAACTGCCGACCAGTGGATGTCGATATCTATGCCCGCTTGGCCCAGCAGGGGATAATTGGGCGAGGCAAAGGCCTGAAATCCTTTGGCATCGACTTTGACGGCCCGACAGCCGCGAATCAGGCGACCCCCAAAGAAGAGGCAAACTTCTGGAATCGCGTATTGGGAGGCAATCAACAGCGAGGTGATCAAATTGTCGCGGGCATCATTGCGAATTTCACAGAGGGGTATCTGTGAGCCTGTGATGATTACTGGCTTGCGCAGGCCTTGGAGCATAAATGGCAGGGCCGAGGCCGTATACGCCATGGTGTCGGTGCCATGTAAGACAATAAAACCGTCGTAATCGTTGTAATGGTCGGCAATCTCTTCGGCGATTTTGAGCCAATCATCGGGGTGCATATTGGCAGAATCGAGCAATTCAGGAAAAGCATGCACCTCAAATTCGGGCATGCCAGGCTGGTAAAACATCGGCATGGCTTGCATCAGGCTCTGCAAATAGCCGGGCTCGGGGGTATAACCCTGGGGCGATTGTTTCATGCCAATGGTCCCGCCGTTATAGGCGATGTAGATCCGTTTGCGCACGGCGGTGATCATCAGGGATTCTCTGGCTGAGCTTGGCTTTTCTCACGCAGAATTTTGAGTTCGGGCAAAATGCTTTGAAAGTATTTGACGTCTTTCGGGTGGGTGAGCAATTTTTCCACTTCTTCCAGCGCCACCCAGCGGGCCTCGGGGTTTTCGGGGTCTTGGGGCTTGAGTTCGGCCTGATCGGTGCTGTAGAGGTACATATAGATGGTTTTGACTTCGTGCAGGTCTTCTTCGCCTTTTTCGTCCAGGGCCGTGCGCTGGTACGAGCTGAGGGGGCGAATCAGGCGCAGATAGGCAATGCCCGACTCCTCAAAAATTTCGCGCTGGGCAGTGACCGCGGGTTCTTCACCGACTTCGATCCGGCCTTTGGGAAGCGACCAAGAGGTGCCCTGCTGGTTGACCACCAGTACTTCACCCAAGTTGTTGAGTACCACGCCACCTGAAGAATAGGTATGGCTGATCGGCGTGGGAGAAGGGGGAATCTTGTCGACCTTGCCCATCAGCGGACTGGCTTCAAAGGCCCCCGTCTTTTTGAGCAATTGCTGGTGCCGCTCTTCGAGGGATTTTTGGGCCTGGTTGATGGCATCCAGTTCCTGTTGCAGGCGTTTGTTTTCGGATTGTACATCGGCGTAGCGCTTGGCATTGACAATCGCAATGGCCGCTTGATCAGCGAGGTAATCAAACAGAAATTGATCGACCTCGGTAAAATTATTCATCAATTGTTTTGCATCGGCGTAAAACAGCCCAATCACACGTTCTCGCAGCAGCAAAGGCGCGCACATGGCCGAATAAATTTTGAGCGACATCATGCTGTCGGCGGGATTCGAAGAGCCCTCTGGGGCATGGCCATTGTGGCGCACAATTGTTTGTTTTTGGACCTGGGCCTCTTTGAGAATCGAGTGTGAGATATCTCCCTCACCCTGTTCGGCCTTCTCTTTGTCGATTCGGTACATGGTGGCGTATTTCCAGAGTATCTGATCCTTGCCATCGGTCATGACAATAAATCCCCGCTCTGCGCCTATCAGCCCCAAGCCCTCTTTGAGGATATTGAGGAGAATTTGATCGAGGTTGTTAAGGGCAAGAATCGACTGGGTGACCTTTTTCAGTCGCAGCAGATCGTCTTTGTGAATAAAGTGGCGGTGTAAATCCACGACGGTATTGGTGCGGGGGTCGGGCCCGGTCTCTTCGCCAAAGATCAGGTGAATATCGCTGGAAATCTGAATTTTGTCTTGGGGTTCGAGCTGCTTTTGTTTGATGCGCACGCCGTTGACAAAGACGTAATTGGTGGAGTTCAGATCCTGGATGACATATTGCCCATTTTGCTTAAAAATCTTGGCGTGGTTGCGCGAAACTTTGGGATGATCAAAGACCAAATCGTTGTCCTTGCTGCGGCCAATGGAATAGCTGTCTTTTTCCATGGGGTAGCGGCGAACAATTTCATCGTCTTTGAGGTGCGCAATGTATTTCATAATCCGCTATTGTACACAATCCCCAAGCGGAAAGGAACCCCGCTATGCGCAGATTCTTGGCGAAAGTTGGCGCTTTTAGAGCAGGGCGCGGGGGGCGTTGATCATGCCGTGACCGAAGTTGGTATCAAAGCCGGGGGTGCCCAGGTCGATTGTCGTGCCTTCAAGGCGGCTTTTGATCTGGGCAGGGGTCAGATTGGGGTGACGGCTGCGCATCAGGCCCACCAGACCGGCCACAATCGGGGCAGCCATCGAGGTGCCATCCATAAAGTCGTAGCGGGTCTTGTAGCCTTCGTTTTCGGTCATAAACACAGATTTGGTTGGCATGGTGGAGAGAATTTGCACTCCGGGCGCCACCAGGGTGACCCAGGAGCCAAAATTGGAGAAGCTGGCAAGTTGGCGATTGTTATCGACCGCGCCGACGGAAATCACGCCAGCAATAGCGGCAGGATAACGCAGTTCACTGGTGGTTTCGTTGCCGGCAGCCACGATCACAGGCACATTGCGGGAGAAGGCGTAGCGCACAGCGCGTTCGAGGGTGGGGTCGGACTGGGGTCCACCGAGGCTCATATTGATGACCTGGGCGCCATGATCGACGGCCCAGACGACGCCAATCGCGACATCAAAGGCATTGCCTGCGCCTTCGGCATCGAGGGCTTTGATCGGCATCAGCTTACAGCGGGGGCAGGTGCCTGCCACGCCTTCGCGGTTGTCTGCCGCAGCAGCAGCAATGCCAGAGGCATGGGTGCCGTGGCCATTGTCATCTTGGGGGGGGGTCGCACCCTGGGAGATCACGTTATATCCTTGAACGAGATTGGGTTTGAGATCGGGGTGGTCGAGGTCTGCGCCGCTGTCGATCACGGCAATCACCACACGGGGGTCACCCAGGGAAATATCCCAGGCTTTGCCCATGCCAATAATACCCAGGCCTTTTTGTTCAGCTGAGCGGGGGTCGTTGACGGTGAAATTGTGGCGATAAATCGGGTTGGGGCCGGCATAAGAGATATACGGATCTTGTTTCAGGCGGCCCATGACTTGGGCTGTGGCGACCTGGGTGGTTTGTTGAAAGAGCATGTCTCCCATCGGCGAGGCTTTGAGCAGGCGCAGGCCGTGGGCCTGAGAGAATTGTTGAATCAGGGTGGCGCTGGGGCGGGTTTTAAAGTTGACCACCACTTGGCCGGGGACGGTTTGGGGCAAACGGGCGCTGGCACTGTTGACGCGAGAGGGATTGACGGGCAAAGCACGGCCAGGCGCCGATAACGTGGCGACAGGATAGCGGCTACAGGCGGCCAGGGCCATTAAACTGAGCAGGGTTGCGGTTTTTTGGAGGGTTTTCAGGGTGGTTTTTTTCATTTTCACAATTCTCTCTTCACGCCGTTGCTTATGTAAAAATTATAGCCCAGCAAGGGCAAAAACTTTCCCACTTTGCTGCAGCATTTCCCGAATTTTAAGCGGAATATAATCTAAGCTTAGCGGCGAATCACCCGTTGGGCCGAGACAGCTGCAGCGGGCGGAGCCGCCGGGTCGGCAGGCGGGGAAACGGGAGGAGCAGAATTGACCAGGGCCTGCAGTGAGGCTTCAATTTGAATCCGACCGGCGCCAAACAGGCGGCTGTCACCTACGGGGCGGGCTGTGCGGCGAATCAGGTCTTTGAGCTGGTCGGCGTTTAAACTGGGGTTGACTGACAAGAGCAGGGCAGCCTGGGCAGAAACCATCGGACAGGCCATCGATGTGCCACTCATGGCGGAGTAAAAGAGGTCAATTTTATTTTGCATCATGGCATTGGTTAAAAAAGTGGGGGTGGTCGACATAATGTCCACACCTGGGGCCATCACATCGATGCGTTTGTCGTGATTGGTAAAGTCGGCCAGCCAGTCTTCGCTGTCGGTGGCCCCCACTGCCAGCACACCCGGCAAATTGGCGGGAAAGCCTGTGTGGGTAAACGAATTGCCTGCGGCAGCCACAATCAAGGCACCTTTGGACTGGGCATATTTCACAGCCAATTCAATCGGCTTGCTGGGTTCTCCGCCACCGAGGCTGAGGTTAATAATCCGAGCACCCTGATCGGCGGCAGAGGTAATCCCCTGGGCAATGGCAAAGGCCGAACCCCAGCCTTCTTGGTTGAGGGCTTTGATATTCAAGACTTTGACCATGGGTGCAATGCCTGAGACGCCCATTTGGTTGTCAGCCAGGGCGGCAATAATGCCGGCCACATGGGTGCCGTGGCCGAGTTGGTCACGGGGATCGTCATCGACGACGTCGGGAGAGCCTTCGCCGTTGGGGCCGGTGGCCTCTTCGGCCATAAAGTCTTTGCCATTAATAATCTGGCCCTTGAGATCGGGGTGGTTATAGTCCACGCCACTGTCAACCACTGCCACAATCAGTTCTTGGGGGCTTTTGACAAATTGCCAAGCCTGGGGCACGCCAATTTTGGGCAGGGCCCATTGCAGCGGATAGAGGGCGTCATTGAGCGGTTGGGCTGTGGCTGAAAAACGCTGGAGCGGCTGCGGACGCGGTGGCAAAGCCAGAGCGGTATAACGGGGGTTGAGGGCTACAGAGGCCACTTCGGGACTCTGACGGAGTTCAGCCATGGCGGCTTCGGTCTGACTGGCCGATTTAAAGTGCAGCAGGCCAAAGCGCTGACCCTGAATAATCAACTCTTGATTGTGGGTGATGCTGGGCATGGGGTAGAGTTGGCGCGCAGAAATGGGTTTGAGACTGCGGTATTGCACGACCACTTCACCGGGCACAAAAGCTGATTGCTGTTTGAGCACCCATTTGGCCTGAACCCGAGCCGGAGCGACTTGTTTGGGTTGGAGGGTAGACAGAGGCAGCCCTGCTGACTGGCAGGCACTGAATAACAAAAGGCTGGTGCCGAGCAAGGAAAAATGAAATTTTTTCTGTTTCTGCATGGTCCAAAAATTTCTCCGACTACGCTTTGATAAAGAACCTATCGGCTGCTGGGGCGAAAATATGTCAGGGAATTCAAAAAAATAACCAAACATTACTCTTGAAATAACGCAAATTTAAGAAAACAAAGACAAACGGCTCTCTTGACTCATTGGGATTTATTTTGTTAAGATTTGTGTATTCCCAAAGATTAAGATTTATAAACTAGGTAAAAAACCATTTGGCCAGTGCGCAAAGGCTTAACACGACAGGGGGACGGTTGAGTTGGTCGTTTGAAGATTGATTGAAAATAAATACGGGAATGGACGTGTTAGCTGTGAAAAAAGGCTTAAAAACGATCTCTGGTTTTTCGCGGATTGAAGTTCTCAGCAGCCTGATCATCATCGCTGCCACATTGGGAATGGGGATGCGCACATATTTACAAGCAGATAATCATCTGCAATTGGCAGCATCAGATGTTCAGTTTCAAGCAGAGGCCCAAATGGCGCTTGCGCAAATGAGCAGCGAACTGCGAATGGCCACAGATGCTCAAATTCTGGCCAATGGAGCCGTGCTTTTTGTCAAAGCCTTGCCAGCTGAGCAGAACACCCCCAAACGCTACCAATTGGTGAGCTATTGGTACGAGAGCCAAAATGGCACAGGTGCCCTGATGCGCTCTGTGAATAGCCATGGCTCACAGCCCAAACTACAGCCAGAAGATCTGCAAATCTCAAAGGCCCAAACCACAGGCCAAGCGGTCAGCCACAAACAAGTCCTGTTGACAGATTCGCGCTCAGAACTCCTCGCAAATTCCCAGCAAAGATCCGTACGGATCAATCAATTGACCCTGCGCCTGCTGGCGGCTACCCCCGCCGAAATCGTGAAAAAACGCCAAGCAAAAATCTAACACAGCTGTTGACCGTATAAATACCCCATCTCCCCTGAACCCAGGGGAGTTTTTTTTTTCGTTGCAGGTGTCAATCGGCCGAAAAACGCCCCAATCAGGTAAACTGAACGATTGGACCCTCTGGAATGGAGCAGCTTTATGTCAAGCACCCTGGCACAATACACCGAAGCCCTGACGGATAAACTCAGTGCTGTCATACACACCTTTCGCAAAAAAGAATCCCGCCCCGAACTTGAAGGCTTATTCAGCCGCTGGGAAAAGCAATTGACCCAGATGCGCAGCTATGCCGAAGAGGGCGAAAATGTCTCGATTGCCCTTTTGGGCGGTACAGGCGCGGGCAAAAGCACCCTGATCAATACGCTGCTGGGGGCCGACCTCTTGCCCACACATAGCTTTCGTACCTGTACCTCTGCAGCCGTTGAAATCTCTTATTCTCCGACCAAACAGATTGCTGTGCAACTTGAATTTATCACAGCCGATAGTTGGGAGGCCGAAAAACAGGCATTTCTCGAAGAGATCCGCGAATCCCGCGCCCAGGGGCAAAACCTGCTCAGTCAGCAGGACTTTATCTACAAAGCCTGGAGTCTCTACCGCAACGAAGACGGCCCGCCCCCTTTGCCTTTTCCGCTGGACGACATGTTGGCCTTGCTCGAGAACCCACTGCCAGAGAGGCTGCAAACCTATCTCAAACAGGGGGTGGCCCTGTTTCGCTACCGCAGTGCCGAACAGCTCAAACACGAACTGACCGAATTGCTCACCGCCCAAGGCCATTTGTGGCCCCTGCTCAAGCGGGTTTTGATCCGTGGGCCCTTTGACGTGCTCAAAGGCGGGCTGCAATTGGTGGATTTGCCAGGGCTCAATGACCCCAACCCGGCCCGCGAGGCGATCACCCGCAATTATCTCAAACAGGCTGAATTTATCTGGCTGACCTTTAACACCACCCGTGGCCTGACCCGCGACGTGATGGAGATACTCAAAGACCGGGGTTTTATGACCCAGGTGATCATGGATGGCACGTTGAGTGCCTTGGCCTTTGTCGGCACCCGGGCCGATGAATTTGTGCCCGTCTTGGAAAAACAGCAATTGAAATTGCCAGCAGAGGCCACCCTCGACCAGATTCTCACCGCCCGCCACGGGCAGATCCAAAACCGCGTGCGCGAGCAGTTGAGTGAGCTGACCCTGTGGTTTAGCAACCGCTACCGCATTCAGAGCCAAATTGGCGATGTGCTCAATTT
This sequence comes from Candidatus Sericytochromatia bacterium, assembly GCA_044356335.1. GTDB lineage: Bacteria > Cyanobacteriota > Sericytochromatia > UBA7694 > UBA7694. Next base: position 7,130 of record JBIKWL010000127.1, read on the forward strand.
GATTGGTCAAACCCTGGCCCAATCGCCGGTTTTGATGGTCTCAGCGCTGGAGCACCAGCGCCTGTCAGGCTGGCACAGCGGCGAAGGCCTGTTTACCGACCTGCAACAAACGGGCATCGCGGCCCTGCAGGAATATATGCAAAATATTGTCAGCGTTCAGGGCCATCAGGCGCGCAAGAAAATGATCCGCAGCCAGTGCCAGCAGATGAATCAAGAGATCAAACGCCTCTTGCAGGCCCTGCACAGCCGCCAGAGCTTGGCTCAATTGACCCCCATCGATCAGGTTCAGCTCAAGCTCCAGATCAATGCCGCCAGTAAAAATTTGGACCTGGGCTTGCTCGGACTCAAAGAAGCCCTCGAAAAGAGACAGCAGGAAGCCCAAGAGACTGTTTTGCAGGCCTTTGCCGAGGTGCTCAGTCAATGCCGGGCCGAATTGCCAGAATGGATCAGCGCCTGGGGCAGTTATCCCTGGCAGACCTTGCAGCGGGCTGTCAAAGGGGGTGGGCGGTACACCAGCCCCAGCAGTGGAACGGCCCTGAATTTGCCCGCTGAAATTGCAGATTCGCTCTTGGGGGGGGTGGCCCCTTTTTGGAATGCCTTTTTGAGTGAAGAATTGGATAGCGAGCCTTACCGGCTACAAACGGCGCTGGGAGAACAATTGCTGGCTTTTTCGACCGCGCTCAAGGGCCACCCTGAATTTAAAAAGCAGCTTGAAGAAGTGCAGGCCAGTACCTTGGCCATTTTAACCGAACAGGCAGGCCAAACCCAGTACCGTCTTCAAGAAGAACTCAAGGCCCAGCGCCGCAAATTTGCCGAATTGATCCAGGCCCAAAGTGAAAAAAGTGTGGCCATGGCCTGTGAGCAGGCCGCCCATCTCTCAGGGGCCGGGATCAAAATGATGATGTTGAATACCCTGCAGAGCCAGCTCGAAAGCGATTGGCCGACATTGGCAGAGGCAGCCCAAATTCAATTAAAAGAACAATTAGCGGCCTTGAGCCACCACCTGCTGCAATACCTGGAAATCATGGCAGCGGTGCTCAAAGACAATGCCCGCTTGGTGGCTGAACTCTTGCCAGAATCCGCGCAGAGCTAAAATGAAAATACTCCACTTTGCGGATTTGCATATTGGGGTGGAAAACTATGGCCGGGTCAATCCTGCCACGGGTCTCAACACGCGCCTGGAGGACTTTGTCCAGAGCTTTGACCGCTTGGTTGAAGCGGCCCTCAAAGAGCCCGTGGATCTGGTGATCTTTGCCGGTGATGCCTTTAAAATCAACGAACCGAGCAATACCCACCAGCGTTTGTTTGCCCAAAGGGTGATGCGTCTGGCCCAAGCGGGCATCCCCGTCTTTTTGCTGATTGGCAATCACGATCAGACCAACCGCTATGGCGAATCCCACGCCCTGGATATTTATGCCACCTTGGACATTCCTGGGGTCTGGGTCAGTGGCAAACCCCAGATTCAGCTGGTGACCACCCCCGCCGGGCCCTTGCAGGTGGTAAGTATTCCCCATGTCTCCAAAAGTGCCCTGATGACCTTTGACGACTATGCCAGCCAAACCCTCTCCGAAGTAGACCGCTCGATTGTCGAACAGGTCGAAGACATCCTCAATTATTTCGCCCAACAGCTCAACCCAGAGATTCCGGCAGTGCTGGTGGCCCATGTGGGCGTCGAACAGGCCAAGATGGGCTCCGAACAGAGCATGTCGATTGGCTATGGCTTTACGGTGCCATTGGGACTGTTGACCCGCTCTGAATACCGCTATGTGGCGCTTGGGCATATTCACAAACACCAGATTCTCTGCCAAGACCCTTATGTGGTCTATCCAGGCAGCCTCGACCGGGTGGATTTTGGCGAAGAAAAAGAGGCCAAAGGGTATATGCTGGTCGAACTCTACCAAGACAAAACCGAAGTCGAATTTGTGCCCCTGCCCTGCCGCCCGTTTTTGACCCTGGAAAAAAACCTCACCCAAAGTGAAGATCCCACCGCGGATTTGCTCAATCTGATCGCAGCCCAACCTGTGCAGGACAAAATCGTCAGGTTGCTCTACACCATTCAAACCCAGCGGGCCGATGAAATCGACAGCAAAAAAATAAAGAAAGCCCTGGAGGGCGCTTTTCATGCCAGCATTCGCCCCCAGCTCGAAGACCCCAGTGAGCGCGTGCGTATGCCGGATTTGGCTGAGGCCGAACCTCTGCACCCACTCAAGACCCTCGAGCTCTACCTGCAGCGCCGCAGCGATCTGGCAAGTATCCAAGCAGATTTGGTAACACGGGCCGAAGGCCTTTGGCAGGAATTGGAAGCCACAGGTTTAACCTGAACCATGACCATCAAAGGGTCTCAAAATGGGCTCCAAAAATGGCTCCAAAAATGGCCAAACGGTGTCGCCGAAATGCTGGCCTCAACCTTTTTCTTTGCCCTGATGAATTTCTGTATCAAAAATTTGCAAGCGATTCCCACCCACGAATTGGTCTTTTTTAGGGCCCTGGGGGTCTTGCTGCTCTCGGGTGGCATGCTCTGGCATTTGCGCATTTCGGCCTGGGGCAATCACAAACGCTATTTGCTGCTGCGCGGCTTTTTTGGCACCCTCGGTCTGGGGGCTTATGTCTGGACGCTCAAACAAATGCCTTTGGCCTCTGCTGTAACAATTCAATACCTCTCGCCCATTTTTTCGACCCTGCTGGCCGTCTGGATGCTCAAAGAAACGCCGAAACGGGTGCAGTGGTTTTGCTTTTTGCTCTCGTTTGCGGGGGTGATACTGATCAAGGGCTTTGATCCACGGGTGGCTTGGCTGCCCTTGGGGGCGGGTATTTTGGCGGCTGTCTTTTCGGCCCTGGCCTACAATTATGTCCGCCGGCTCAAAGACCACGATCACCCGCTGGTGGCTGTCTTTTATTTCCCGGTTGTGACCTTGGTGCTGGTCACGCCGTATACCCTGAGCCACTGGGTCATGCCACAGGGTAAAGACTGGCTGTATCTGGTGTTGATTGGCCTGTTTACGCATTTCGCCCAGTATTTTTTAACCCGCGCCCTGCAGGCCCAAAAGATGGCACTGCTCTCCCAACTCAATTATGTGGGGGTGGTCTATGCGCTCCTGATGGGCTATTATCTCTTTGGAGAGAGCGTGCCCCCACTGGCTGTGTTCGGCTTGTTTTTGGTGGTGGCGGGTGTGGTCTTGGGCAGTTGGCTGGGCCAGCAAAGCCCGCCTCCCAGCGCAGGGAACTCTGAATCAAAGCCTGCGTCCGAAAGTATATCCCCTTTGAAAGGCCCGCAATGATGACGCTCATGAATCACAAAATCCTGCTTTTGGCCACTTTGGTCGCGCTCCAGTCTGGCTGTTTTTCCCCCACTCCGCCTGCCATCAACCCTTTTCCCCGTTCAACCCCCAGCGGGTCCAACACCCCTTTTACAGACTTTCCTCCATTTACGTACCCCACCCCTGTCCCTGAAGATCTCAAAAGCGGAGGAACCATCGCGGTCAGCTTGGCCGCCAAAGAGATCAAGGTCTGGTATCTCTCGGTTGTCCCTGAGCAAGAATACCTGCTCAGGTTTGAATTTCCCCAAGAGATCGGTTTGTATTATTTCGGCGAAAATTCAGATGTTAGGACAGATTCGCTCAATTCCCGGATGAAACAAAACCAACCCGGCAAATTTGAAATCCGCTTTGTGGCCAAAGGCGGCAGCTATTATCTGGCCTTGGGCAATGCCAATACCAGCAGTACTGTGGTGGGCACCGTTTTGCAGCTCCAAAATCTGACAGCCCCCAGCCCCACACCTGAACCGATGCCGATAGAAACCCCTTCGCCAACCCCCACACCCATCCCGACGCCCGTTGAAGGGCCGCCTGTACTCAATCCCGATCCCAGCGTGCCGATCAAAGTGCTGCTCTCTGAGACCCTGTCTACTGACAGCGGTACAGAGTCGAGTCGGAAATACCAACTGCGTTTTTCAGAACCGCTGGACCCCGACTCGCTGAATGAAAATCTCTGTGTCTTTGCCCGCTCCCCCCTGCCGCTCAGTGTCGAAAGCAGTGGGTTCAGCGGCAGTGGCTTGTTGACGTCTCCAACGGGCAATGTGCTGTTTAAATTGGCAGACTTCCAGACGGTCTGGAACGCCGACAAACGCGAAGTGGTATTGAGCTTTAAACCGGGCCGAAACCTGCTCTCAGACAGCGATCCAAGCCGCCAGCCCAGCCATGAATTGAGCCTGAGCTGTGGCCAAAGCCCGATCAAAGACAGTGCCGGCCGTCCCCGCAGCAGCGGTTTTGCCAACGAAAACGCCCAGAATTTACGGGACAGAATTTATCTGCAACAGCCCCCCAAAGCGGCAGCGCTGCAATTTCAAACGGGCGAAGCCAGTCCCCAAAGTGAGCTGCGCCTACGCTTCAACCGGGCGCTGTTTATTCCCACCCAACTCGGGTCTGTGGGGGGGGGCTTAAGTGGTCTGTCCGCAGAGGCCTTTGCGGCGCTTGGAAAAATCACAGCAGCACAGGCCGCCCGCAATTATACCCTGACCCTGGAGCGCAATGGCCAAACCCTTTTAAACGGCGTCAATTGGGCCGCTTTGGGTGGCAGTGTGGAATTTGACCCCTTTGACAATGAGAATCACACGCTCTTGCTCAAACGGCCCCCGGCGATCAGCGAGGCCCTGAGCGGGGTCTTTGCCCAAGGCAGCGAAGCCAAGAGCTTTCCAGGGCCTTTCTTCACAGACGATGCAGATGGCAATGGAGAAGGCCTGGCCTTGGAACTGATCAGCAAGGGCTGGCAGAAGGTGCCACTCACGATCAACCTGAGTGAAAATCTCAAAAACGCCTCAGAGGTGGCTCAAGATCTGCAGAGCAAGCTCAATGCCGCCCTGAAAGAACTGCCCGAATACCAAAAGGCCAAAGACGCAGCGTTTATGATCAAACGCGAGACCAATGACGTTTTAACTTTCAGCTTTGACGACCCCAGTGGCCTGTATTATGGCTTCCGCATCACCCAGGCTTTTTTATCGAGCAGTACCCAGCCTTTGCCCAATCGTCTGCAAAATTTAGATGCGAGTCAAACCCTGCCAGTGGGGGTCTTGCCCCCGCTCTACCAGGGCGGTGATCTGCTCAGCTTAAATTTGGGCGAAAACCTCAGGGCCCCCAGTGGCGAGCGCCTCACCCCCAATCAGCGCAATCTGAATCTGGTGGTCAAACCCTGATGGCCCTCAAAGCGACGATTTTTAAAGCCGAATTGCAAATCAGCGATCTCAACCGCCACTATTACGAAAGCCATTCGCTGACCCTGGCACGGCACCCCTCGGAAACCGACGAGCGCATGATGATTCGGCTTTTGGCTTTTGCGCTCTTTGCCGATCCGCTGCTGGTCTTTACGCGGGGCATTAGCACCGTCGATGAACCGGATCTCTGGCGCAAGAGTCTGAGTGACGAAATTGAATTGTGGATCGAATTGGGGCTGCCCGATGCCAAGCGCTTGGGCAAGGCCTGTGGCCGCTCAGAACAGGTACAAGTGGTGAGTTATGGCGGGCGCAATGCCGATCTGTGGTGGAAAAAAACCGCCCCTGAATTGGCGCGCTTTGACAATCTCAGTGTCTGGAATATCCCCTTTGAAAGTGGTAAGGCCCTGGCCGCCCTGGCCGAGCGCCAAATGCAGCTGCAATGCCTGGTGCAAGAGGAGTTGATCTACCTCACGGTGGGAGAGACGTCGCTGGAGATTCGGCCTGATCGCTGGCTTGAAGCTGCTCAGCCATAATCGCCCTGGTTTTTTTGCGCCCCGTCAGCCAGAGGGCGAGGAGTGTTTGCAGTCCGAGGGCCCCGCTCATGTCCCAGCCCACATCCCAGATCGAGCCCGTGCGTGAGGGTAAGCGGCTCTGGTTGGATTCGTCCCAGCAGGCCACGCTCAAACAGATCAGCAGCACCCGCAAAACGAGAGTGGGCTGCCACTGTTTAAAACCAGGGCTCAAAGCCTGAAACCAACACAGGCTGAGAACGGCATAGGCCGTGACATGTGCGCCTTTGCGCAAAAGTGTGTGGAGAAAATCCAGATTGTCGGCTGAGAGCGTTGGCCAGAGGCCGCGTAAGACCCATTCCAGCACCCCGCCGGTCTCACTGGCGGCAAAAGTGGCCGACGAAAACCAAGCGATCACAGCGGTCCAGGCCAAAGCGGGGAACCAGCGCAACAGCCAGGACACAAATTGAGGGGGCAACATTTTAAACAAGGGGACCGTCTTTCTTCCCTTCTGGAACGGGTGAGGCAGACCCGCAATGACATGATGCATATTTTAGCTTATCGGGCATTCAATCGGCATCAAGCTTTGCTTTCCCCAGCTTGAAAGCCAAAGGTAAAAAATGTATGATTGATTGACTATTGCTGCATACCAGTCGCACTTTAGCTCAGCGAGCTGCTGGCCGATGTCGCTTTCCAGGCTGTAATTTATGAATGTAAAACAAGTAAACGAATGATGACAACCGAAAAGATTTCTCTCTCCCAACTGGAGCAATACCTCGCCAAAGCGGCTTGGATTCTCAAAGGGCCCGTCGATGCCTCTGACTTTAAAGTGTATATCTTCCCGATGCTGTTTTTTAAACGCATCTCAGATGTTTATGACGAAGAATACCGCAATGCGCTCGAAGAGTCCGACGGGGACGCCGAATACGCAGCATTGCCCGAGTTTCACCGTTTTGAAATTCCAAAAGGTTGCCATTGGAACGATGTGCGTGAAACCACCCAAAATGTCGGTTTAGCCATCGAAAATGCCCTGCGTGGCATTGAGCGCGCCAATCAGGAATACCTGTATGGTATTTTCGGCGATGCCCAGTGGAGCAATAAAAACAAGCTCTCTGACAAGCTGTTGATCGATCTGATTGAGCATTTTTCGCAATACATGCTCGGCAATGAAAACGTCGATCCCGATATGCTGGGCCAGGCTTATGAATACCTGATCAAACATTTTGCCGATCTCACCAATAAAAAAGCCGGTGAGTTTTATACCCCGCGTTCAGTCGTGCATCTGCTGGGTCTGATCCTCGACCCACAGGCTGGTGAATCCGTCTATGACCCGGCCTGTGGCACTGGCGGCATGTTGCTGGAATGTGTCGATCATCTGCGCGCATTGGGGCAAGACCACCGCACGCTCAAACTCTACGGTCAGGAGAAAAACCTGACCTCCAGCTCCATTGCCCGAATGAATATGTTTTTGCATGGCATCGAAGACTTCACGATCCAGCGCGGCGACACGCTGCGCCAACCAGCTTTCTTTCAAGCCGATGGCCTGCAAAACTTTGACTGCGTGATTGCCAATCCACCCTTTTCACTCGAAGACTGGGGCGCAGAAAACTGGGCGGCGGACCCCTATGGCCGCAATATTGCCGGCGTGCCCCCCCAGAAAAACGGCGATATGGCCTGGGTGCAGCACATGGTCAAATCGATGAATGCCCGTGGACGTATGACCGTTGTCTTGCCCCACGGAGCCCTCTTTCGCAAAGGGGCTGAAGGCGCTATCCGCAAAGCCCTGCTGGAAATGGATCTGCTCGATGCGGTGATCGGTTTGGGGCCGAACGTCTTTTATGGCACCCAATTGGCGGCCTGTGTGATGGTCTTTCGGCAAAACAAACCCGCTGCTCATCAAGGCAAAGTCCTGTTTATTGATGCCTCTGAGCAAATCCGTGTTGGGCGTGCCCAGAACTTTTTGGAGCCGGAGCATGTGCAGCAAATTTATAGCTGGTACCGCGACTACACGCCCGTGGCCAATTACGTGCATCTGGCCAGCCTGAGCGAGATTGCCGATAACGACTCTAATCTGAATATTCCACTCTATGTCGAAAAACAGAACGAAGACAATCTGCCCAGCGTCGCAGAAGCCCTGGCGGATCTCAAAGCGGCCTGGCAAGCCAGCCAAGCGGCCGAAGCCCATTTTAAAGCGGTGCTGGAGAAATTTTTAGCATGAACCAACAAGCTCTCGAAAAATACCTGTGGGGCGCAGCCGTTGCCCTGCGTGGCACGATTGATGCCGGAGACTACAAACAATACATCTTTCCGCTGCTGTTTTTTAAACGCATTTGCGAACTGTAGTTTCGGAGATTTTTGCATGAGCAAAGAGAAAGGGCGTATTCTGAAAGGTGTCTAAGCATCTCAGGAGGTACGCCCTATGGATATTTTACAGGATTTTATGCTGAAGTTTGAGTCCGTCTT
>JBIKWL010000261.1:0-4444 GCA_044356335.1 Candidatus Sericytochromatia bacterium
CTGTTTGAGCACACTCTCCACTTTGAAACCGGCGCTGCGCAGATGGCGGGCCAATTGTTGGTTTTGCACCAGCATCTCGGCATCAAAGAGCCCCACCAAAATATCCACATGGGATTTGACTTCGGGCAAAAGGCCGTGCACCTTGAGAAAGTCCATCAGGGTCACGTCACCCATGCCAAAGCCCACGCCGGGCATCTGGGTCTGGCCAAACATGCCCACCAGATTGTCATAACGCCCGCCGCCAAAGAGCGCGCGGCGGTTGTCGGGGTGTTTGTCGAAGAGTTCAAAGACAATCCCTGTGTAATAGTCCAAGCCGCGCATAATCGAGGTATTAAAGCGGCAGACCGGGCCCAGGCCCAAGGCATTGACGGTGTCAAAAAAGCGAATCAGGTCTTTGTAGCCCTTGCTCTCGCCACAGATTTTGCCAATTTCGAGCAAAGGCGCAGCCAGAAAATTTTCCAACTCAGCGATTTGTTCGGGGCTGCAACCGGCTTCGCTCAACAGGGTCTGAAAGGCCTCGGGGGCAATTTTGGCCCGTTTGTCGATGGCCCGCGCCACCGCTTTGGTCTGGCTCGCATCGAGTTTGAGTACCTGCTCAAAGACATCGTTCATGAGCTGGCGGTGGTTGATCTGAATTTCAAAATCCACGGGACTGGCACCAAAGCCGCGCATCATATCGATTGCGACCTGAATAATCTCGACCTCGGCTTCAACGCCTTCGACCCCAAGCAAATCGACATTGAGCTGCCAATGTTCGCGCAGGCGACCCCGCTGGGGGCGTTCATAGCGCCACAAATTGGGAATGCTGAACCAGCGCAGGGGCTTTTGCAGATGTTGGCCCTTGGCCGCCACCATGCGGGCCAGGGTCGGGGTCATCTCGGGGCGCATGGCCACCTTGCGATCACCGCGGTCAACAAAGCTATACAGCTGTTCGTTGACAATTTCGTCCCCAGTTTTGGCGGCATACAATTCAAAGGGCTCCAGCATGGGACCATCGTATTCCTGGTAGCCATAGCTGCCGATCACCTGGCGCAAATGGTCAAACATCCAGCGGCGCTGCTGCATCTCATCAGGGTAAAAATCGCGGGTGCCTTTGTAGGGCTGAGTCGAAAGCTTGCTTTCAGTCATGGGGTTGGTTTCCGATTTGTGATTTAATTAAAATTATGCCACACCCTGTTGGACTCCTGGGCGGAACCTTTGATCCGATTCATGTCGGCCATCTCAGCATGGCCCAATGGGCGCTGCATGCTTTGGGCCTCTCGGAGATCTGGCTGATCCCCGCCGGACAGCCGCCACACAAGGCCGACCGCCCTGTGACAGCGGCCCAGCATCGGCTCAAAATGACCGAGTTGGCAGTCCAAGACAATCCTCAGATCCAGGTCTGTAAATACGAAATTGAAAAAACCACAGCCAGTTATACGATCGAAACCCTGGTCGCCCTGCGGCCCCAATTTAAGACCCCGCCGATTTTAATCATCGGCCTGGACTCGCTGCTGAATTTGCACAAATGGCACCGCTGGCAGGAATTTGGCGATTATTGTGAGTTGGCTGTATTGCCAAGACAAGATGCCCTGGTGCAGGATGCGGCCAGTCTCTTGGCCTATATCGAGAAACACCTGCCCAGCTATCTGGGCAAAGTCAGCTGGCTCGATTTGCCCCAGGTGGATATTTCTTCGACCCTGCTGCGGGGTGTTTTAAGCCAGGGCTACGATTGCCGTTATGCGCTCGTGCCAGCAGTCTGGGAGTACATTCAGGCCCAGGGCTTGTACCGTTAGAAAAAGTTAGGCTGCGGCCGATCCAATCCAATCCAATCCAATCCAATCCAATCGGAATTATGGCCCAAAATGCCCTTTGATTCAAGAAGCCTCTTAAAGGTATATTTAAGGAAATTTGGCTGCTTTGGGGGCTTTTATGCAAGGTTGGGACACTCGTTCAATTATTCGCGCCTGCATCAATGGATTGGTCCTTGTACTGTCTTTGCTTTCGTGCACGCACACCCCATCCAGCCTCAAGCAAAATAGCACTGTGTCTTCCCTGTCTCAGACAGTACCTCAAGGGTCTCTGCTTCCCCAAGATACTTCTTTTTTTATGGGCAAGCCCAATCCTCAATCTGAACGGCTGAGATTTCGTACCCAAGATTACGCCAAATCTACCAGTTGTCTCCCTGATTCAGGCGGCTGTATCACAGCATTAAACGCCAATCTCGCCTGGTCAGCTCCGGCATGGCAGCCTCAGGGGGATACGATTACCCTGGCCAAGCTACAAAGTAACCCCAGCAGCTCTTATTACGGTTATTATTTTTCTGTACTCGAAACACAGCTCAACACGCAAGGCCACACCTTTGCTGCGCGCGTCAATATGGCTGTTTTAATGAATTACACAACCACTTCTGAATCGGGCATTCCCTATTCTCGCAGCACTGGGATCCAAAATCTGATCTTATCCAGTTCAGATGGGCTGAGCTTTAATTTGGATGCCAGCGCCAATCAAGGGTCTTTGCAATACAATTGGAATAATCCTGTACAAAATGGTTTGTGTGCCGCTGGGGGCTGGGGAGAAGGGTATCAGCTATCTCCGTCCCAGGCGTCACTGACCCTGAACCCGATTACAAAAAAAGCCGAAATGACGGCCTCATTTGCGGGGCCGATTACTTATAGCTATTACAATCAATCCATTCCTGGCAATGACTATTCCTGTCGCTTGATCGGCAATCAAACGGGCTCGGGTTCGGTCAATTTGAACATCACCTTCCCCGTCGATTTTGTCAAAATCGACACCATTACGGTCTTGGCCGCGCCTTCTCAATTTGCACCCAATGGCAATACCCTTGCAAAAGTTTCAGTCAATCCCTCCAATTCCAGCCGCAATTGGACCCTCAAGGCCAAAGCGAAAAACATCGATGAAAGCTGCAGCTTTGAAGAAAAAACCCTCGCCAGTGGCCAAGGAAATAAAGAAGATATCCCTTTTGGGGCAGAAGTGCCCGATGGGGAGTATGAGCTGATCGCCGAATACGATGACACAAACACCCCCAAGGAACCCGGCAAAACCGTTGTCACGGCCAGCAGCGAGGTGGCTTTTGATCCGAAGCTTTATGTCGTTACCCCCGGTACTTCCGCCACGTTTGCCATTAAACAACCCGTCTGTCCCAAAGCCAAGCTCACCCTGATCAGCGGCACACTCAAAGGCATTGCGCCCGGCTCTGAAGAAGTGAGCTGTCAAGCCGAAGACATGGGGCCCAGCGGCAGTACATTTACCTGGGATGGCTTTTGCCAAGGCCCCAATGGCGATGTGAGTGGCATCGGGAGTGTGCTATTTAAGTTAGAAGCTGCCGGGAAAAGCGATACGGCAACTGTGACTATTCACCCGCAAGAGACAGGACCCACAGACCCACCCGATCCGTCACCCAGGCCCACCCCAAAAACAGACGCGACGCCGCCAAATAAACCGCCCTGTATTGGCCCAAATTGCCCGACCCCGGAACCGCCACCGCCAACCACCCGGCCTTGCCCTGAAGGAGCCATTTGCAGGCCCTGTCCTATCGCTGGCTGCGGCACGCCCAAACCACCGGGCCCCCCGGTGCCCCCAGAAGTGGCCTGCCCTCCACTGGGAATTTGCCCGGCCCCCGATCCCAGTGCTTGCCCACCTGGCGTTGACTGCCCCGAGGGCCCCAAGCCCAGTGCTTGCCCTCCCGGTGCCATTTGCAAACCCCGGCCCTCTCCCACCCCCAAACCGGGCGGCAGTTCTTGCCCTAAAGGCTATATTTATATACCCACTATTGATGCCAATGGTAACTCAACCGGCGGAGAGTGCGATTATTGCCCCAAAGACTACTTTGTCTATGACTACGACAAAAAAATGTGCTATCTCAAAATGGATTTTGATGTGAGGCATGCCAATGACGTTGCTGGCGCACCCAAAAATCCTGTGACTTTTTCGCCGAGGGATATCAACGGCCTGTTCGACAAGGTGATTTTTGGTGCCCTGGGAGACACAGCAACCTTTCCTGGGATCGAATTTGTGAAATGGGATATGGAGCTCAGGTCGCAGCAGGATAACGCCTGGAAAGATGGTGGCGCATTTTTGCAAAACCAAGGAACCCAGGAGATTCTCTATGATGGCTGGAACAAAGACCAAACCTGCCTGATTGATGATAAATACACCTCACAATTTATCCCCTGGCCCGCTGTAGAAGGCCAATCGAATCCCCACAAGATCTTGGTGCAAGTGCCTGAATTTGCAGAGGCCGTGCCCGTAACCGTGTTTATGGAAGATTTGGACACGGTGCCCTTTCATGTGGACAATACCCCACCTGTAGTGAAAAATCTGGTGCTCAGCGAAAGGGTGGTTGATGCTCAAGCTGAGATTTACGAAACAGATGTCTCCTTTACCCTGGTGGACCCCAAAGTCAACGAAAGCGGGAGCACTTTGCCAGACGCAACCCAAT
>JBIKWL010000262.1:0-4434 GCA_044356335.1 Candidatus Sericytochromatia bacterium
TGACAGCCCTCAAGCTGGATCTGGCCTGGCTGCAGCAGCAATTGAACGAACAACCTGTGTTTCAGGCAAAAATCCAAAAGATGATTCCCTTGGTCAGCGACACCATCACCACCATTCAGCGCATTTGTGCGGAACTCAGACCGGGTCTTTTGGACGATCTTGGCCTTGAAGCAGCCCTGGAGTGGCTGGTGCAAGAATTCGGCGAACGCACGGGGTTGGTCTGCAAATTGCATATTGAGCCCGAAGAATTAGAACTGCCAATGGACCTTTCCACGACCCTGTTTCGCATTTGTCAGGAGTCTTTGACCAATATCATGCGCCATGCCCACGCCAAGCAGGTGAATATCAGCCTGACCCGTGTCGACCAAATGGTTTCGCTGCGCGTCCAAGACGATGGCAAAGGCATTTCTACAGATCAAATCAACCACCCCCATTCACTTGGATTGATGGGGATTCGTGAGCGGGTTTTGCCTTGGAATGGCGATGTCACAATTTCTGGCCAAATCGGACAGGGCACCACTATTTTTGTTCAAGTCAGCCTGGAGGAAGAAACCCCATGATTTCTATTTTGATTGCCGATGATCACGCGATTGTGCGTGAAGGTTTAAAACAAATTCTGTCGGGACTGCCCGATTTTAAGGTCAGTGCAGAGGCTTCGAGCGGTTATGAGACTCTCCAAAAATTAGAAGAATTGCCGATTGATTTGGTGATTTTGGATATCAACCTCGGCGATCAAAATGGGCTCGAAGTCCTCAAGCAGATTCGGCAAAAATGGGCCACTTTGCCGGTCTTAATTCTGACCATGCATTCCGAAAAACAATATGCCGCCCGCATGCTCAAAGCCGGGGCTTCGGGCTTTTTAAACAAGGGCTCAGCTTCCGAAGAATTGGTCAATGCCCTGCGCAAAATTGCCCGGGGCGGCAAGTATATCACTGAGAGCTTGGCGGAACAATTGGTCATGGAAATGGGCCAAAGCACGGCGGTGCCTCACGAGCGGCTCTCAGATCGGGAATTTGAGATTTTTAGGCAAATCGCGATTGGCAAAAAGAACAAAGAAATTGCCGAAGAACTGTATTTAAGTGAAAAAACAGTCAGCACTTATCAAAGCCGGATTCTCGAAAAAATGAACCTGGCCAATCGATCTGCCATTATTCACTATGCCTTGGAAAACAGTTTGATCTAGCTCCAGCCCTTTGGCAGTCAGGCTTGGGGAATTTTCTGACAGCAAGTAGAGGCAAGTCCTGATAGGGCCCAGTCGGTGGGAATGATTTACTGGAATTATCACCACCCACCGGAGGAAATATGAAAAAGATTCTGGCTCTGCTGCTGGCCTTAAGTGCCTGCCAAACCCTTCCCCCCAGTTCCCCAACTGGAAACCCCTCAGTGGCGGCCCTGCCAAGCGAAACAACCACTCTGACCGATCTGGCGACTCCCAGCGCTTCAGCGGTTCCGAGCTTGCCCCGCGCCACACAAGCCCCCACTGTGGCCAAGACGCTCCCCCAAGCTGCTGTGCCCGCCCGCTCAGTGAATGCAGCCGCCACAGCCAGTTCAATCCCTGTCTCTAGCAAACCCAGTGTTTCACCTGTTGCAAACGCCAAAACCCGCATCCCGATTGCCAGCTTAAACGTACCCAAAGGCTTTGATTATGCCACCACCCAAGATATTCAGGTCGATATCCAGGTCAAGAGTCCCAACGGCAACCCCTACCAAAAAGTGATGGTGGCCATTTACGCAGTGGACAGCCAGGGTTTTAACCCCTTGGTACGCGGGGTGACGGATGCTCAGGGCCGTTATCAAGACCTGATGCGGATCCCTGGTTACCATCAGGACTTGCAAATTCAGGTCTCTGCTCTGGGGATTGAAAATTACCAACGGGTCAAGATTGTTAACGATCAACTGATAGCTCAATTTGGAAATTAGAGGGAAAAAACCATGAAAAAGACCATGAACGCTTTATCTCAAAAACTTTCAAAAACTTACAGCCTGCTCAGTCTGAGTGGCTTGGCACTCTTTGGCCTGCTGACGCCCGCACCCGCACCTGCTGTTGCCGCTGAAGTGTATACTTGGGAATTCTTGGCAGGCAATTACAAAGACAATTATGACGCCCAGGGCATTCTCAAAAATCTCGAGCCGGCTCAGCGCAAAGAATACCCCAATGAATTCTGGACCCGTCTCTCAGCTTCTCTGCCCGAACAAATGGATATTCGCAAAACCAGCCCCGGCAGCATTACCTCAGACAAATCTGCCAATTTACATATGCTCGAAGAAGGAGATGTCTTTGTGACCTTCTTGCACGAAGGGGCCAGTTACCGCAACAGTTTTGGCTATTTTGTCTACGACAAAAACAATCCCCCGACAACATTTTCAGAGATCAAAAGCACCATCGTATTTCCCAACACCTCTTTCAGTGGCTCTGGAGGCAATGCCCGTGGCTTGAAAAGTGGCGATACCCTCTATTTGGGCCGGTTTAAAGCGGGTCAGAGTTTGGGCTTTGTGATTGCCTCTGACGGCTTTGACAGCGTCAACGGGGTGTTGAAAAACCTCGACAGCAGCCGTATTTTTACCACCTTGAGCCAATTAAATCCTGAATCAGATCCCAGTTTAAAGGCCCATACTGTTTTGCTCTATGATGAAGCGACCCAACAGAGTGTTTTGGGTTTGGAAGACACGCTGCGCAGCAATGGCAGCTGCGATCATGATTTTAATGATGTGATTTTTACCCTGAGTGCCAACCCGCCCGAGGCGGTAGATATCTCGTCAATCAAACCCTTGCCCGAAGACATCGACAGCGATAAAGATGGGGTCTTAGATGCCAATGACAGTTTCCCCAAAGATCCTTCGCGTGCTTTTTACCAGTATTATCCCGAGCAAGGGCAACGCAGTTCCTTGGTCTTTGAAGACAATTGGCCCGCCCAAGGGGATTATGATATGAACGACTTGGTGCTGAACTACGCCTTTGAGAACGCCACCAACAGCCAAGGCCAGGTCAAAGATATCCAGGTTGATTTTGAACTCGCTGCCCGTGGCGCTGATTTGCACAATGCCTTTGCGCTCGAAATTCCAGGACTGGCTCCTGACAATCTCGAAAAGGCTGAGTTGATCATCGGCAATCAGAGCCAGGTCCTGATCCCCGAAAGTGGACAGCGCAATGCTGTCTTTAACCTGATCGCTGATGCCAGCCGTTTTCTGCCCCAAGGCCAAGGAAAATGCCGCTTCTACAATACCCAAATTGGCTGTGAGACCCGCCCTGGGCAGAAATTTCAGCTCAAATTGACACTCAAATCCCCTTTGGCGAAAACACTGATTGGCCTGCCGCCTTATAATCCCTTTATCTACCGCACGGATCAACGGGGTTATGAAATTCATCTGCCCAATTATGCGCCCACAGATCGGGCCAGCAAATCACTGTTTAACACCCGCGATGACAACTCAGGACCCAATAATTATTATAAAACAAAAAATAATTTGCCCTGGGCCTTAAATATTCCCACTCAATGGGCTTATCCTTCTGAACAATCTGAAATCTCCAGCGCCTACCTGGATTTTAAAACCTGGGCAGAATCCAGCGGTCAGAAAAATCCCGACTGGTACCGCCAAAATACCCAAACCGATTTGATTTGGAAATAGTTCCGATGGAAACCATACTGATTATCGAAGACGATCCAGATATTCAGGTCTTATTGACGACCTATTTGCGCAATGCCGATTACCAGGTGAGCATTGCCCCGACACTGGCACTGGGGGTTGAGCGCCTGACTCAGCTCTCACCGGCTCTGGTTTTGTTGGATATCCATTTGCCTGATGGCAATGGACTTGAACTCTTGCCTCAACTGGCCACCGATGCTCCCCCAGTGGTGATGTTGACCGCAGAAAGCAGCTGCTTGGAACAGGCCTTTGCCCTGGGAGCGGTAGACTACAGGCCGTCGATAATCTCTGCTTGCAAGGGGCGAAAGGCCGGATAGCCAAAGATCCGTTTCAGGGTGTCCAGGGGAGAGGCTTGGGCTACTGTCATCACGAGCGGCTCCTCTTGAGGTGTATAAACTTGTATGTTCAGCATATTATTATACCTCAAATTTGTCTGGCTCAGTACCAATGGCTACCTCTTTAAACCGCCGTGTAGGAAATTTCTCAGGCAAAGATGCGGGCTTGGCTGACAGTCTTTCAACCACAGGCGCGTCAGAATAGAGATCGAAAGCTAAACAAAGTCAAAGAGGTTTAAGATCATGGTTCAATGGCAGCCCGTTATACTCTGTGGGGGTTCTGGTACCCGGCTTTGGCCTTTGTCGCGGGAGGCCTTTCCCAAACAATTTATTCGCTCCGATTCAGCCCATTCGCTCTTTCAGGAAACCCTGCTGCGCTTTAAAGATCACACAGCCTTTGCTTCTCCTTTGGTGGTCAGCCACGAGAATCACCGCTTTTTGGTGGCTGAGCAAA
>JBIKWL010000017.1:0-50932 GCA_044356335.1 Candidatus Sericytochromatia bacterium
TTTGTATGCCCAAAGGGGCGGCTTTAATATCGTGGCGAATTACAATCCTGTCGGAGATACCTTTAGCATTACCAATACCACGGCTGCGGCCACCAATAATCAGGTGGTATTTTCGGGGGCCAATGGTTCTGCTATGGCCGCATTTATGCGGGTTCCCTTTAATACCGCCTCTACTGGGGGAGGGGCAAATACTGCCTTGAGTGTGGGCGATATTGACCGTTTTCCGCTGGTCAGTCCATTGAACCCCTTGACCGATGTTACCGCCTTTGATGTCGCCAATACGACGATTGGAACCCTGATTAAGCCCAATAGCCAGATAATTTTGGGGGGCCCCAATGGCCCTGCCCTGAGTCAGTTTTTTCGTTTGAATGGTACCTATACCCTTGCGCAGGACTCTGTTACGGGTTTTCTGGGTTCGCAAGTTGAGAGTTACCGAGATATTGATAATAGTTCGATACTCAGCAATAACAATCCACTCAGACATGATCTTGATATCTTGCCCGCAGATCTGCCTCTCAGACCCATTCTGAGTTATATCAATACCACAGACACAACGGTACCTGCTTTTGACTTTTCTGGGCCAGCGCCCGTTTATTTGCATGATAAAGTCAATTCTCGGGTGGTTTCTGACGGGACAGCCAATGCCGGGCATGGTTTGATTTTGGTTGGTCAGGCGCAAACCACGGATGTGTTTGATTTGGTGTATGATTTTCATACAGATTCCAACCGGCTTGAATTGCATTTTGGCTTTACCAATCCCGAACAAATCGATTCAGACGGCTTTACTTTTTTCTATGACCCCAATAATGGCGATATTAATCTGTATCAACGCGAAAAAGATCCCAATAAACCGCCCATACTGATGGCCTCTTTTCCTGCCGCATTTCCGGTGACCAATGTCTTGGCTGGGCCTGCTCACCGCTTTGCAGCCTCTATCGATAAAGACGCCATTTTATCTGTCTCCGTGGATGGCGTGACCCGAACCTTCAATTTATTTGGGGCCCATGCCCGTAGCGGTTATATTGCCATTGGACATCAGGGCAATCGCCTTGAAATTGACAATATTTATGCGGATTTTAAAGGCATGCAAAATGTCTCGGCGACCGGAATGCTCGTGAGTATGAGTCCCACCAATGTTTCGTCTCCAGACATTGTGGAGCGTTGGCAGGAGCGGCAGCGCACTCGGATCGTTCAGTCTGCACTGGAGTCTTCGACAGCCTCTTTGACTGAGTATGTGCCCCTGTTGGCGATTGCTCAAAAAGTTTTTGCCTCGATTTCAAAAATTATTTCCGCCCAAAATGCGATGATTGATGATATCAACAGCACCCTTCGATAAGTATTAAAAATAAATTAAAAATTGCAAAATACTTTTTTTTGTGATTAAATTCCTGATAAGTCGTGCGATCAAAACAAAGCTGACCCGCTAAAATGAATCTAGGGTCTTTCCGCACCCATTTACAGCACTGAAAGGCAACTCACATGGCTCTCGATAAAATTGGTGTCAATTCCCTCGTTGCAGTCAACTCCTGGATCGGTATCATTAATGGCAATATGCAAGGTACCTCCCGGACTGCTTATAAGCCCACGCGACTGAGCATTACCGATGGTCTGGGGCAACTCTATACAACCACAGATGCTTATGTTCCCGCTTCAACCATGAGTGTTCAGGCCACCACCATGGAGTGGGGCCAAGGTTCGATCGTCAATTCTGAATCTTCAGCCCATTTTGCCATTCAGGGAGAGGGTTTCTTTGTGCTGGCAGATGACGCAGGCCGTTATTTTCTGACCCGTGATGGTGAGTTTCATTGGACGAGTGAAGGCTATTTGGCTAACAGTGCTGGCTTAAAAGTTGTTTCCAGTGGTCAGGGCTTTATTCGCAAAGATCCCACCGATCGTTCAGATATCTTCAGCATTGACGGCTATTCCAAGGAATTGACCAAATATGGCGACAAGGCCTTTCTCTTGGTCAGTGCGGCCAATCGTGATGGGCTCTTGATGTCCCAATACGGCTCCACGGTTTTTCAACTCGATGGCGATCTGCCCTTGCGGATTAAAAACGATTTTTCGACCACCACCGATGGTTTGACCTATATTTACGACGATCCCTATGTTTTGCCTGCGGTCAACGACCCCGGTTGGGTGCCTTTTGTGGCTGTACCCCCCCCCAATTATTCGAGTGATTTTTCGATTAATTTTGGTGTCAATGGCACATTCAACTTCAATGCCTTTAACCCTTTGGGTGTTGGGGTTGACTTTAATCCCAATCCTGTTGCCGCGGGCAATACCATTTCTCATATCGTGGCGGCAATCAATGCCTATGGAGCAACTGTGGGTGGACGTGTCAGTGCGGTGTATGAGCCTGTGCAAGATCGCCTGATTATTCGCAATGAGCAAACTGCGCCCGGTGCCAATACCCAGATCGTTTTTGGCGGCGCCAATGGACAGGCGATGCGCAACTTTTTTAAATTTGGCTTTAATCAGGCCAGCAGCAATGATCAAGACCTCAATGCCAATGGTGTCCTCGAAACCGTTTTGCGCAGTTATGAAGATATTGATAACAGTACCAATGCTCAGTTTGACTCTTTGGATGTGGGCAATGCCCCAGGTCCGGGTGTTTTTTATCCCATTTCGGGTCCTGAAACCTCGATTGGCTTATACAGCGAGCCAGCCGTAAGATATGATCACGATAAAGTTAATGGCTTTGTCAGGGCCCGTAATACTTCGGGTTCGGCCGGTATGGTTGTTGGTGAATCCCGTGCGACTTCAGAATTTGAGTTGGAACTGGATGTCAAGGTCAGCAACAATGGCGGCTCGACCATCTTGATTGGATTGGGTCAAGATGACCCCCACAATCTCAATTCTGGTGGCTTTGGGATTGTGTATGATCCTGTCGCAGGTACGGTTCGTCTCTTGCAATATCCCCGTGGTTATACGTTTAATGGTCAGGCCAAAACGCCATTTCAAATTGCTCCCCCTGCAGGAACCTTGCCGATGGCTGCCATTGCGGTGGCTGATGGGGGTGCAGGTGTTCCTTTAGCGGGTAATACGGCTCGCCTGGTGGTTACATTGAATGCCGACAAGGTTCTGACTTTTTCCGTGAATGGTACTTTGCAAACCTTTGACTTGGGCGGCGCGGGTACGGATATCAGTGGTTATGTCTCCGTGCGCAATGATTTTAACAATCTTGAAATCCATGGCATGGTGGCTGATCTCAAAGGCAAATACAACCACTTGCGCGCAGGGGATATCTTCAGTGTTAACCAGACCAATTTTGCCGCTGTAGAAGTCAAAAATGCCTGGCAAGAGCGTCAGCGCTCTCGGATTGCGCAGGCCTCTCTGGAAACCTCGACAGCCTCGCTGACAGAGTATGTGCCGATGCTCGGTTTGGCCCAGAAGGTCTTTGCCGCCATCTCCAAAATTATCAGCACCCACAACGCGGTTGTGGATGACATCAATTCGCTGTTTAGATAGGGTTTAGGCTCTGGGGGCTCGGTATGAGGGGCAGACAGCGTGGGGTGTTTTTGCCCTAACGCTGTTTGGATGTCTTTGCTTAAACGCTTTTTGACTAAAACCCAAAACCTAACCCCTAAAATCTGGGCCCTTCTCTCCTTTTCTGCTAAAACCGAATCCCTAAAACCTAAGTCCTTCTCCCTCCCATTCCCTGGCTGATTGCGCATCAAGAATGGTATACTTCTGCATCACGAACTGTAATTACCAACTGTAGCAAAGTATCGCAAGTAGCGTTGTAAGTAGTGTCGTAAGACTGTCGTAGATTTGGAGTAGGAGTAGCACACGTGGTTGAATTTGATGCAACAATATTAATCCAAGCCATTAATTTTCTCGTATTATTGGCTATTTTAAATCAAATCTTTTTTAAGCCGATTCTGCGCATTCAGAGTGAACGCCAAGAAGCTGTGGACGGCGCGCGTAAGTCCGCTGAAAGCCGTATGCAAGAGTTGAAATCCATGCGCGAAGGCTATCATCAGAAGCTGGATGCTGCCCGTCAGGAAGCCTTTGAACTGGTTTCTTCCCAGGTGGCTGCAGCCACCCAAGCGCGTGAGGCCGAGTTGCGCAATGTCAACGCTGAAATGGAAGCCCGCATGAACGAGGCCAAAGAAGAATTGGCTGGTCAAGAAGCCGGTTTGCGTTCATCGCTTGAAAAAGAAGTGAATCCCCTGGCCGAGTTGATTCTCGCCCAATTGCTGGGTTCGTCTGAACCCGAGAGCAAACAAGAAGTGAGCGTCGGATAATGTTAAATCTCATCATTGCTTCGGTTCTCAATTTTGGTATTTTGGTTTTCTTGCTGTTTAAATTTGTGGTTCCCAAAATTTCTGAGGCCATGGATAAAAAACAACAGGGAATCATTCATTCTGTAGAAGAAGCCGAAAAAAACCTGGCAGATATTAACCAGGAATTGGAATCCCATAAACGTCAAATGGCTGTGGTTGAGCAAGAAATTGCCTCGATTCGCCAAGAGGCGGAAGCCCGCGGCGTGGCTGCTGCGAGCAAAATTGAAACAGATACTGTCCGCGAGATTGAGGCTTTGCGCGTCCGCATGGAGCGCCAGATTGAGCAGGAATTTCACAATCTCAAACTGCGTCTCAAAGCTGATTTGGTCAACCAAGTCATGGCCACTGCCCAAGAAATGGCAGGCCAACGTCTCGACCAAAAGGGCCATTCCTCTTTGGTGGAAGATTTTGCCTTCTCTCTCAAGGACTTCAAGGAGTTTAAATCATGAAGCAGAAAGTCATTGCTGAGCGCTACGCTGCAGCCTTGTTTGGCCTGGCCCACGACTTAAATAAAGCGGATGAATTTGGTGCCACCTTGCACAGTGTGTGCGATTTGGTCAATTCAAATCCCGAGTTGAAGCGCATCTTGCAGCACCCTGTGATTAAAAAAAACGACAAACGTTCCACTTTCACACAGCTGTTTGAAGCCAAAATTCCAGCTGAAATGCTGAATTTCCTCTACCTCTTGGTAGACAAAAAACGTGAAAATTATCTGAGTGAAATTGCCGCTGAATACCAGCGCTTGCTCAATCAGTTGCACAAAAAAGTAGTCACAGAAGTGATTACAGCGGTTCCCTTGATAAAGAAGACAGAGGTCTTGCTCAAACAGGAACTGGAAGATTATCTCGGTCAGTCCGTGGAAATGCGCTGTGAAACAGATCCGTCCCTTTTGGGGGGTGTGCGCATTAAAATTGGCGATCGCATGATCGACGGCTCACTCAAAACCCAATTGGCTGGACTGGCCCAATCCCTGGTCTAGACCCATCTAGCCAAATTTAACCAAATCTAGTCTAGCAATAGCAGCAACGAAATGAACAATAAGGAGACCTTATGCTGAGCATTCAACCCGATGAAATTACCAGTATTCTCAAAGAACAAATCAAAAAATATGAACGTGAACTGACCGATACCTCTACCGGTACCGTCCTGAGCGTCGGTGACGGGATTGCCCGTATCTATGGCCTGGAACAGGCCAAAGCCGGTGAACTTCTCGATTTCGGCAACGGCATCGTGGGCATGGTATTCAACCTCGAAGAGGACAGCGTTGGCGCTGTTATTTTTGGTAACGGCCGCACAATCAAAGAAGGGGACACCGTTAAAACCACCGGTCGCGTGGTTGAGGTTCCCGTCGGCGAAGCTTTGCTCGGTCGCGTTGTCGACCCGCTTGGCAACCCCCTCGATGGCAAAGGCCCGATTGCTGCCAGCGGTACCCGCTTGGTCGAATCCCCTGCTCCCGGCATTATTCAACGCAAATCCGTTCACGAGCCCCTGCAGACGGGCCTGACCGCGATTGACGCCATGACCCCGATTGGCCGTGGCCAACGCGAATTGATCATCGGTGACCGCCAAACCGGCAAAACCTCCGTGGCGATCGACGCGATCCTCAATCAAAAAGGCCAGAACTGTCTCTGCGTTTACGTTGCTATTGGTCAGAAAGCCTCGACCGTGGCCAACGTGGTCAAAACCCTCGAAGATCACGACGCCCTGTCGTATACGATTGTCGTCTCCGCACCGGCCAACGCTGCACCCGCCCTGCAGTTCTTGGCTCCTTACGCCGGTTGCGCCATGGGTGAGTACTTCATGTACAAAGGCCAGCACGTTTTGGCGGTCTATGATGACTTGACCAAACAGGCCTGGGCCTACCGCGAAATGTCGCTGCTGATGCGCCGTCCTCCTGGCCGCGAAGCTTATCCTGGCGACGTTTTCTATCTGCACTCCCGCTTGCTGGAGCGCGCAGCCAAATTGAGCGATGCCATGGGCGCCGGTTCGCTGACGGCTCTGCCGATCGTCGAAACCCAAGCCAATGACGTCACCGCATATATTCCCACCAACGTCATCTCAATTACCGATGGTCAGATCTTCTTGGAAACCGACCTCTTCAACGCCGGTGTCCGCCCCGCGATCAACTCAGGGATCTCCGTTTCTCGCGTTGGTGGCGCAGCCCAGACCAAAGCCATGAAGAAAATCGCAGGCAAGATGCGTTTGGAATTGGCCCAGTTCCGTGAATTGGCCGCTTTCTCTCAGTTCGCCTCTGACCTCGACAAAGCCACCCAAGATCAGTTGGCCCGCGGTCAACGCCTGACAGAAACCCTGAAACAGCCCGTGAATGCGCCTTTTTCTTTGGGCAAAATGATCATCCAGATTTATATGGTCACTTCTGGTCTGGCCGATGATGTCGATGTCAAACAGCTGCTGCGCTTCCGCAAAGAGCTGTTGAGCTACCTCGAAACCTCACATCCAGATATTGAAGCGACGATCTCTGAAACGGGCCTATTGACCGATGAGACCGAAGCCAAGATCAAAAAAGTGGTGGGTGCTTTCAAGGAAAGCGTCTTCAAGAAATAGGTAAAGACCATGCCCAGTACACGCGACATACGCAACCGGATTAAAAGTCTCAAAGGGACACAGCAGATCACCAAAGCCATGAAAATGGTCGCGGCTGCCAAAGTCAAACGCGCTCAAGAGCGGGTTTTGGCAACGCGTCCCTATGCCCAGAAGCTCAAAGAGATCTTTCAGAGCGTGGCTTATAAAATGGCCGAAGAAGATCTCAATGAGCCCCTGTTGGAACAGCGCGAAGTCAAAAACGTTGGGTTTTTGATTCTCACTGCTGACAAAGGTTTGTGTGGTGGCTATAACTCCAACATGCTGCGCTTCGCCGTGCAGGAGATGTCGGATGTTTCTGCTGCTGGCCAGACCCCCAAGGCCTGGTTGGTTGGCAATAAAGCCATTACCTTCTTCCGCCGGGGTGAAGTTGAGAGCTTGGGGCGCTACAGCCATTTGCCCCCTGTTCCGACCTATACCGAAGCTGAGATGCTGGTCGAAGCGGTGACCACCGCTTTTATCGAGAAAAAAGTGGACAAGGTGGTCTTGCTCTACACCCACTTTTCATCGATGTTGTCTTACCAGCCCACAGCTTTGGAACTCTTGCCGATTGTTCCGCCTGAAGACTTACCGCAGGTAAAAGGCGATTATATCTATGAGCCCGATCCGCTGACCCTGCTCCAGAGTGTCTTGCCCCGCTATGTCGGACGCCAGATCTACAGAGCGCTCTTAGAGAGTGCGGCCAGTGAATTGGCAGCCCGTATGACAGCCATGGATGCGGCGACCAAAAACGCCGACGATCTGTTGGCAGACCTGACCATGTTGTACAACAAAGTACGTCAGGCCTATATCACCAAAGAAATTCTCGAAGTGGTGGGCGGCGCTGAAGCCCTCTCCCAGTAAAACGAAGCAAAAAGGATAAAAAGTGATGACAGATACCGCAGTCAAAACTGAAAGAGTTGGAACCATCTCTCAAATTATGGGTCCCGTTATCGACGTGTATTTTGCCGAGGGCGACCTGCCCGAAATCTATTCCGCTCTGAGTATTGAGCGCGACGGCGGCGAGATCGTGATTACCGAAGTTCAGCAACATCTGGGAGACAACAGTGTCCGTACCGTTGCCATGGCTTCCACCGATGGTCTGCAGCGCGGCACCCGCGTGGTTGACACGGGCAGCCCCATTTCTGTGCCCGTCGGCGATGCCACCCTGGGCCGGATCATGAACGTCGTGGGCGCTCCCGTGGACGAAGCGGGCCCCATTTCCGCTGTAACCACCTCCTCGATTCACCGTGATGCCCCTGAAATGGTTGACCTGACCGTGGAACCCGAAGTCTTTGAAACGGGCATCAAGGTTATTGATTTGCTCGCGCCTTATCCCAAAGGCGGTAAAATCGGTCTCTTCGGCGGTGCCGGTGTCGGCAAAACCGTCTTGATTCAGGAGCTGATTCACAATATCGCCAAACAGCACGGCGGCGTGTCCGTCTTTGCAGGTGTGGGTGAACGTACCCGTGAAGGAAACGATCTTTACCACGAATTTAAGGACTCCAACGTTCTCGACAAAGTGGCATTGGTGTATGGCCAGATGAACGAGCCTCCCGGAGCCCGTATGCGTGTGGCTTTGAGTGGTCTGACTGTGGCTGAGTATTTCCGTGATGTGCAAAACCAAGACGTATTGCTCTTCGTGGACAATATCTTCCGCTTTACCCAGGCCGGTTCTGAAGTTTCTGCGCTGTTGGGCCGTATGCCCTCAGCGGTAGGTTATCAGCCCACTTTGGCCACCGAGATGGGTGCTTTGCAAGAGCGCATCACCTCGACCAAGTCTGGTTCGATCACCTCGATTCAGGCCGTTTACGTGCCTGCAGATGACTTGACCGACCCCGCCCCTGCGACCACCTTTGCTCACTTGGGTGCTACCACCGTCTTGTCGCGTAAAATTTCCGAGTTGGGAATTTACCCCGCTGTGGATCCCCTGGACTCCTCTTCTCAGATTCTCAAAGCTGAGGTTTTGGGCGAAGATCATTACAATACGGCTCGGGGCGTTCAGCAAGTGTTGCAACGTTATAAAGAGTTGCAGGACATCATCGCCATTCTGGGGATGGAAGAACTCTCTGAAGAAGATAAGATGAGTGTTTCCCGTGCCCGTAAATTGCAGAAATTTCTCAGCCAGCCCTTCCACGTCGCCGAAATTTTCACAGGCTTCCCCGGTGCCTACGTCAAACTCGAAGACACCGTGCGCAGCTTTCGCGAAATTCTCGATGGCAAACACGATGACCTGCCTGAGCAGGCTTTTTATATGGTCGGAACCATTGAAGAAGCCCGTGAAAAAGCCAAGTCTCTGTAAGGCGGTTTAAAATGTCCAAACGTGAAATCCAACTGGACGTGGTCAGCCCTTCGGGCACCATTTTCAGCTCTCCGGTCGAATTTCTCTCAATCATGGGCCCCGATGGCTCGATTGGGATTCTGCCCGGCCACGTGCCCGTGTTTATGAAAATAGATTTCGGCTTTGTGGAATACCAGCACGCAGGTCAGCGTGACTTTATCACGACCATGGGCGGGATTTTGGAATACCACCACAATCACGCCACAATTCTGACCGAAAGTGCTGAGTTGGCGACAGATATTGATGAATTCAGAGCCAAAGAGTCCATGAAAAAGGCCCAGGCCCGCATGAGTGAAAAAGCCGGTGAAAAGGCTTTGGCCTCCGCGGATTCACTGGCCGATTTGCAGCGCGCTGCTACCCGTTTGCGGGTGGTGGAATTGCTCAAAAATCGCCAGAATCGCCGTCGCATCTAATGAAATTTTGGGCCAGCCTGATTTCTTTCAGTCTGGTTTGGGGGAGTACCCTTCCGGCTTTCAGCCAGTTGGGTACTCCTTTTTCAATGGAGAGTTTTAAACCCTTTTTGGCCCGACGTTACAACACCCTCTTGGGCTTTCAGGGCCGTCCGGTCTCGCTCGAAGATCCCCATCTTTACCTCTATGGCAGCGAAGGCCAAGCTGCCCAATTGGTGGCCAGTGTGGAGTTTGGCTTGAATGGCAAAACGATTGAGTCGGCGCTGCTCAAATTGCATCAGCCCTACGACAAATTGGGGTACCGCGAAACCCAAGAACTCAATTGGTTTTTGGTCATCGCCACCCGCAGCCAAGTTACTCCCAAACATGTCAAAATGGCCTTTGCCAAACGCAAGGCCTGTCATGGGTCTGAATTTAGGTTGGATGCAGGGCCTGCCGACTATCTCACGGTCTACTCTGATTACCAGAGCACGTATATTCGGGTTTCTCAGCGCGGGGCACTCAAGGCCCCCCTGCTCAGCCGCTGTCCCTGAATTGCCATTTTCCGCGCAAAGCTCCCAGAAGTGGACCAGAAGCAGATCAAAAGCAGACCAGAAGCAGCTTGGTTTGAAAGGGCTTTCCCCAGGAAACAGAGGGAGAGCTGGGCCGCTGGGAAAAATGGGAGTTTTTGGTGAAGGAAGCAGCCCAATAGCCCTCTGTTTGCTGAGGAAACAGCCAACACAGCGAAGCAGAGGGAGAGCCCTGGCACTGGAAAGTTATCAGCTTTGAAGGAAGCGCCTGGATAGCCCTCTGTTTGGCTGCGGTCAGAGAAAGTCTGAAACAATTTGATCGGTGTCCCAAGGCGTGATGCCCTGATCCAGCGAAAAAATCGTATCTGCCTCTTCGCGATTGTACACCCGGCTGCCCCGTGCGTCAATCTGCAATTCAAGCAATTGGTAGAGCGAGGGCTTTTGCAATTGGGTCATGGCCTGGCAGAGCAGCGACAGGCTGGAGCGGTTGCTGTGAACGTTATTGACGTGGTTGGGGTTCTTTTTGAGGGACAGATCGGTCCAGATCATCTGCTTGGTTTGCAAATCCAAGATCAGCGGAATGGCGATCTGGGTATTGGCGCTGAGGTCAAATTTATTCAGCACGGTGCGCGGTTCGTAGATCTCGCCACTGTTCGGAAATTGGCGCAGCATTACGCCGGCAAAACACTCAGGCAAATCACAATAGGCCTGTTCGGTAAACGAACTGACCACCATCAACAGGTAGCGGCTGCCACTGCTTAAAAAGGTGGGAATGTGAATGTCGATAAACTCCGATGCGCCCTCGGGCGCAGAGGTAATATCTCCACTGTGGCAGCCGCCGATCTCTTTCAGATTGTAATAGGCCAGGGTGCTCTGGTATTCAAAGTCGGCATTCAGGCTCAGGGCACTGAGATCCAAATCTGTGCGGCTGAGGCCATCTGTCCACCAAATAAAAAAGCGAACGGTCTCGCCCACCCCCAATTCCACCCGGCTGCCCCGTGCCACGGTGCGCAGGGCTTTGGACGCCGAGCGCAGGGCAAAAGGCACCTTAAAGGCGTTCACTGCCGCGTCTAAATAGACCTTGCCCAGGGGCGTGCGCAGGCTGTATTGTTTGACCAGCGCCTGTTTACAGAGCGTGATAACCGCTTCGCAAACAGCATCAGCCAAAGGCGGCAGGGTATTGTCGATGGCCTGCAATTTGGCCACTTCGCCTTTGGGAAAAAAGACCCGCAATTCAGCCGGTGCCAAGCGGCCCTGAAAATGGGCCATGACCTGCAATAAAAGAGGGCTGGGTAAGCCCTTTGCCAAAGCTGCAAAGGGACCCAAGACACTTTCTGCTTGGGGGCTCAGGCGCAATAAATGATCCAGGCGGCGGGCAAATTCTCCCGGCCGGGTCTGCAAAAGCGCCAGGGCGGTGGCTATCTCGCGTTCCGCCAAAGCCATTTCGACAGAGCGCCCAAAGGTCGGCATTTTTTGACCTTGGCGCAGGGCCTTAAAGACTTCAAAGGTTTTGGGAAAGCGGGTCTTGTACTCGCCTGGGTGCAGGCGCTCGGCCAGCCGTTTAAAGGGCTCTGGGCGTTTTTGCAGGGCCTCAGCCAGGTCTTCCATACGCTCCAATTGGCCCAAGAGCAAGCGGCGGATGGGCTTGGAAAAGCTCACAAAGCGGGTATTTTCAGCCAGACTGACGTCGCCATTGGAGAGAGCGGTGGCCAGACGCAAGACATCGGTTCCGTTTTTGAGATAGTTTGCCGCCAAGTCCATTTGCCAGTTTGTTTGCGGGTTTGTTTGCGCATCTGCTTGCTGATCTGCTTTTTTGAGGTATTGCAGCAGGGCGGCCACCAGCAAAGCTGCATTTTCGCGTTGCGGCAAATGGGCTTCGAGATAGGGCACAATGGCCTCTCCCCGGCTGGCGACAAACCATTCCAGGTGCTTTTTGTCTTCGGGGCTGAGGGCCATGCGGGCCAGTTGCAGGCGTTTAAAGATCAACATAAAATCTGCACTGTCGCCCAAATCTATCTGTTTAAGTGGGGTTTCGTCTTGCAGGGCTGGGCGTTTGGCTTTTTCATAGTGCGGCAGAATGCGTTTGCCAATCGCGTCGCCCCAATAATGCAGCAGGGCATTGAGGTGCAATTCCCATTGGGGCATATTCATGACCTGTTCCGGGAAATTGGGGTACATCGGGTTAAAATTTTTATGGGCGCCCACCATTTGCTTGAGCAGGGGGATCAGCGCAAGGTAAAATTCTTTGAGTTCTGACTCTGAGAGGGTTAAAACCCGCTCAGCCAGGGCTGGAGAGAGCACAAAGCCCAGGCTCTCGATATTCTTCTGCAGCCCGACCAGGTACTGACCCGGCAAGGGCAAAGCCCCCTGGCCTGGAGCCAGCATGAGCTTAGACGCCTTGTGAAGATAGAGGGCATTGTCCACCCAGATTTGGGCTTTTGCTTTGCCCATTTGGGCCCCCCCCAGCAGCAAGACTCTGACCAAATCCGCGTTTCCACTGCGTTGTGCCAATGCCAAGCAAGACTGGCCGGGGGGCAAATAGCTGTCGGGGTCTTGAATGTTTTTTAAAAGCCATTCAGTCAGCTGCAAATTGCCTTTTTCCAAGGCTTTGGCCAGCGCTGTCTGACCTTGTAAATTGCGCAATTCTGGATCCGCGCCATTTTTAAGCAACCACTGGACACTGGCACTCCAATTGGCTTCGATTGCCATTATTAGCAATGTATCACCTTGTGCATTGGTGGTATTGAGGTGCCCTTGAAAGAACTTTAAGATCGGCTCATAGCCGTAAGGCAAAGCCAGCAAAAGGGGGTGCCCTGGGGTGAGCGGACCGGCTAAATCTTCGTCTCGCAGCAGGTGGGCAACCAAAGCTGGTCGGTAATATTGGATCGCCATTTTCAGACATTCTCTGTCTATTTTGGGGCTGTCATGCTGGCTTAGGGCACGTAAATACTCAAAGACCTCTGGGTTGTCCGACATCACCGACAAAACCAAGGCATTTTGGCCCTGGGCTGATTTTTTTTCGGGGTCGGCCCCCGCTGCGATCAGATATTTGAGCATGACCAAATCACCCAGCCGGGCTGCCTGCTGCAAGGGGGTGACGCCATATTGATTGCGGCGATTTAAATAGAGCCCATCGCCGATTAAAATCTCCAGCAGGGGCAAGCTGGAATGGCCAGCCGCAAGGTGCAAAGGGGTGTCGCCCCACTTGTTCTTGAGTGAGTGTTTGGCGCCATGGTTGAGCAAAAACAGGGCAATTTCACTTTGGCGGTTGCGCAGGGCTTTAAACAGCGGGGTCTCTTCGTAAGTGGGGTTGTCTAACCCGTTGATGTCAGCTCCGGCTGCCAGCAATTCTTTGACGATTTCCAAATTGCCATAGGTTGCCGCCCAATGCAGGGCCGGGGTTTGCATTGGGTGTGCCAGGTTGGGATTGGCCCCGGCTGCCAGCAGTTCTTTGACTTTTTCAAGCTGTTTTTGCCAAATCGCGTGATACAGAGCTTCGTTTAAATCGGGGGGTGTTTCGGACATGATAATACCTCTAGCATTGGGGTGGGTGTCTCTTGATTATACTGAGCTTTCCCATCTTAGACCAAACTGCGCTATAGTGATCCCAGAGATCCGAAAGAGACATATCTAGAGGTAGAAACAAAATGAAAAAAACACTTTTAACCGCAATCACCGCAACGGCCCTGATGGCCGCTATGCAACCTGCTTTTGCAGACCACCATCAAGGTGGCGGCGATCACCACCAAAGCGCTGGCCACAGCAAAATGTCCGCCGAAGAAATGATGGATGGCAAAGCCTATGCTGAGCGCTCCCTCGATCTCCTGCAAGCCGGCAATATGATGGTCGAAGAAGGTGCCAAGAAAAAAGATCACAAGATGATGATGACAGGCGCCAAGATCCTCAAAAAAGGCATGCACATGCACCATATGAGCATGAAAGGCATGAAAATGATGATGCATGAAATGAAACACAAAGTTATGCACGCCAAAGTTGGGGATACCCAAATGTCCGACAAAGAAGTGGCCGACATGGAAAAAATGATGAAAGACATGAAAGCCACCCATGACAGTTACATGGGCGTTTGCCACAAAGAAATGGCTTTGGTGCCTAAATCTGCGCACTCCTTGCTGCAAGCGGGCAATGATGCCATTCTCAAAGGCATGAAAGAAAAAAATGCTGAGATGGTGATCATGGGTTCTGACATGATGGAAATGGGTATGGCCCTGACCCACCCCCATGGCATGGATGAAGGTGATGGCCACGGTTCGATGCAAGTAGAAAAACGCGTCGAAATCAAAATGCACCACTGATTCAGTCTCTGAATCAAAATCTGGATTAAAACAAAGCCCCTGCGTTTTAGCAGGGGCTTTTCATTTGGGCTGAGGCCTATCAGTCGCCAATGGTGATGTCTTTGAAGCTGGTTCCGTCCCACGTCCAGGCCATGGCCCCTTTGCCCCAAAAGTGCAAGGCCAGGGTTTCGTGGGCGGTGATAAATTCTTTTTTGGTTTCAAAATTGTACATTTTGCTGCCTGCGGGGTAACGCCAGAGCGAGGCTTCCGACCAAGAGCGCAAATGGGCAGGTGCGGTTTGATCTAGCACCAAGGGCAGGTATTGGGCTGCGTTTTTGCCTGGATTTTGGCCTGCGTTTTGGCTGGTTTTTTGGCGACTCAGGATCAGAATGGTCTCGCGGCTGCCCTCTTTGCCTGCGGGGTGGCGAATTTGCAGGGCGTGGTCTTCTGTGCCGTTGCCATCAAAATCACCTTTGATCCAAAAAGGGGTAAAAGGCGGTTTTTCTTGCCAATAATGCTCTTGGCCAATGGCACTGAGGCCTTTGGGAAAATACCAGCCGGGATAGTGCTTGTTGAGCAAGGCCTGCAACTCCGGCGGCACTTGTTTTTGCAAGGCCTCGCTGTAGTGCCCCACTTCAATGGCCAATAATTCCAGATCGGGCCAAGGCATACGGGCCGATTCGAGTTTTTGGGCCAGATTTTCCAGGGCTTTGAGATCCGAACCTGTGATCAGCAGGCGCCCATCGGTAATTACCGACATGACCTGGGGGGCGATTAAGAGCTGGTCATTTAAATACAGCCCCATTTTTTGTTTGAGCAGCCCCACACTCAAACGGGCCAGAATCAGGCTGCCATTGTGGTCCAATTGGATTTCGAGACCGGGTTCGGGTTGCTTTTTAAGGTTAACTTTGAGCAGCTGAGAACCGTTCAGACCTGTGGGGGCCCAGAGGTCTTGGGTGCCTTTCATTGGCTGGCGAATTTCGAAGCTTGTTTTTTGCTGCCGCTTGGCCAATATCTGTTGCAATGGGTAGTTTTCGCTGAGACACAGCAGCAGATGATCCGGCTCTGGGTGAGGCAAAACCTGTGGCTCATCTAGCTCCAGGCCCAGCGCCCGATGCTCAAAAGACAGGCGTTCTAGAAATTGCTGGCGCAGGATTTTGTGATTATCGGGAGAATGGGCTTTGAGCTGCCACTCGGTCAGCAGCCCCAAACAGGCAGGTTGAGCCGAAGCCGAAAAACACAGACTGAGATAGGTCAGGCCAGACAAAAGCCACGTATTTTTTTTCATCGCTGTGCGGGGGGAGGGCTGACCTTGGGGGCCGGTGATGCCGGTGCAGCAGGGGAAGCGGGCGGTAGATTTTTGGGAAATTGGGGTTTGGCTGTGGCGGGGGCAAACCACTGCGGCATTTTGCCCAGATCTCCTGGGTTAAAGTCTTTATCGACGGCCATAATGCTGATCACGCGATTGCCAATCACCCGGTACATCACACGCGCGCCATCGCTATAATACCAAATTAGGCCGAGGCTGTTGCCCGAGGCACTGCTGTGGCTGCGGCGCATGATCGCATCGCGGATTTTATTGGCCTGCGCAAAGGTCCAAGGGCTGGCGTCGGCACTCCAGAATTCTTTGCTGATCTTGCCTTCGGCATTGGCAAAAAAATGGACATGAATCGGCCGCATTTCTTGGCGCAATTCGGCAAAACTCTTAAATTTGGGTTCATGGATGGGATCATAGCGCCGAGG
Organism: Candidatus Sericytochromatia bacterium; assembly: GCA_044356335.1. Lineage (GTDB taxonomy): Bacteria > Cyanobacteriota > Sericytochromatia > UBA7694 > UBA7694. The sequence goes on from JBIKWL010000017.1 coordinate 16,165, forward strand.
TTTGTGGAAATACGTGCGCATCATGAGATAATCTTCGCCCAGAATGGCCAAAGCAGGATGAGCCTGGAGCCAAAACACTGCGGAGAGAACCGTAGAAAGAGAGATCAATACAGATTTCATGCCTTTCATTGTAGCAGAAACCGAAGCGGGGTCTGTGGGTGTTATTATGGTAAGAATGCCCGTTTTTTGAATGGGTTGAAGCAAGTAAATCGCCAGAGAAAGCCTGAGAGAGTAAGTGCAAGCACCCATGATAAAACTGACACGCCTATTGGTTTTGAGTATTTTGATCCATTCAGCAGGCCTGGCCGCCTCTGGGACAGTTTGGTCAGCCCCGAGCAAGCCGCCTGCCGTTACGACAGCCTCTCTGTTGCAAGCGGCGGATCAGGCCCTCAAAGCCAGTCAATGGCAAAAAGCCTTGGAACTCAGCCAAAAGGCCGTCAAACAGGCCCCCAAAGATCCCGAAGCCTATGTGCGCCTGGGGCGGGCCTATGGCGGTCTGAATCAATTTGACAAGGCCCTGGCCCAGTTCAACCAAGCACTCAAACTTAAACCCAACCATGCCGCCGCGCTCAATGGCCGAGCCAAGGTACAAATGGTCTGGCGCAAGCTGGACTTGGCCCACGAAGATCTGACTCAGGCCCTCAAAGCCGATCCCAATTATGGCGATGCCTACCTTACCCGTGGCCTGTTGCGGATCATCCTCAAACAGAACGAAGGGGCCCTGGAAGATTTGACCCAGGCCCTCAAACGCGATCCCAAAAACCCAGAAATTCTGACGGCCCGTGGCATTTATTATTATACCCGTGGGCAATACCCGGCCAGCCAAGCAGATTTTAAACAGGCCCTGCAGTTCAAACCGGCAACCCCTCAAGAGTTTGCCCGGATTTACAATTATCTCGGTGTGATTGACTATTCCCAGGATCGTTATGCTGAGGCCTTGGCACATTTTGAACAGGCGATCAAATACCAACCTAATCTGGCCGACGCCTACAACAATCAGGGCTTGGTCTATGCCGCTCAAAACCAGCCAGCCAAAGCTTTGGAGCGCTTTCAGGCCTCTCTCAAACACCAAGACAGTCCCAACCCCTATACCAATATGGGCGATCTCTATGCCGCCCAGGGGGATTTTGAAAAGGCCCTGGCCGCGTATAGCCAAGCCCTGAGTGTCAAAAGTCCCGTTTCGACAGATTTTCCGCTGATCAGCCAAGCGGCGATTCTCAATAGCCGTGGCCGCCTCTACCTCGAAGTGCGGGAGCCCGTCAAAGCCCTGGCAGATTTTGAACAGGCCCTCACTTTGGAGCCCCAGCGTGCCGAAAGTCAGAATTTGCGTGGCATTGCCCTGAATCAAATGGGCAAATCTGATCAGGCGTTGCAGGCCTTTGACCAGGCGATTGCGCTGCAGCCAAATTTTCTCGATGCCTATGGCAATCGCGGCCTGACCCATGCCCAACTCAAAAATTTTCCCCAGGCCCTGGCAGATTTTGAGTGGATTACAAAGCAGGCACCGGGCAATGCCTCAGCCCATTTTTATATCGGCCAGATTCATGAAAACCAGGGGCAGCCTGATAAAGCCATTGCCGCTTATACTGCCACCGTCAAGGCTGACGACAAGTTTCTGCAGGCCTTTAAAGCGCGGGCGGTCTTGGCGATCCAGAGTAAACAATACGAGATCGCCCTGGCTGATGCCACCCGCATTCTCGAACTCGATCCACGGGTTTTGGCAGCCCATGTGATGCGGGGAGATATTTACAATTGGACCGGGCGGCACGAAGAGGCCTTGGCCGAATATGCAACGGTGCTCAAGGCCTTTCCCGACTCGCCAGACATTCTCAGCTCGCGCGCAGAGGTCTATCTGAACCAGAAAAAATACGATTTGGCCCAGGCCGACCTGGAAAAAGCCCTGGGCTTGCAGCCAGACTACGGCCCCGCTTGGCTCCAATTGGGTCAGATTCAGACCCAAGCGGGCAAAGGCGCAGAGGCCAAACAGAGCTACCAAAAGGCCTGCCAGCTCAAAGTGGAAGCGGCTTGCGCCTTGGCGCAGAATTAATCTCAAAATTAGGCCGAGAATTCGTCTCAGACTGATGCGTGTGAATTGTGCATTTGCCCGCATCTTTCCTGGCCTGTGGCAGAATAGAGTATTCCCCTTCTGGAGGCCCCTGTGTTTTATCTGCGTGTAGACAGCCTGTCCAAGGCATACCATGACAAAGTTTTGTTCAACGACGTGGCTTTTTCGCTCAGCAAAGGCCAGCGGGTGGCTTTGGTGGCCCGCAACGGCACGGGCAAAACCACCCTGATTCGCATTCTGGCTGGTGAAGAACCTGCCGATCAGGGGCGGATTGAGTGGGCCCGAGATATTCGTGTTGGATTTTTACCACAAGAGCCCGAACTCAACCCCGAACACACCGTGATGCAGGCGCTTTATGCCTCAGAGCGCCCCGAACTCAGGGCCATTCACGCTTACGAAGTGGCGCTGAAAAGCCAAGACACCGCCCAGATTCAGCGGGCCTATGCCGAGGTGGAACGCTTACATGCCTGGGATTACCAGGTTATGGCCCAGCAGATTCTCTCGCGCCTCAAAATTGATGGCCTGGAACAGCCTGTGGCGGTTTTGTCGGGGGGCCAAAAGCGCCGCATTGCGCTGGCCCAAACCCTGCTCGATGCCCCGGATTTCTTGATTCTGGATGAGCCGACCAACCACCTCGACCTCGACATGATGGAATGGCTGGAGCAATACCTCACGAGCCAGTCGATGACTCTGCTGATGGTCACCCACGACCGCTATTTTCTCGAAGCGGTCTGCGATGAAATTCTCGAACTCGAACAGGGGCAACTCTACCGGGTCAGCGGCGGCTTCAGCGATTATTTGGCGCAAAAATACGCCCGCCTCGAACGCGAATCCCGCGAAACCGAAGTGGCCCGCAACCGCTACCGGCGCGAATTGGCCTGGTTTCGCAAACAGCCCCGTGCGCGTGGCACCAAGTCACGGGCCCGCTCGGAGGCCTTCCTCTCGCTCCAAGATGAACTCGAATCCGTCTCTGGCGAAGGGGCTTTGAGCCTGGATATTCTCATGCCCCGCCTCGGGGGCAAAATTCTTGAATTGCACCATTTGGCCAAGGCCTTTGGCGACAAAGTCGTTTTAAAAGATTTCAGCCATGACTTTTCCAAAGGCGACCGCATCGGCGTGGTGGGCCCCAATGGCAGTGGTAAAAGTACCTTCCTCAATTTGCTGGTGGGTGAACAGCCGCTGGATCAGGGCGAGGTTGTACTCGGCGAAACAGTAGAATTGGCCTATTACCGCCAGCAGAATATGCACTTTCGCAACGACCAGCGGGTGATTGAGGTGATCAAAGAAATTGCCGAGGTCTTGCCCGTGCGCGGCGGAGGCCAGATCACGGCCGCCCAGATGCTGGAGCGCTTTCTCTTTCCTGCGCCGGTGCATTGGCGCCAAGTCTCAACCCTCAGTGGGGGTGAGAAGCGGCGCTTGTATCTGCTCACGGTGCTGCTGAAAAACCCCAATTTCTTGATTCTGGATGAACCCACCAACGATCTGGATATTGCCACGATTGAGGTGCTTGAGGATTTTCTCCAGGACTTCAAAGGCAATTTGCTGGTGGTCTCGCATGACCGCTGGTTTATGGACCGCCTCGTCAATCACCTCTTTGTCTTTGAGGGCGACGGTCAGGTGCTTTATTTCCCCGGCAATTATACCGACTATTGGCTGGCGCAGCAGGAGCAAGAAAAGGCCCTGCGCCAACAGGCCAAAGAGGACAAAGTCAAAGAAGACAAACCGCTGGAGCGCAAGCCACCACGGGAAAACAAGCCCAAGTTGAGTTACAAGCAGCAAAAAGAGTATGAGGGGCTGGAGCAAGAGCTGGAGCAATTGCAGACGCGCAAACAGCAGATGGAGGCGGAATTGGCCAATCCGGGCGATTTGGGGGCGGGCAGTTTGCAGAAACTCTCAGCGGCTTTTGGGGAACTCGAGACTGAGATCGAAAGCAAAGAATTGCGCTGGTTGGAATTGGCTGAATTGGCTGAAGGATAAGACAGAGAGAAAAAAGCGAGCCAGGACTATACATCTGCTGCGTCTGCTACTTTCGCCATCCCCCGTTGAAGTCGGAGGAGTTGGACTTGCACCAACACGGTTTTGCAACCGGCAGACTCCGAAGTAACCTGTCTCTGCGCTGCTCTGTCTGAAGATGAGCATACCATTGGGGGGTGGAAACTTTCCAGTGTTTTGCGCTGGTTTTTTTCTGCGCGCAGTATTGGTGCCTGGGAACAGCTTTTTTTCTCTGGAGAGAGGCGTGTCTGTGCTGAGGGTTGGGCGTTCATGGGGTTTTCAGAAGTGGTTAGTTGCTCCGGTTGGCACAAGGGCCTGACGTTCGGGCCGCTCGCTGCGCACATCGTGTGCGCGCTCTCTGTCAGTCACCCCGCCTTTTGCCATCCTGGCACGGCGGGGCTCCTAATGCCCTCTCTTATCAGGCCCTTGGCCAACGGAGGATACTTGCTGCTGAAAACGGGATGGAAAGAGACCTGTTTATTGCCAGAGTAGGGCTGAGAAAAATAGTTGATCTCGAAACAGGTAGGTGTCTAAAATAGACCGGACATGGATTTTGACCTCTTCTGAAGCCATCTGTTCTAACAGCCAGAAAGTCTTTTTGAATGCAGGATGTTCGGGGCTTAAATAGGGCTTTAGCAGTGCAAAATCTTCTGGTTTGACCAAGGGTGTAAGCCATTCTGAGACTTGGTCGACCAAGTCTGAATCGGACTCTTCCAGCAATGGTATCAGCTGGGGCATCCAGTTTCGGTCAGCAATTTTACAGAGCATTTCTAAAAATACAGCTTGTTTGTCAGACGCTTTTGTTGAGCGAAAAGTATCCCAGAGCAGCAAGCCATGTTCTGGTTTGAGCCAGGGACCGATAATATGATTCACAAGATTATGGGTATCAGAATAGCTGAGCGCTTTCTGTTCAGAGATAAAGTCCAATAGAGCTGGTATCCAAGCAGCATCTCCGAGTTCTGCGAAAACAGAAAGCTGAGGCCTATGCTGTATTTCTTCATTGGCGTCAGGGGAAATATGGGTATAGGCCAATTTCAGAAAATCTAAAATATTGGGCAGGCAGAAACGGGCATCAAGCAAACACAGACTGGTAGCTGCTTGATAAGCCAGTTCTTTGTCATCCAGCTGGCAGAGGGCATCCAGCCATTGTTGGGCTGTGCGGCTTTGAGCTATCTTTCGGTTTTTTTCATTTTCGATTCGATTTTTTTCATTTTCGAGCAAGCTATGTATTTTCGGTGGCGGTTCTTGGGCCGAAAACGTCTCCTGCTCTGATTGGCAGACAGCCCGCCCAAGGGTGTTTAGCCAGGGATGGTTGTAAGTCTGAAGGGCTTTGCCCAGCGTGGGAGTGAGCAGACCTGCCTCAAACCTGCTTTCTAAGATTTCTTGGAGCAGCCACCGATCTTCCATTTCCTGTGCCATGCCTTCGTCTGGGAGGTATTCCAACCATTTGGTCTCGGTGATGCTTTGAGGCAATTGCTGTAATCTTTCAAGCCGATCCAGGATATCTGCTCCGGCCATGCGAAATATCGGATTGGAATGAGCCAGAACAGGTGCAAGATCTGCCTGATGATAAAGCTCAGGCAGATTGCGTGCATTGCGATACCAATCGAAAAAGGCCTTCCATCCCAGCGAAGCCAGCCAGGGCTTAAGATAGGGCTGGGCTGCTTTTGCATCCAGTTCATTCAGCCAGCGTACCATTGCATCGCGGAGGGGCTGTGTGCGATCCACAATATGAAAAAAAGCATTAAAAGCTCTTCTGCTGCGACTTTGCGCATAAAATCTTTCTAGCTCCTCTTCAGGGATGTCGGCTGCGGATGTTCTCACGGGGCTCATATGTTTAACATCAAACAGCTCGTCCCAATCCATAAACGGGATCTGTGTATCGATTGGGACGAGCTGTTTGATGTTAAACATATGAGCCCCGTGAGAACATCAAACAGCTCGTCCCAATCCATAAACGGGATCTGTGTATCGATCTCCAGCAGCAACGCCATCTGGGGCAAAAACTGGAGCTGCCCACTGCGGCAGAGCAACATGGTGGTTTGGATTTTTCTCGAAAGCGAGCCCTGTTCAAGCAGCCACTCAAAATAAGGGGCCAGATGTGCGAGCAAAAGTGTGTGATTTGGCCACGGGTTGGGTTTAGCTGTTGTAATATCCAGCCATCCACCCAGTTTTCTCAGGATAAAATAATGGCAAAGATCAGGCAACTCCGTCTGCATCAGGGGAGCAAGCATCGGCGGCAAGGTTTTGCAGCAAAGGCAAAACAAGGCCTCAGCAGCTGCTGAAGCTATCTGGATATCACTGTGCTGGCACAGCGCTTGCAGAAAGGGCAAATCCTGTTGATCTCCCCGCAGACCCAATATTTTGAGTGCCATGGCTTGCTCTCGGGAGTCGTGAGTGCGATTTATCTCATTTTTGATAGCTTTGGGATCGAAATCTGAACGTAAGAGCGGTGGGGTTTTTCTTCGGTAGAAATGATGTAAAACGTCTGAAAAGGATTTGAACTGAAAATCCATGGTGTGAAGGATTCTCTTGCGGCGGAATCCAGACCCTAAACTTCTTCCATAAAAACACATTCAAATCATGAATGCAATCCCTCGGGTGAGTTTTGTGAAACTTATTCAGCTCGCTCCCACGGATTCAGCAAGGGCACACCAGAGGCTTCCCTGTCTCGGGTATTGCGGGTTATGAGTACGAGGTTGTGGGCCAAAGCGGTTGCTGATAAAAGGCTGTCAATGGCAGACACGGATTGGTCTCCTGAATGTGCTAAAAACGGACCGACAAAGAACCCTCCTTTCGTTGATAAGTCAATATCGGAAGAGAGATTCGAACTCTCACGCTTTTTAAAGCAGCAGGGTTTGAGCCTACCGGGTCTACCAATTCCCCCATTCCGACAGAGTGTCCCTGAGAGGATTCGAACCTCCACGTATAAACGTCTGCTCTTAAGGCAGATGCGGCTACCTGTTACGCCACAGGGACTGAATGCCGCAAGAAAGACTCGAACTTTCACTGTATAGGCTCTCGACCTATTCCCCCTCTGCCAATTGGGGTATTGCGGCTTAAAAGGTACGCGAGAAGCGACTCGAACGCTTAAACCAGATATTCTGAGTATCTGAGGTATGCCAAATTCCCTTCACTCGCGCACAAAAGAGAAGTTGCCCATTTTCACCCATGTGATGGGAGCAACTTCAGAGTCGGCGGTGAGATTTGAACTCACGACGGGTTTCCCCAACAGTTTTGCAGACTGCTTCCTTAACCGCTCGGACACGCCGACTTGTATTTTGTTTTCAACGTTCACACAAACAAAAAAGAGAGAACCGGGAAGGCTTGTGGGCGCTTCCCGGTTCTCTCTCAGTACAAAACTGATTGATCTGGGCTATGAAGCACCCATCAACCTGAGCAGACACAATTGCAGTTGTAATGACATCTTGTTGCTCATCGTTTTATACCTTTCGTTATCTTTATTTTTGAAACAGCGTTTTTTGCTGCGTATTTTTGACTCTAATCGATTACTTTAAAATTTGTCAAGCACTCATTCTAAATTTCTGATCGATTCATGACCGCTATCCAGCCATTCAGCAAATCCTCACAAAATTGAAAGGGGCACTGCGTGTTGGCCAAGCACTTGAAAAGAGAGGGCAATAGGAACGATCTGCCCTGAACAACCGCCAGTTTTTATCATCTCCAATGAGATGCCGACGACCCTAACACCCCGGCTTCGGCTTCAGCGGATTCCCAGGCATCCCCGGTTCAACCGGAATAAACGCACGGGGTTTGATTCCTGAGCAAGGACAGCCCGGTTTGGGATTCAAGCCCGGTGGCAGAATCGCCTGAGCGTTCACACAGGGATTGGGTTTGGGCGCAGTGCCGGGCTCGGGGGGTAAAAACGCAGAACTGCGCAGGGCGGCTGGATTGGTTGCCAGCGGGATTTGGCTCTGACAGGCCGTCAGGCTGAGATTCAGGGCGATCAAGACGAAGAAGAGGCGTTGCATCGGAAGGGCTCCTTGGAAATTCACTTTGTGTTTGTATTAATTTAAGGTTAATACTTATCCCAAGCCGCCACTATCAGAATTGGTTCAAAAACCATCCAATTTGGACATTTTGTACTGCCGAGGTGTACAGCCAAAGCGTTTTTTAAAACACTGAATAAAGTGCGAAGTGCTCTCAAACCCATTGGCCAAGCCCACTTCAGTCATGCTCTGCTCACTCAAACGCAGCATTTGTGCAGCCCGCTCCAGGCGTTTGTCCAAGATGTACTGGGCGGGAGGCAGGCCAAAGTGCCGCTTGAATTCTTTTTTAAACAACGAAGGGCTTTGGTGCAGTTTGTGCGCCATTTGTTCAACAGTCATGGGCTCAGCGAGACAGTGTTCAATCAGCTCCAAATAGCTTTGCAATTCAGATTTGCCAGCTCCGGCCAAAAGCGCAAACAGGGCCTGGGCCTGCGCGTCCTCACTTTCGAGCAAACTCAGCAGCAATTCTTCCATTTTGAGCTGAATCAAGGCCTCTGCATGTTTGGGCCTTTGCACATAGAGCGGCAAGAGCGATTCAATACAGTTTTGCAGCAGGGGCGTGACCATCACCTTGCAAATATCTTGCATCTGGTTTGTTGCGGGTTTTAAGTGGATTTGGTATTTCTGCAAGATCTGCGTGATAAAGTCGGGCTCCATAAAAAACATCAGGGCTTCAAATTGCCCCTGATCCAAACGCACCAGATCGCAGCTGATCGGGGCCTGGGGACGAATAAACAGAACCTCTCCGGCCTCCACTGGATAGGCCTGGGCTTGGGCATAAAAAATCTTTTGCCCGAGCAGGGGAATAAACAAGACATAATTGGGCAAAGTATACACTTCGCGGTTTTTAAAGGTCTTACTGACCGAGCGCAATTGAATCAGCGCAGAGGGGCCTTGCAAATCCTGTGCGGCAGAACCAAAGGCGGAGAGTAAAAACCCGTCGGGAAAGCGATACATTCAGTGGCGATGATGAACGATTTAATCGTCAGCAGGCATGGTCAGCGGAAAGACCTCAGGCTCGTCTGCTGTGGCCGCAAGCAACGTGTCTCGGGCCTGGAGATTTTCATCATATTCGCGATCGAGCAATTTGGCAAAGTCTTCAGCGGGCAGGGGCTTGGCAAAATAATAGCCCTGAATCTGGTCACAATTGTGAAGGCGCAAAAAGTCGAGCTGCTTGCGCGTCTCTACCCCTTCGGCAACCACGGTCATGCCCAAGCTGTGGGCCATATTGATAATCGCCGAGACAATCGCCGCGTCGTCGGAGTCGTTGTCGATGTCCCGCACAAAAGACTGGTCGATCTTGAGGGTGTCCAGGCGAAAGCGTTTGAGATAGGCCAGCGAAGAATAACCCGTGCCAAAATCGTCAACCGCAATCGAGACGCCCCGTTTTTTGAGATCACCCAGTTTCACGACCGTATTGCTGATATTTTTCATCAGCACGCTTTCGGTCAATTCCAATTGCAGGCATTCCGGTGGCATTTGGGTCTCCTCGAGCACGTGATTGACCAATTTGACGATGTCCATGCGTTTGAATTGCTGGCCCGAGACATTGACCGTCACGCAGAGTTCGGGGTAGCCCTGCTCCATCCAGTATTTGTTCTGGCGGCAGGCCTCGTGCAGGACCCATTCACCAATGGTCAGGATCAGGTCGGTTTCTTCAGCCAGAGGGATAAATTGGGTGGGAGAGACCCAGCCAAAATCTTTGTGGTGCCAGCGAATCAGGGCTTCCATACCGACCACGCGGTTTTGGGCCAGATCGACCTTGGGCTGGTAATAGAGCTTAAATTCGTCGTGTTTGAGTGCGCGGTACAAGCCGCTTTCGAGGTTGAGGCGGTCGTAAGCCTTGCTGCGGATAAAACTGGAATAAAACTCGTAGGTATTGCGGCCCTGCTCTTTGGCCTGATACATGGCGGTTTCTGCGCAGCGCAGCAGCTTTTTGATCTCGGTGGTGTCAGTCGGATAGAGGCTGATACCAATGCTGGCGGTGATATGGAGTTCGTGGTCTTGAAAGGGAATGGTCTGTTTGATCTCGTGGATGATATCGTTGGCGACCTTGGCAGCGTCTTGTTCCTGAATCAGATCGGGCAGCAGCACCGCAAATTTGTCTTCGCCGAGGTGAAATACCCGCTCATTGCCGCCCACGCAATTGATCAGGCGCTGGCTGATCGCTTTGAGCAGCAGATCGCCATTGTCATGGCCGAGAGCGTCGTTGATCGTGCGGAAGCGGTCGAGGTCAATCACCAGCACGCCGACCAAAAATTCCGTGGGTGTGGTCTGCACGTCTTCGATCAAAACCTGGTGCAACAAAATATGGTTGGGCAGGCCGGTGATACTGTCGTAATAATGGGCGGGGATATTGACATTGCTAATCACCGGGGAACTGGCCACAGCCATGTGGCGGTAAGCGGTGCTGATCGGCAGGTGTTGATTGACTTTGAGCATCAGCTCTTCGGGTCGGAAGGGGTTGATCAGAAAACGCTCGGGATCAAAATTTTTCTCGAGCATTTTAAAGGTGTACATTTCTTCTGAAATCACACAGATAACAGGGATCGCCGCCGTGTCGATATCCGATTGTAAGATCTCTTCGACCTCTTGGGGATTCATTTGCTCGGTGGCATGGTTGTAGATAATCAGATCAGGAATGTATTCCTGAGCCAGGGCCAGACCTGTGGTTTCGTTGTCGGCCATGAGGGTCTCAAAACCACTGATATGCAGGACATCCACGATTTTTTGGCAGACCTGGGAAGACGGCTCAATCACCAGGACTTTTTTCATGGAACAGGAGCCTGTAAACCGGCGTTTGCCCTCGGGTCATTTATCTTCAATTGCAAAACCTCAACCTGTTCCGGTACCAACTATTCAAGGGTTACTATTCGGGGGTTTATGTCAAAATCCATGCCCATTTTACCACAGGGATCCCTGTGTGGAACAGGAATCATCAGGCCAAGCGGGGTTCTCAGACCAAAAAATGAGGTCTAATTCCACAGCTCAAAGGCGGAATCTCAAAAGATTCCGCCTCTTCTTGCGTTTAAATCCTTACTCAGGGTTTAGGGGCTGAGTCTGAAAAGGTCTTTCACATTCAGCTGATTGACAAAGATCTGACCATTGGCGTAGACCAGACCCACTGTGGGTTGACGGCCTTCCAGTACAGGTACCAAATTGACCCGTTTGGCTTTTTCATCAATCCGGTCAATTCCTGTACCCAAAGTCACGTAGAGATTGCCCAAGCCATCAGAGGTCATGCGGCCATTGCCATTGCCCATCGGGGCCACGTAATTGCTCTCAAACAAATCGACCGAACCCAGGGCATTTAAAGTCAGGCGGAAGACGCTGACACTGTCTCCCACGGTGATATACATAAATTTGCCACTGGCATCAAGTTCCAGGTCTTTGAGTGGTTTGGGCAAGCCTTCCAGCAGAATTTCAGGGCGGCCAAAGACTTCGCCTGTATAGTCAATTTTCAAGACCTGACCTTTGCTGGGCAGAGCGACATAGATCTTGTTATTGCTAGCACTGAAGGCAATTGCACCGGGTTCTGCTCCGAGATCGACCGATTCAGACAGGCGACTGGCCAACTGACGCTCAGCCCCACTGCCTTGCAGGCGGTATTTGCTGATGCGGTAGGTCGGACGGATATCTGGCAATTGCCGTGCTTTGCCCGCCAAGGTGGCGTCAAAATTGGTCACAAGCAGGTTGCCGCTCTTGTCGAGAGTCAAGTCTCTGAAGATCGAATCATGGCTGATTTTGCTTGCCAAATTGCGGTTGATCACATTGCCGTTGATATCTATCAGGAGAATGCTGGATTCACCAGCAGACTGACTGCTCATCAACATATTCTGGCTGTTGGCAGATTTGTCAAAATAGAAGTAGTCCGATTGACCATTGCCGCTGAGTTGGCTCTGGGTCATGGCCGTGATCGAGGGCAAAAGTGTAAAGGTGCGGGTGTCGTTGCTGTCGATATTGTTTACAGTCACTTTGACGCGCACATCTGTTGGCAGATCACTGAGTCGACCGACCAAGCCACTGACAACCGGCGATACCAATTTGCGGCGATCCGTCGAGACCGAACTGGGTACCGAGGTGCTGCTTTGGCCAAAGGGGCTGATAAAGGTGACAATATTGCTTGCCAGATTGGCATCAAAACCGGCACCTTCAATCGTGACAACGCGGCTGGCAAAGGGGGAGTCCCGGCCAATCAGGGATTCTTGGCGGATCTGGGTGATCACGGGGCCTGGGCCGCCTACCACGACTGTGGCGGTTGAGCGATTGCCCGCTTCATCAATCGCGGTCAAGTTCAGAATATCACCAGAATCTGCGGCCAAATTGGCGGAGAAAGCGCCACTTTCATCGGTCTGAATTGTGGTGGCATTGCCAATTTTTCCGCCTTGAATCACCAAGGTGGAGCGGCCAGAATCTTCAATGGCACCGCTGGAGCCCGTGATAATCGTCTCAAACGACTGTCCGCTGGGGTTGCGGGCAATAATTTTATTGGTATCGATGCGCGGGTTGAGGGTATCTGCGCGCAGATTGACGACTGTTGGCAAGCTGGTCAGACCATTGACGGTCGCTTTGACTTGCAATTGGTGGGTGGAATTGCGTTTGAGCGGCACATTGATCGAGAAACTGGTCTCACCTGCGCCCAACACTTGCTGAACCACGGAGGTGCCGCCTTCAACGGTCACGGTTGCGCCAGCGGTGACGGTGCCGGTCAGCAAAATGCTGTCTTTGTCGGTAGCGGGAACAACCGTGCCGGTCATTAAGGGACTGGGGGTGCCCGCCACAGCCCGCAGGGTGGTGGTAACTTGGCTGTTGTTTTCGGCCACGGGCTGAATCACCGACATGACTGCAAAGACATTGCTGGCTCCGCCCAAATTGGTGGTGTCGGTGCTGCGCTGAACGGCGTCCAATACGGCATTGATCTCAGGCGGGCTGAATTCGGTGATCGGCACTTTGTTCTGTTTGAGCACGGTGCCATTGTTGATAATCAGGCGGCTGACCAATTCGGAGAGCGGGGAGATATTCAGACTGGAGCTACCACTTAACATGGCGCGCATTTGGCTCGGGCCGCTGCCCACTGAGACCACAAACTCGCTGGAGATCAGCGCTTCTTGGGGCAGCGAAAAGCTGTATTTGCCATCGGAACGGGTCAACGTGGTGGCCAGAGCGGCCCCCAAGACATTGCCATTGTTGTCAATTTTGTGCAAATTGACGCGCACATTGGCGCCCACAGCCTGCAGACCACTCAGGGCTTCGGCAGAGGGGACCAGCCAGCTGTCCAAACGCAGTTTGGGCGGCACGCTGGCCACGCGGCCACTGGGGGCCATCACCGTGCCGGAGACGACGCGGGTCATCAATTGGTCGATGCGGGTGCTCAGGGTGGTGTTTGACTTGAGACTGGCGAGGGTATTGCTGACCGATGCGGCCAGAGGCGTGGTGGCGTAATTGATTGATTGAGTGCTTTGGTTCGCCAAAACCTGCGCTTCAGCGATTACGTTGAGGGGAATCGAAAAGAGCGGTTCGTTGCGATCGACCAAGAGTTGCACCGAGGCGGTGGTGACAGGGCTCAGATCGAGTTTGTCGCTGGTGGCAAAATTGCGCAGAAATTTGCCAGAGGCATAATCGCCGACTTCGACCACCATATTTGAGGCTGGCAGACTGATCTGTTCAGTCGGAATGTCAATTTTATAATGCCCATTGGCATCGGTTTTGGCGGTGGCCAGCGGTTCTGCCGAAACGGCTTTGCCGTTGTCGTCAATGCGAATCAGACGCACCTCAAGGCCTTCTGCGGCTTTGACCAGACCTGTGGCAGCTTCTGCTGCCGGATCCAAGAGGCTCTGCACGGGTGCAAGCAGGTTAAAGGGGGCGCGGGCCACCAGAGACGTGTCTCCCTGAGGCAGATAGACATCTCCTTCAATCCTGAAGATATCGAGGGGGACCACCTGCTGGGGTGCCGGACATCCGACAACCAAAAGTGACGCGGCGCAGGCCAAAGCTAGATAACGTTTCATGATTGCGAGTTAGCTCCTCAGTAGTTTCAATTTTTCGCACAGGTGCCAGAGTTGGTGACGCAGTTCTGCTGTTTGCTCTTTTGACCATTCAGGGCCAATCAGCGGCAAAAACGACGTCTGTTCAGGGGAAAACCCTCGCTCAAGCAGGGTTTTTTGGAGGTCTTCAGAATCTACCCAGATGTGATCCATCGCTTTCAGTCGCTCTAAACCCTCCAGAGAGAGGGTGGGATTTCCAGAAAGACGGGCCAGGTGCACAAAGGTTCCTGAATTCAGGTGGATCTGTTCGGGGCGTCCACAGTGGATCGTAATATTGCTCTCGGGTAAAAGGGTGGTTGTACTGGGAATGTCGGGGTTGAGAAGAGCCGGTTGATCTGAGCTGGGATTTTCCCAATAGACAACCGGCTGTTGAATGCCATAACGCTTTTGACGCGGGGCCTGGGTCTTTTTTGGACCCCCGATCCCAATCCAGCGGGCAACACCAGCTTCATCACTTAATCGATTATTTATTCCCAGTTCTTGCAACATTTTTTCAGCTTTTTCCAAAGTCAGCCCGTCTGTGGGGGAATATCCAGGCGTGGCATACCAACGCTCCACCATCAGACCACATGATTCAAACATTATAACAAGGTCTTGTGAAGTATAAAAACGCAGCTGCCCTTTTTCTGGCAAAGCGCCCTCACGATAGTCCCATTTGCCGCCCAGCCATTTTTTCAAAAGCGGCCAATAGCAGGCGTTAGCGACATTAACGATAATAATACCATCTGATTTTAAATATGACTGTACCTTTTTTAACAGATCCCCCGGTTGGCGGCAGATTTCTAAACTTCCGTTAAAAACCACCGCATCAAAGCGCTGATCTGCCAACGACCAGTCGCTTTCCAAGGGGCATTCCAGAAATTGGTCATAAATCGGGCGGGCCTCCGCAGCCAGCAGGGGATTGGACTCGATCCCCGTAAGTTGAAAATGGGGGTCGCGCTGTTTGAGGGCCGCGCCAAATTTGCCGCTTTTGCAGCCGAGGTCCAGCACTTCAGTAAAACCGCGGGGCAAGAGGCGCTGCACTTCGGGCCAACTGGGCAAATAGGCGCTGGGCGTGTTTGTGCCCCATTTGGAAAAAAACAAACGGCGGTTGGTCTCCATCTGCGCTTTGTAGTCAATGCCATTTTCGAGAAAACTGACGCTGCCAAAGTGATGAATAAAGGCATCTTCGGCGATCCCGATTTCATAACCGGCCTGCAGGGCCCGTTGGCAATAATCGTCGTCCTCAAAATTACCGGTGCCAAATTGTTCATCCAGCCCGCCAATGGCTTGGTAGACCTCGCGCCGCAGAAGCATGGCAAAGCCAGCTACACGCTGGGTTTTGCTCAGTTGACCCGAAAAATGCCGGGCCCGCTGCTCCGCTACCGCGTTGATGCTGGCGATATCCCAGGGATCATAATTGAGATCGAGTTGCTGGGCACCGCTGATGCAATTGGTGCGCGGGCCGAGAATCCCCAAGCGGGGATGCTTTTCAAAATGGGCATGCATGTGTTCCAGCCAACGGGGGGTGACAATCACATCGTTATTGAGTAAGAGCAAAAATTGCCCCTGGCTCACAGCCAAGCCCTGGTTATTGCCTGCGGCATACCCTTTGTTTTCGGGGTTGAGAATCAATTTTAAGCCCGCTTGTTCAGCCAGATATGCAGGGGTTCCGTCTGAAGAGGCATTGTCCACGACAATCACTTCGCAGTCGGGGCTGTGTTGAGAAATACTCAACAAACAAGCCTGCGTATAACGCAGGCAATTGTAAGTGAGAATAATTAAACTGGTGGGGGCGATCAACGAATCAGGTTAAGTGTAGCTTCCAAATTCCCGCCGACCACGCTGAGGACCTTGGTCAGACCTTCAACAGAATTGCTGATATCTGCAATGCGGGTATTGATGGCTGCCAGAGCCAAGCCTGTGACACCGTCAAATTTGACGGTACCCACCAGGGTGCCACCCGTTACCAAGCCTGTGACGGCATTGAGGGTACCCCCTTTGCGAATTTCACCGGTGACAGGGCTAATGACATAGTCAGCAGAGACGCGGCTCTGGGGCAGCAAGCCTGCCACCAGGGGATCATCATTGATACCGATCCCTGTTAGGGCTCCGTTTGGCGCGTTATTGGCCGGGGTGCCCGTCAGGTTAAATCCTTGGCTCAAATTATATTCCTGATCAAAGTTGTCTTTCATCCACAGTTCAAAGCGGGGCAACTGGCCGGGTCTGTCGAAGAAAACCTTGATAAAGGTGGGATATTTAAAGGGCGTGGCCTGATTGTCTACCACTTCGAGGGTTTGTGAGGTGTCGTCTTTGTCTCGGGGACTGGGCACAACCAAGGTCTTTGCCAAACGGGACTGCTCAGTGCGCAAAGGCGCATAGTCAAAAGTGGATTTTCCAATTACAACGGGTACAGCCATGTGTTTTCTCCTTCAAGAATATAACTCGAATAAATTTTATTTAATTACAGAAAGCAAACTGGTCAATTGGTTGATATCAATCCCAGCGATCAAGGTGCTCAGCGATTCCAAAACACCCTGCATTTTTTGAACTTCGTCATTGACGTCTTCCAAGGCAATGCGGTCACCCAGTTCAAAATTGACAAATCCAGCCACACCCAGAATGCTGTGCTGTGAAGCGGACCAATCTGAGGCAATGACCGATGTGGCTGAATGGGGTTTTGTTCCCGCAACAGCACCTGTTTCCAGGTCAATGCCATTGAAGGTGCCCTCCACGCGGATGCCATTGCTGCCGGCCGTGGTCGAGGTGGCTTTAATCACCAGATTATTGTTGCCTTCTTTGAGGAAGCGCTGGATGTAGATATCGGGATCGACATTGCGACTGCCTTTGAGCTGGTCATTGTTGAAGTCGGGATCAAAGAAGGGAATGATCACATTGCCGCCACCCGGTGTGGTGGGGTCGCTGAAAACAGCCAGTTTGGCGCCATTGAGCTCCACTTCAAAGGTCACGCCCGCTGGCGCTGAAATGCTAATATTGCTGAACTCCCCGTCGGGATAGGCCCTGCCAAAATTGGTGGTTACCCCAGGCAGGGCTATCGCGGCATTGGAGCCAGAAGAGACAGGGTCGTCCGGGTGACCCAAGACTTCATTGCCTGTCACGCTGTCGAGGACATCCGTTTGGGCCGCGGGCAAGGGCAAAGTGATGACACCTGGACCTGCTGGGGGCGGCGTGCGCCGGATCGACATTTCACGGCCAAAATAATAGGGTTTGTTGAGTTGCGTTTCGGGGTGCCAGACGCTGTTGGCCAAGGTGCCAAATGAGGGCCGGTAGCGGATTCGGCCAGAAACGCGATCAATTTGGTAGCGGTTATCGTCAATGATATTGCTGCCATATTTGTCGGTCAGGCGATGCACGGGAGAGAGATGGGGATTGGCGTAATCGTGGCCTTTGATCACAATGGTTGAACCCAGGGGCACAACCCCTCCGACCAGATTGGTAAAGGCCGGTACCACTGTCACCGTCAGGGTATTGCCTGCGACGCCAATGGCGGTAATTGTGCGTTGTTCACCGTTGATTTCGATTTCTTCACCCACATGTAATTGGCTCTCCATGGGGCTCTGAACCCGGTCGATCTGAATCTGGTTTGCGGCGGGAGAGGCCGACACCAAAGCGACATAGCGGTCTGAATCGCCACGCATGGTCTCAATAAAAAGCGGTGTGCCAACGGGCATATTGTAAGCAATATTGTTGCCATGAGAGGTATTGATCGTTCGTGGCATCTCGGCTGTCATTTCTAAGTCGACATTGCCGTAATTGCGGGGAACACTGCGATAAGCCGCACGTGTTTTAATTTCTTGGGTATCTAGACCATGAGCGCGCAATTGCATGAGCACGTGCTCCAGATCTCCGAATGGCATAATATTGCCGTTGACTGTACTGAAGCCGCCTACTGCAACCATTGGAAGTTCACACTCCTCGCTCGTTCGATTTTTAGTTATAATGCGTCTAGTCAGTATCTTAGATAGAAGCCTGAACTTTAGGGCGTCATTTAACTTACATTTAATAATACAGGATATCTATTTAATACAGTAGCGATCGTTTCAATTAAGATTTAACAGAACCTGGCCCGAAAAAAATCTGGCTTAAACCAGCGCAAAATATCACAATAACAGAGGTAGCTATGTTTCCAACCGCTTTTATTTACAGCTCTCACAACCGCAGTGAAGAAATCCACCGCTGGTGGATTGTCGAAAGAGCCCTGCGTGACCCCAACAATAAATCTGTGCTCTATTTGCCCATGTCGATGGGCAGCCAAGACAGCCAGGAATATAGCTGGGGAACCTTTCGCTGGTATTTTGACTTTTTCCGCAAATGGGGACTTGAACCGCGCAATTTTTACTACAACGATCACCTCGGACAAAAAGATGTAGATTTGTTCTTTGATTGGGTGATCAATTCTCAGGTCGTGATCCTCGGTGGTGGTAGCAGCATCCTTGGGCGCAATCGCTATATGAGCCTGGGTGAGCGCTATTACGGTGATGCGGGTCTGTTTGAGCGCCTTTTGCACCAACGTCAAGATCGCGGTTTACTCACGGTGGGCTTCTCTGCCGGTGCTGATCAGCTCTGTTCAACCATGATGGGTGCCGTAGAAGCCGACTCCCATGATTCCCATGGCTTTGGTCTGGCCCACAATATCATGTGTACCCTTCACCACGATTGGGGCCGTGATGCCAGCCTGAAACAGTCTGCAGCCTATTTCCCCCAGAATGCCGTCTTTGGCCTGCCCAACGATTCAGGTTTGGCTGTCGATCAGGGCTTTTTGGACTCCGGCAATATTTGGCAGATCATTGAATTTGTTGTGGACAGCACTTGGGATATTGCCAATGAGCAATTCCATATCAAAACCCGCCAGGGCATGAATATTGACCATTTCTACAACGATGGCCGCAAATGGACGTTCAATCACGGCGACAAAATGGTGCGGGTCATGTCTCAAGATGACCAGTTCCAAGGCGCTTGGATTGTGTTGAGCAATGGCCAGATTATTGATTACTGGTCTCAGAATTACAGCCTCTATCCCAGTATCGAAGCCATTTTGGCTTCGCATTAGTTTTGTTAATGCTCAAAGGCAGGGGGCGCTGTCTGCAGCGGTCCCTGCCTGTTTTTTTCATGGCTTTGTGGCTGGCTTTGGCCTTTAAAGCTGAGGCAAAGCGTCTGGATTGGCAAGCTGAATTGACAAAGAACCAAGTGCCTGGGGCTGTCTTTGTGCAGATCGCAGGTTCAGCCTCTTCTGCTCAGATTGAGACCTATGCCGATCCCAAACGCAGCGATCCCGCTGTGACTGCAGCTACGCTGGTGCCTTTGGGCCGTTTATCGGGCTTGTTGAATACGGCTTTGCTTTTGGAAGGCGTGCAACAGGGCGATTGGAACCTCGATGAAAATATCAATACCTATCTGAATCGTTTGCAAGTGGTCAACCCTTTTTCCACGCCATTGACCCTGCGCCATCTTTTGCTTGAGCGCGATGGTTTTCCTGAGTTTTATCAGGGGCATTGGCTTGAAAATCCCAAGCGGGTCCCGAGCCTGGAACAATTGCTCAATTATGGCCTCAAACCCTTGGTCAAAGAGCCCGGTAGCATTGCCACACCGGGCAGTTGGGGAGCTGTTTTGGCTGCTTATCTCTTGGAAGTTCAGAATCCCAAAATTCCTGCAGATAAACGCATGCAGCAGCGCTGGGGATTGGCTTCTCTGAAAACAGGCGGCTCTCAGACAGGAGTTTTGCAGGGGACATTGCTGGAATCCGGGAAACTCTGGAATTATCCGCAATTGTACAGTGCAGCGCCTGCCAGCGATCAGCGTTTGCTGTCGGTGGCGGATCTGCAAAAATGGTTGGAAATACTCGTAGGAAAACGCCCAGGTCTCTCTCTTGCCACCCGTCAGCTTTTATTTAAGTTGCCTGCGGGCGATGGGGAATTTCAAAGTCTGGGTTTTTTGCCCTATCCGGCCTCTCCCCCCAGCGGTGGACCTGTGTTTTTTCGCGAAAGCACGCAAATGGGACTTTCGCAGTTTTGGGTGGTTCAGCCGCAAACGGGCAAAGCAGCCTATTTGGGGCTGCGGCGCGAAGTTCCCACTTTGGCTCGCCAACTGCTGGATAGCTGGTTGGGGATACACCCCCAGCCACGTCAAACCCAGACCCACTCAGAACAATTTCCCCCCGATGGGGTCTATGGTTACCCCCATTTTCATACTCAGAGTCTGACTGCCTTGGTGCGTCTCAATCGGGGCATGCTGGAGGTCAAAACCTTGGCCAATGGCGATCTCCGTATTGCCAGCCAGGGCCAAGATCCCTTTGGCGGCTTTGGGCAAAATTCTATCTGGGAACCGATCGCAGCCGCTCGCTTCCAGTTGAAGGGACACTCGGAGCAGATTGCTTTTGTTCCGCTTGCTGGGACTGTTGATTTGAATCAACCCGCCCTGATGCTGAAATCTTTTCAGGGGGC
This sequence comes from Candidatus Sericytochromatia bacterium, assembly GCA_044356335.1. Lineage (GTDB taxonomy): Bacteria > Cyanobacteriota > Sericytochromatia > UBA7694 > UBA7694. Next base: position 36,716 of record JBIKWL010000017.1, read on the forward strand.
GGGTGGAACATATCTGCCCATCCAGACAACGGCAAGACCGCCTTTTCAATGGGCGCTTTGGGGCCTGTTTGGGCTGATCTTTGGCCTGGGATTTTTGCGCAATCTTTGGCAATATTGGCATGCGACAGCTCCGATTGAGCCCGAAGAACAACAAGAGAGTGAAAATGCGCCACCTTACCTGCTGATGACCTTGGCTTCGGGTTCTGGCTTGGGCTTTTTAATCGGCTTTCCCTGGGTCTTTTTTATCGAGGCGCTGCCGGGAGAAATGAGTTTGGCTTGGCGGGATCCCTTAAATCCCTGGCTGTTTGGTCTTTTGATTTTGCCGCTTTTGCAACTTTTTTTTACAGGAGTCTCTGCCCTATTGGCCTTGGGAGCCTTGCGGGTTTGGCCAAAGCCCGATCGCCTCAATGGCTTGCTGCAATTGCTTGCCACGGGTGGTTATGTCTTTTGGTTACAAACCTGGCATTTGATCGGTTTTCAGGTCTGACGCGGGAAAAACAAGGGCAGCGAAAGACAAAAACGACTGCCTTCGGGAAGAGCCTGGTATTCGAGCTGGCTGTGTAAGAGGTGGCTGAGTTGCAAGGCGATTGAGAGTCCGAGGCCTGTTGAAGATTCTCCAGCGGTGGGGCGTGCCGAGAGACGTGTAAATTTTTTAAACATCTGGGTGCTGTCTTCTGGTGTAAAACCGGGTCCCTGGTCTTCGATCTCAATTCGGACTTGCTTTTCCCCCGAGGTCATCTCAGCATAGACAGCGCGGAGAGTCACTTGGGTTTGACCGGCTGAAAATTTGAGGGCATTGGAGACCAAATTGTCGAGAATTTCACGCAATAAAAGTAAATCACTTTGCACAGTCGGCAATTCAGGATCGATCTCCAAGACCAAACGCTGTTCTTTTTCGTCTGCCCTTTTTTGGTAATCGCCCCGAATCTGTTCCAATACATCCTGGAGCGAAAACCAACTCAGGTGGGTGTGGATTTTGCCATTTTCGAGTCGGTGGATGTCCAATAAATGAGAAATAATCGCCAACATGCGATCGGCATTGCGCTCAATCATGGCGGTATAGCTCTCTAAGTCGGGCTTTTTTAAATCTTGAACCTGTTCGCGCAAGATTTGTGCCGCCCCCGAAATGGCATTGAGTGGAGAGCGTAAATCATGGGAGACAATTGCCAAAAACTCGTCTTTTTCACGGTTGAGCTGACGCAGGTCCTCTGCCTGTTTTTCGAGTTGTGAGGCGTGTTGTACCAGCATGTCTTGGGCTTTTTTGAGCGAGATATGGGTGTGAACCCGTGCCAATAACTCTTGAACATGGAAGGGTTTGGTGATGTAGTCCACCCCCCCAGCCAAAAATCCCTGCAAAATATCTGCCTGCTCAGTGCGGGCCGTTAAAAAAGCCACGGGAATGGGTGCCGTATGAGGCATTTCTTTGAGTTTTTTGCAGACATCAAAGCCACCCCAATCAGGCATCATCACATCCAGCAAGATCAAATCGGGTGTAATGCTTTCCAGCATTTGTAAGGCAATTCTGCCACTGGAGGCCTCTTCGACTTGATACCCTTGGCGCTCAAGCGAAGCCCGCAAAACCATCAGATTTTGCGGCACATCATCAATGATCAAAACCAGATTTTGAGTTTGATTAGACATGACAATAGACATGCAAATAGAGAGATAAAACAGACGAAAAGGCCAATAGTTTGCCCTCGGTAATCATCAAAACTAAACTAATGTTAATTATATACCCAAATTTGATTTTTTAATGCAGAGATTTGATCTCTTCTGTGCGTCCCAAGCTCAGGCTGCTGCCCTGCAAGGCCTGTGGAAGGCTGGAGCGGGCTTCATTTAAGGTGGCGCCTGTGGTGAAAATATCATCCACCAAGAGCAAGGGGCCTTTGGGCTTTTTCCAGCTCAGGGGGGGGGCTTGCCAAACAAAACTGTCTTTGAGTACCTGGGCACGCGCTTGGGGACTGAGCTTGTGTAAGGCTGGGGTGGCTTGGGTGCGTATCAGCCAGGGAAAACAGGGGATTTGTAAGGCCTCGGCCACACCCAATGCCATTTCTTCGGCTTGATTATAGCCCCGTTCTTTGTACCTGTCGGCATGTAAGGGAATGGGGACAACCCCTGCGGGGGTGGGAGCCCATTCCTTGAACCAGTGTCCCAGATAAAATCCCAGTGCGCGCGCCAAAGCCGCCCGTTGATGGTATTTTGTTTGCCCGAGCAATTGGCGCAAAAGCCCTTGATAAGGCCCATAGGCATAATGCGGCCAGGGCTCTGAGATCAGGGCCTGTTCACGGGGGAAAACAGGGATTTGTTGCCAACAAACCTGGCAGAGTGCCCGAGGAGCACTGCGCCGACAGTTTGCACAGCGAATTTGCCAGAGCAAATGCTATTTAATAATCACTTCAAGTTCACCCGTGGTGGGTGAGGTATTGAGGTTTTGTCCCGGTGAGTTTTGGTTGACCTGCACCTGTTGCTGGGGATTGTCGGGTGAAACGGCACTGTTGGCAAAGTTATTGTTGTTCTGATTGCCATTGTCTGCCGGGCCTTCTTGGGTGACATTTTCCTGCTGGCGCACAGCATTGAGGTCAACCGGTTCTGGTGGAGCAGGAGGCAGGCCTTGGCCGACCAAGGTCATCATGCCCGTGGTCAAATTGACCATGTTTTGCAGATTGGGGTCTGACACACCCACTTGGCCCTGAAAGACAGTAATCTGTGTCACGACATCGGGCAGAGCGCCCTGGGCAATTGGGAAGAGGGCCGAGGAATATCCCAGAGCCATCTCACCCGAAAGACCCGTGCGGTCGGGCCAGGGCAACAGAGAGGTTTGGGTCGGGGCTTTTTCTTCCACACTCACCATAAATTCGGTGCCCAAAACAGTCGCTACAGCGGTGCGGGTGCGCACGCGCATGTTCTGTTTTTGTTTTTGAACTTTAAAATAGGCTTTGCCTTTGTGAAGCTGAACCTGTTTTGAGGCCGCAGAACGGATCCGGGCGATCGAGCGGCTGCCCAAGCGCACGACAGAGCCATCGGCATAGTGAATTTGGGCGCGGGAATTGGCGCCTGTGCGCACATAGGTGCCGCTGCTCAAGGGGGTGCCTCTGGAGGCGCTGACCCATTTCCCTGCCCGATTGACCTGAACCGTGTTGTGGGTCCATGCGACGCGGGCAGAACTGTCAGCCTGTGTTTCGTTGGGGGCGGCAAGTACCAAGCAAATGCCTGCCAGACCCAGTGCGAGAATGCGTTTCATTGCGATAAATCTCCTCTAGCTCTCAGATTGTATGGCCGTAATCAGGTTAATTCCAAACGAGAAAATGCCTGCGCTGCGCTGAGCATCTGTCATGTTGAGAACCTGATTATAGTCTCCCCTTGCTTCGATTATAAACCATGGGCGCACGACGTGCCACTGTAAGGCCAAAGCTCCGCCAAAACGCAGTTCGTCGAGCAGTTCAGGGGTGGCTGTATAGCCTCTGGGCTGAACCCGTGCATCGGCAAAGAAGAAGAGATTGTCGGCAATTGAATGGCGATAACCGGCAAAGAGCAAATTGCCCAGATACGAGAAATCGTTGCTCTGGGCTGCCAGGTAATCGAGCTGGTAACCCGCGTAGAGAATGTGTTTGTTCTCAAAAAATTGGTACCAAGTACCGCCGAGCATAAAGTCGTTATCAAAGCGCTGGACATTGGGATTTCGGTCCAAAGAGCTTGAGAGTATGGGAACCCAGCCCCCGTAAATATTCAACTTGTCGTCAAACCACTGAGAAACAGTGACAGAGAGGGGGATTCCCAAGAGCTGATTGCGGCCGCTGAGGTTAAAGAAATTGAACCAGAACCCCTGGCTGCGCAACAGGATTTGGGTATTGCTGGGAAAGCTATAGCGCAAGATGCCGGTCAGCATTGTGCGGTTGGCCAGACTGCCTTGCCCGCCTGCGACCTGATCCACATTGGTATTGTATTCGGTCTGATTGCGCAATTCCAAGCGCCAGAACCAGGGGTTCTGGGTGGGCAACATGCGGTTAAAATCATCTTCAAGGGGGCGTTGATTGGGATCTGGAATAAAATTGGGATCATCTTCAGGGAAAACAAGCTCTGAGTCAGGCAATTCAGGCTCTTCAGACTCTTCTGGGGTGGGCTCTTCAGATGTGCTGTCTGTCGGGGTTTGGGCGATTTGAAGCGGGACTGCTTGGGGCACGGGTTGGGGGGTTGCGATTGCTGAAAAACTCAGGGAGAGCACAGAGAGGCTCAACAGTGTCGCCAGCCAACGGGGATTGAGGGGGAAAGGGTTTTTCATGACAGACATCCTTTTCGGCGGTGATGGGGTTTTCTCTGTTTTAATGCAACCTCATTATGGCAGACCTGAGGAAAGGCCGTCAACTCTGGATTTGCTCCCTTATTTTTAGTGATTTTTGGGTCACAAAGCCTATCGCCAATTCCGACAACTACCAGTATAGTGGTTTTAACCCGACGATTAAATAATCTGGAATCAAGCACCTTTAACTGAGATGGATACACTTACAGCACTGATCTGTCTGGCGGGCTCTCCTTCCTGGAGCTTGCCGCTTTTGCACGTGCCTGTGCCTTTTTTGGTGCCGTTTTGCAATCAGCCGCTCTTAAAAATTATTTTGCTGCGGCTCAAATCAGCGGGTGTGGAGCGTGTCGTCTTTGTTCTGGACGATCTTTCTGCCTCTTGGTTGCATCCGCTGCGTCCAGAACTGGCCCGCACGGGATTGGTACTGGACTATATGCTCTTGCGCCATCTCTACGATACCGAGTCCCCTTTGCGCGATGAACTCTTGGATCGCCTCCCTTTGGAACAGCCTGTTTTGCTCTTGCAAGATCCTTTCCCTGATACGGTAGATATCCCCGCATTTTTGGCCTTTCACCGTGAAAAACAGGCTGATTGCAGTGTGCGTCTACTGCCCGGACGTGCTCCTTCAGGGCTGTTACAGCCGGTCTATACCGATGGTGAAGATTTGCTTTCGCTCAAAGAGGGGCCGGGCTTGCGTCCTGCCCAAGATGCCCGTATGTATTTGCTTGAGACAGACATTCTTGAAGACATGTTGCTGGCTCAAGTGCCTTTGCTCAAAGCACCTTTGGCCAGTTATTTTGCTGAAAATGTGCCCTATTGTTATGGTTATTCCTCGCAAAGAGAACTCTGTATTTGGCATTCCTTGGCGGGTTATTTGCAGCGCCAGAAAGATTTCTTGGCGGCCTTGCCCTTTCAGCCCGAAGGCCGGCTTTTGCAAAAAACTGACAAGACCCAAGTCTGGCTGGGAGAAGGGTCGGTCTGCGATGCGCCGCTCCAATCTGAGGGGAGCGTTTTTATTGGCCGCCACTGCAAAATTGGCAAAAATGTCAAAATCCAGGGCCCGGTTTTTCTGGGAGATCATGTCCAGATTGGCGCAGGTACGCAGCTTAAAAATGTTACGATCTGGTCACAAACACAGGTGGGGGCTCGCTGTCAGCTTTCAGACAGCCTTTTGGCATCACGGGCCAGTGTGGCTTCGGACTGTCGCCTACAAGCAGCCCTGGTGGCCGACCAGGCCCATTTGGGGCCCGGTCAGTCGCTCAAAGCGGGAGATACGCTCGGCCCCTTCACGCGTTTGGGGCTCGAAGATACCTCTAAATCTTGCTAAAGGCCAGTTTGTCTTCGACAATTTCAGCCCGGATGTTGTCACCCTCTTTAAATTGCCCTTTTAATATGGCCATCGAGAGGGGATTTTCCAATTCACGCTGAATCACGCGTTTGAGCGGGCGGGCCCCCAAGGTGGGGTGATAGCCCTCGCGGACCAAGAAGGCCTGTGCACTTTCGCTCAATTCCAAACTCAGGTGGCGTTCAGTTAAGAGTTTACCCACCCGGATCATTTGAATGCCGAGGATATGCTGCAATTGTTCTTTGCCCAGTGAATGGAAGACCACTGTCTCGTCGATGCGGTTGAGAAATTCAGGCCGAAAATGGGCATTTAAAGCGGTCATGACCGCATCGCGCATATCGTCGTACTGAAATTCCCCTTCGCGGTACTGCAGGATATATTGGCTGCCAATATTGCTGGTCATGATGATCAAGGTGTTTTTAAAATCCACCTTTTTGCCTTTGCCATCGGTCAATTGGCCGTCGTCGAGAATCTGCAGCATGATATTAAACACGTCGTTGTGGGCCTTTTCGATCTCGTCAAACAGGATCACGCTGAAGGGTTTGCGCCGGATCGCCTCGGTTAATTGCCCGCCTTCGTCGTAGCCGATATAACCAGGTGGGGCGCCAATTAAGCGAGAGACAGAGTGTTTCTCCATATACTCCGACATATCAATCCGGACCATCGCGCGCTCGTCGTCAAAGAGAAACTCCGCCAAGGCTTTGGCCAATTCGGTTTTGCCCACGCCCGTGGGCCCGAGAAAAATAAATGAGCCGATCGGGCGATTGGCCTCTTTGAGCCCGGCCCGTGCCCGACGCACGGCATTGGACACCGCTACAATCGCGTCTTCTTGGCCGACCACCCGTCTGTGCAAATTGTCTTCGAGGTGGATCAATTTCTGGATCTCCCCTTCGAGCAATTTGGTCACGGGGATATGGGTCCAGCGGCTGACTACCTCGGCGATATCGTCGGAGTCGATTTCTTCCTTGAGTAGGCGTTCGCCTTCACCTTGCAGGGCCTGTTCGGCCTCTTTGCGCAGTTTTTCCAATTCGATCAGGCGGCCATATTTGAGCTCTGCAGCTTGGGCCAAATTGGCTTCGCGCTCGGCTGTTGCCACCAGCACATTGGTTTTTTCGATCTCCTCTTTGATCTGGCGCACCTTCATGATCGCGTCTTTTTCGTTGTGCCATTGTTGAAAGAGGGTATTGGATTTTCCGCGTAGATCTTCCAGCTCTGTATCCAGGCGCTGCAGGCGTTCAATCGAGCCTGCGTCGGTCTCTTTGTGCAGGGCCTCGCGCTCAATTTCGAGTTGCATTTTGCGCCGCTCGATTTCGTCCAATTCGGTTGGCATCGAGTCGATCTCGGTGCGGATTTTGGCCCCGGCTTCGTCGAGCAGGTCGATGGCTTTGTCGGGCAATTTGCGGTCGGTGAGATAGCGGTGCGAGAGCGTGGCAGCAGCAATCATGGCCGAGTCTTTGATGCGCACGCCGTGGTGCACTTCGTAGCGCTCGCGCAGGCCACGTAAAATGCTGATCGTGTCTTCGACCGAGGGCTCATTGACCATGGTCGGCTGAAAGCGCCGTTCGAGCGCCGGGTCTTTTTCGATGTATTTGCGGTATTCATCAATGGTGGTGGCGCCAATACAGTGCAGTTCGCCCCGCGCGAGCATGGGCTTGAGCAAATTGGCGGCATCCATCGAACCTTCTGCCGCGCCGGCTCCTACTACGGTGTGCAGCTCGTCGATAAACAAAATGATCTGGCCTTCGCTCTCTTTGACCTCTTTGAGCACTGCTTTGAGGCGGTCTTCAAATTCGCCGCGAAACTTGGCACCGGCAATTAAGGCACCCATGTCGAGGGTGATCAGCTCTTTGTTTTTGAGGCCTTCGGGCACATCGCCTTTGACAATGCGCTGGGCCAGCCCCTCGATAATAGCGGTTTTGCCCACGCCGGGATCGCCAATTAAGACGGGGTTGTTTTTGGTGCGGCGGCTGAGCACCTGTACCACGCGCCGGATTTCATCGTCGCGGCCAATCACGGGGTCGAGTTTGCCTTTGCGGGCATATTCAGTTAAATTGCTGCCGTATTTTTCCAGGGCCTGGTAACGGGCTTCGGGGTTTTTGTCGGTGATGCGCTGTTTGCCGCGAATACTGCTCAGCACTTGGTAGATCTGCTCGCGGGTAATGCCCTGCTCTTTGAGCACCTGGAAGGCGGCACCCCGGTCTTGGTCATCGGAGAGGGCAATCAAGAGGTGCTCCACACCGATAAACTCGTCTTTCATGCGCTTGGATTCTTGCTCGGCCAAGGCAAAGACGCGGTTGAGGCGGTTGGAGATATAGGCCCGATTCACATCTCCGCTGGAAGAGGTCACGCGCGGCAATTTGTTCAGCTCGGCCCGCACTTTGTCGATCACCAGCTCATTGCGTTTGTTGAGCTTTTTGACAATCTCAGGTACGACACCGTCTTTCTGCTCCAAGAGTGCCAGGAGCAGGTGTTCGTTATCAATATAATTATGGGTATACTCTTCGACATATTGTTGGGCCTCCGCCAAGGCCGTTTGCGCTTTTTCGGTCAGTTTGTTGATATCCAGCATGGTCTTTTTTCCTCCGCTTTGCCCCTGTCAGGGGGTTCTGTAATAGTTATACACGATTCAAAATGAAAAGTTAATAGGATTTGCTGAATATATTCGGCGGCAACTTGAGATGGCTCTGTGAATATGCTAGGATTCTTGCCAAGATTCTTTTGATGTCGGCTAAACACGCAATGAGAAAAGGACTTCATTTATGTCTATTTCTGCTTTTTCCCCTCTTTCCAGGTTGAAATCTTTGTTGGGCTTTTGTTTGGCCAGCAGTGTGTTGCTGAATTTGCAGGCCTGTGCCCCGGCAGAGAACAAAACCGAAGGCAAACCCGAATCGGGCACGGCGCAAACAGGAGCTACAACGCAAAAAACCGAGCGCAAAACCGCCGCCCCCAAAGTGGATGAGGCGCTGATGGCAGAATTAAAAACCATTGCCAGCCAATGTGAGGTCAATGTCTCTGGCAATACCGTCACGGGTTGCAAGGCCGACGAAAAGCAAAAGTTGGTCAGCCGCTTTGAGCGCAAAGAAGCGGACCCGGTTGCCGCTTTGGATACCCTGGCTGTGGCCCTGGGCGACGCCGATGAAAAACTGGCGGTGGTGGCCTCCAGCGTGTTGTACAGCGCTTTTCAGAATTTTGGTAAACGCGAAAAAGGGGCTGTCAGCCCCGATGTGGCCTATCACCTGATTGAAGCTGTGGGCAAAGCCCCCAAGTATCGCGCAGCCCAGTCGGTGCATGCGGCGGTGCATGCCGCGATGTTGGCCGGAGAAAAAGAGGCCCTGTATCAGATGCTCGATAGCCACACCTATCCTCCCCTGCCCAGTTTGGGCTACCCTGATGTGATGCGCTATGGCCGTTTGGCTGCCTTTCCCCAGGTCCAAAAAATCGCCCAATCGCCAGAAGAAAAGCTGGCGGTAGCCGCTTTGTCGGCCCCTGTGAATATGTACGAAGCCAGCGCTGAAGAAAAAAAGGCGGTCTGTCCTTGGGCCCAGGGCTATTTGGGCGATAAACGTGCAGCTGTTTACCAATCTGCGGGCCGTGTCATGCTCTGGTGTGGCGGCACGTCGATCGACGCCTTACAAGATGAAGGTGACAAGCGTCTGGCGGCCCATCAATTTGGCCAAGACGACTACCTGCTCTACCGCGATGTCTGTTTTACCCCGGTCAAGGGCCTGATTCCCGAAGCGGGTCAAGACAAACAATGCCAGCGTAACCAGGTCTTTCTTGAAAAAGCGGTCAATGATGAAAAATTGGACTCCACCAGCCGGGGCCTGGCGCTCTTTGCGATCTATTACCAGCGCCGCAATGCCGAGAGCATGCAGATCATGAAAAAATACAAGAACCATGCCGATCCCAAGATCAAACAGTATGCCAATCAGGCGATTGCCAGCTTGGTCAGTAGCTACAAAATTCCGGAGTAGCTGAACCCTATGCAAGCCCTCTCTGCCCTCAAAGAACTCCAGGCCCAGCGCCAGCAATTGCAAGGCCGCCGCCAGAGCAGTGCCCAGAATCACTACGATACGGGGCTCAAGGCCCTGAGCCAAGCGATTGAAAGCAATTTTCGCGACAAAAAAGCCCTCGGCCAGGCCCTTGAGAGCTGGATGGAGGCCATGCGCAACAATCGGCGTGACCCTGAGCCCTGTTCGGGTCTGGGTTATATCTTTCTGTTGCTTGGGGATACCCGCATGGCCATTCGCTATTTTCAGGCCGCTTTGGCGATCGATCCCCAACACGCGGATTCACGCCGTTGGCTCGACCATATTCAGGCCCAGATCGGTAAGCAGCCAGCCCAGCCGGTTCAGAGTCGGCCCAGTGCAACTGCCAGTTTCAGTGACGATCCCGAAGTGGAGTTGCAACAGGTCGAAGAGGAACTCTTCCAATTGCTCAAACAGTGGATGGAACAGCCCATGCCTGCGCCGGGCAAAGCCCAACACGCAAGCATTGTCAAAGATCAGCGATTTTTGACTGAAACCTGCCAGCGGATTCAGGCCCAACTTAAGCGCTTGGAAGAAGAGCTGGATACCGGCCAGGTACAGCATCGGCTCTTGGCACTCGAAACCCTGGAGCGCAGATACCAGAACCACCTTAAGCGCAGTGAGCTATTTATGGCCATGGAAGTGGAACTGGCAGAAGAACTGGCCAAGGTCAAAGGACATTTGGAGCTCTTGGAGACGGGTATGCCCGGCCCCAGCCCGGCGGATATTGAATTCTTTTTGGACCAATGTGACCGCTTTGCCGATCAACAAGACGAGTGGGACCAACAGGGCTATGATATTTCGGCCCTGGAGTCTTCCTACCAAAAATTGGTGCAAGAACTCGAACGCCTGCAAGATCGTCTGGACGAGATCTAAGTCAAGTGTTGAGCGTGTTTAGGCCTGCCCGGTCTGAAGCACTTCTCCGCCCGAGCGGATCTCCGCCCGGCTGACCAAGTGGTTCATGACCTTTCCTGTCAACCAGACACCCAAGAGTGTGCTCAACTCGGGGCCTTGCTTGAGCTGTTCGACAATGGCCGTTACAGGGCGCTCAGGGGCTAAAGCCTGAAAGAGCTGTTCCAATTCAGCCTGCTCCAGGGTGATGCCTTCGCGCTCAGAAACGGCCCTTAAAACCAGCCGGGTTTTTAAGGCCTGTGTTGCTTCGGCCTGTAAATGCGGCAGCATTTTTACGTTCAAGAGTCCTTTTTTCAGGATCTCCTGGCTGCTGGGCAGGTCTTTGAGCTTGCTCAAAACGGCTTCGTCCTCCCCTTTCCAGCGATTGGCCAGTTCCCCTTCTGCCCAGCCATTGGGCAAGGTCAACTCACTTTGGCTGAGCAAGGTCTCTGAAAGCTTTTCACGGATTTGGTTCCGCCAGGCTTGCATTTTGCTCTGTTTGAGCTCTTGAAAAATCGTGGCCAGCAGACTGTCGAGATCGGCTTCGCCGAGCAAGCTGGGCAGGACTTCTGCCGGAGGCACCCGCAGTGCGCGCACCTGATGGAGGTAGACCTGATGGCGAGCTGGTTTGCCCCGCCAAGCTGCATGGGGGTAATCGGCGTCGATGGGCTTGTTGATCTCACTTTTTTGACCGGCGCTCAGGCCAATTAAACCCGCCAGGAAGGGGTCTTCTTTTTCAGCCGGATCCAGCACCAGCAATAATTGACTGTGGGCGCTGCCAGGCAGGTATTGGCCCAGACAGGTTGCCAAGCTGTCGATCAGCACCACATCCCCCCATTGGGCGGGGCGATCGGCCAGCAACTGCTCGCCATAGCGGATTTGCAGGCTTTGCAGGGTCTGTTGTAACTCTTTTTGTTCGGGCGCAGCCAGAGGCGGCACATCGAGCTTCAAATTCAGACTCTCCGGCAATTTGACGGCAGGATAAAATTCCAGTTCGCAGGCAAAAGACAAACCCAGCGTGCTTTCACTCAGCAGCTTGAGTTGGGGCGGTCGGGCATATTCTTGGGGCTCAGCCGCCAGATAACGTTCGAAAGCGCTCTGCATGATCTGTTGCTGACGCTCAGCGGCGCTGAGGTTTTCGCTGCCGGGCAGGCGACTCTCTTCGGGGCTGAGTTGAAAGCGCAATTTGAGACTTTGGGGGGTTTGAGAGAGAATACTGTATTTCATTTTTAGTTACCTTAGCTAAACCAACTCAAGACTTTGTTAACACCCGCAGCAGCCAGCGGGCCAACAAAGGGCAGTACTGTGGCACCCAGGCCTGATCCGACGGCGGTCACAATGCTTTGGGTCAGTTGCATGCCTGTGGCTGTACCTTCACTGTAACTGGAAATGGTACTTCCCAAATTGGCTACATCCATGGCAAGCGGAGCCAAACTGAGCAAGGGAACCCCCGAACCCAAAACCGAGGTGGCCGTGCTGCCCAAGACTGAGGTCGCAGTACTGGCAATCAAACTGCGTTCGGTGCTGGCCACATAGCTGTCATCTTTGGCAAATTTGCCCAGGGCACCCACCATTTCTTTGGCGCTGTCAAAATCCTGTTTCTGACAGCACTCCATAATTTTGTTGCCGAGTTCGAGGGTAGATTCACCTCCGAGTGCACAATAGGTGTCTTTGACGGCTGTGCCCACTTTGCTGCCCAAGTCTGACATGTCTTGCGCTTGGCCAATATCCAAAACCGAGTGGGCGGCCTTGCCATAAGACAAAATTTGTTTGCCTGTCTCTAGCACGGTTTTGGCCGTTCCCATGGTCTCGGTTGACATGCCGGTGAGGCTTTCCATCATCCGGGATTCTCCCATGGGCAGGGAGAGCGAACCGATGCTCAGAGGATCCGCACTGGCCGCTTCCAGCAGTTCTCCGACCTGCTCCAGCGGTTTTACACCCATCACTTCGGTCTCGAGCACATCATGTACTTGGGAACTGACTTTGGCGGCTTGGGCTCCCATTTGCCCCACCTGTTTCAGTTTTTGACCGAGGCCCGTTTCTCCCAAAACCGTCGCAGTGGCGTCCAGTGTGCCTTGGATACTTGTCGGATCCAATTGCTGGAGCTGTTGTTGGGCGTCACTCAGGGTGGTTGGACTGGTGAGTTGGGCTTGGCTGTCACTTTGGCCTTGGCTTTTCTGTACCTGCGTCATCATGCCCGTTGAGGGTTTGGGGGTGCTGACGGTGGGTGTGCTTGTTGGTGTGGGGGCCTGGCGAACCGGGGCTGTGGTCGGTTTGCTTGTGACTGGAAGCGCTGTGGGCGTGCTGGGAAGTGCTTGCATGGCCAAATTCCTTTGCGAGAAAAAGTTGAGTTGAGCAGGGGAAAGCCGATGTCTAAATTGTATCGCATTGAATTGAAAAATTCAACTCTCCGATTGATATCCCCCTGCCACCCGGATACAATGGGAAGATGTTTCAAATTCAGTCTCTGCTTCAGAAATCTTTCCTCTCTGCTGGGGTTTTGCTCTCCAGTGGCCTTTGGTCGTTGGCAGTTCAGGCCCAGACCTTGCCGATTCCGCGCATTCCGATTGAACAGGCCCGCACCCCCCAAGAGATCGTCTTCAGCGTTCAGCTTTTGTTGCTGTTTACGGTTATGGCGCTGGCCCCTTCGATTTTGGTGATGATGACGCCGTTTACCCGGATTGTGATTGTCTTGGGTTTTTTGCGCCAGGCTTTGGGCACACAACAGGCTCCCCCCAACCAGGTTTTGGTCGGCATGGCCCTGTTTATGACCTTGTTTATCTCGATGCCTGATTTTCAAGAGGCCAACGACAAAGCCCTGCAGCCCTTTCTCAAAAAGCAAATCAACCAAGAACAGGCCTTGGAAGCCGGGATTTTGCCCTTTCGGCGCTTTATGCTCAAACAGGTGCGCCAGCCCGATTTGGAGTTGTATCTCAGTTTGGCCAAAGCGCCCCGCCCCAAATTGCCCGAAGAAGTACCCACCCATGTCTTGATCCCGGCTTTTATCACCAGCGAACTCAAGACGGCTTTTCTGATTGGTTTTTTGGTCTATATCCCATTTTTGATCATTGATATGGTCGTGGCCAGTACCCTGATGTCGATGGGCATGATGATGTTGCCGCCGACGGTGGTCTCATTGCCCTTTAAGCTGATTCTGTTTGTCTTGATCGATGGTTGGAACATTCTCAGCCAGGCCCTGATCGGCAGCTTTTCATGAATCCCGAAGATTTGTTTTTGCAGATTTTGCAGCAGGGTCTGACCCTGACGGCGCAGCTCTTGGCGCCGATGCTGCTGACCAGTGCTGTTGTTGGGATTTTGGTGGGCCTCTTTCAAAGCGTGACCCAGATCAACGAAATGACCCTGACCTTTATTCCCAAAGTGGTGATCGTGGGAATTGTGATGATGCTTTTGGGGCCTTGGATGTTGCATATGATTATGGACTTTTCGACCTCGTTGATTCTGGGTATTCCGGCTGCTGTTAAGTTTTAGCCATGGAGCTCTATTCTCAGGTTCTGGCGCAGCTCCCGCTCTTTGCCCTGGTGGCCCTGCGCAGCAGTGGCCTGTTTTTAACGGCACCGATTTTTGGCCAGCAGCGCGTTCCCAATCAAGTGCGCTTGATATTGTCGCTGCTGATTGCCGCAGCGGTCTTTCCGCTG
>JBIKWL010000263.1:0-4428 GCA_044356335.1 Candidatus Sericytochromatia bacterium
TTGAACGCTCTGAATCAAACTTGGCGAGAGCCTTGGCAGGAGAATTTTCCAGACAGTGGGTAGATGGGGAGGCCATTCGGCGGATGCCAGTTCTTGCAATTCACTCAATTCACGATTGAGATCTTCTGGATTGAGTAGGCAGAGCAAATAGGGGGGCTCGGCAGGAGATACCGTCCCTTTCTGTTTGACCGGGTCAAAGAAGTGGGGAATCGTACGCAAATGCAGTTTTAGCATGTGTAAAAAGCCTGAATCTGCGCGACGGTATAGTCGAGTTCAGCCTGGCTCAGGTGTTGATGCGCTGGCAGGGTGATGATCTGTTTGCAATCGGCTTCACAGACCGGAAAATCCCCTGCTTTGTAGCCCAAGGAAGCTGCCGCAGGTTGAAGATGCAGCGGAATCGGGTAGTGAATCTTGGCTTCAATGCCCCGCTGGTTGAGAAAAGCCAATAAGTCATCGCGGCGCTCGACGCGCAACAAATAGAGGTGAAAAACGTGGCGCACCCCAGCCCGACGCGGGGGGATTTGTACCTGCGGAGCCAGCGGGGCCAGGGCCTGATCGTAAAATTGGGCGTGGGAAATGCGTTTTTCAGTAATCCAAGCTGTATCTCCAATCAGGCGGCGGCCCACCACGGCCTGCAGCGAATCAAGCCGCGAATTGACGCCCCAGATCGCAATCTGATCGCGGTTGAGCATGCCGTGGTTGCGGTAGCGCCGCAGTGTCTCGGCCAATTCTGCTGAACGGGTGGTGATCACCCCCGCATCCCCCCAGACATTGAGGTTTTTAAGCGGGTGCAGGCTGTACCCAGCGGCATCACTCCAGGTTCCTGCGGGTAAACCGTCGATTCGGCCCGCAATCGACTGGCAGGCGTCTTCGACCACCTTGAGACCGTGTTTTTCGGCAATCTCAGCAATTCGCGGCATATTTGCCAAATTGCCGGTATAGTGAACGGGCAAAAGCGCCTTGGTACGGGGGGTGATCGCCGCCTCGATTTTTTCGGGGTCGATCACAAAACCGCTTTCGCTGTCGACAAAAACGGGAGTCGCTCCGGTCATGACAATGGCGCCCACAGTGGCAAAGAAGGTCATCGGAGTGGTGATCACTTCATCACCGGGGCCAACACCGAGCATCTTGAGCGAAAGTCCCAGGGCATCAGTGCCACTGCCCACACCTACGGCATAAGGCATGCCACAGAGTTCAGCAAAAGCATTTTCAAAGGCTTGAACGTCTTTGCCCAGGGTAAAATCACCGCTGAGAACCAATTTGCGAATATCTGCCAAATAACTATCGACTTCGGCAAATTGGCGGTCGAGATACGAAAAGGGGACGTGCATAGGTGAGACTCCTGAGTGGGTGTTTTGTTCATGATACCGAGAAGCAGAACCCTGCGCCAAATAGCTAAAAATTACTCTGAATTTAATCCAAGCTTTAATTTCTCTGCGCCAGATCCACGCTGAACGTTGCGATAGAGAGAGTATAAATATTCTGCGTAGAGGATTTTCCCATGAAAAAATTACTGGCTTTGGCCCTGACCGCATTGAGTTTAACCGCCTGTTCCAGCGCTCCCGCTTTGCTGCCTGCAGCCAATCGCATGCCGATCAACACCCTGCGCGCTGCCGCCGCCGCCCCTCAACCCAATCTGCAAGAATTATTGCCGCTGCTGCGTGAAATTTTTAAAAATGAATTGGCCGATGGCCTTCAGCCTGGCCAGCCTGCACCAGATATCAACCTGGTGCTTGAGCAAAAAGGTCCGATGGCGTTTAAATTATTGGCCCAAGACGCCGCAGCCCGCCGCAGCCTTTACCCTTATGCCGATCAAAAAGTGATCAGCGAATTTAATAAACCCTCACCCAGCGACAATGTACCTGCCGTAACACCCCAAGATATTCAGGCCCTCTTGCCCCGTTTACAGCCCGGTGACGTGATTCTCTGTGGCAACGACAAATCTTTTGTGCACGGTGCTTTGTATTTGGGGCGCGGTGAAATTGTCCATGCTCTCGCAACCCAGCCAGATATGCACGACCGCTTTCGGGGGGTTGTCAAAGAGAGTCTGAGCACCTATATCTCCCGCAGCGAACGCGATACCTTTGTGATTCTGCGTGCCAAAGGCCAGAGCAGCGTGAATTTTACCCCCGCTTTTAATTACGCAGTGGCCCAGGTCGGCAAACAATACGACAGCTTGTTTCTGCTGCAAAACGATGAGCGCCTGTACTGCACTGAATTGGTCTGGTCGGCCCTGCGCAAATTGGCCCGCCCGCCCCGTGTTTTGCCCCATGCTGTTAAATATGGCTGGGAAATGGTCACCGTCGAAGACTTTATGGACTCACCCGATCTCGAGACCGTTTGGACCCGCAATTATGCCCGTCCACCCGTCGGACGCCTCCACCGCTATTAAAATCGCAACGGCTCTCAGGCCCAGACACTCAAGTCTGGGCTTTTTCAATCGGAAAAGGCCTTCAAGCGACCCGTTTGCAAATCCAGCCGCACCCGCCCCCACGGGTCTGCCTCCAGATGGGCCAGAAACCCCCGCCCTTCAAGCTGAAGCGTGAGTGTTTGACCGTATTGAGCAATGACATGGCCCCGGTAGTGCAAATCAGACAAAATATGTCCATTGGCATCATACCAATCCCGCAGCAGCACTTTGCCATTGGGCCAGATTTGAATCGAAATGTGGCTGGCACACCATCCCTGTTCGTCTTTGTCAAAATGGCCATCGATTTCGTAATGGAATTGCAAGGGCTTAAGAGCAAGGCTTTTGCCCTGTTTGCTGGAAATGCAGCGAGAAGCGCAAAGAGGTGCGCTCTGGGCTGACTGTTCGCTGTATCCCATTTGACCCAGAAACCCCAGCCAACCGAGCAGCATCAGCAGAAATGACAGGCTCAATCGCTTGTGTTGGCCTCTGTGTGTTTTTTGCATCTCACGTTTTCTTTAGTGCAGCGCTTCGCGCGCGGCTGCTTGCAGGTAATCATCTTCAGTTTTGTTGGCAATCACGTTGAGTGCCAAGGTTGCCAGTGGGTGATTCATTTTCCCCAACGCACGGGTGGCCGTATATTTGACCCGTTGATCCGGATCTTTCAACAATTCAATTAAAGCAGGAACTGCCTGCTCATCTTCCAATTTACCCAGGGCTTTGGCGGCCGCCTGGCGCAATTCAGGATTGGCACTTTGCAGAGCCAAGAGCAAAGGCGGGATCACCTCTGGCTCGCCTATTTGTCCCAAAGCCAAGGCGGCAACTTGGGCAAGTTCTTCCCTCTCACTGGTCAAAGTCGTAATCAGAGCTGGAATGGCGGCTTTGGCTTTTATCTCTCCGAGGGCTTCGATCACGCATTTTTGTGGGACATCAGAAGGAATGGAAAGCAATTCAAGCAAGGCAGAAATGGCGACCTGACCCAACATTCCCAGCGCATTTGCGGCCTGATGACGAACCTGGGGGTCGACGTCCTGTATGGCTTGCAAGAGAGCAGGCAGGGTTTGCGCGTCTTTGAGCTTGCCCAGGCCATTTGTGGCCTGCTGGCGAACCTGGGGAGCTGGGTCTTGAATGGCTTGTAAGAGAGCCGACAGGGTTTGCAAATCTTTGAATTTTCCCAACGCTTCAGCGGCATTGCTGCGCACCTTTGGCTCAGGATCTTGGAGGGCGTTGGTGAGAGGGAGCAGGGCCTCTGAGCCATGTTCTTGACCCAGACCTTCTGCCGCTAAAGCGCGAATTTCAGGCATTTCATCTCTGAGGGCGGCTATCAGAAACGGGGTTGTTTGGGGCAACGTCATCTCCTTGATGCATTCAAGGGCCCCTTGGCGTATTTCGGCAGCGGGGCTTTCAAAGAGTACTTGCAAGGCGCTGAGGGCCGGTTCGCCAATTTGGGTTAATGCCTTGCTTGGAATGACCCGCTCGGTTTCGTTGGCAGATTTTAAGGCTTCAATTAAAAAGGGAATGGCTGGAATGCCGATTTTAACCAGAGCCTTGGCTGCACTGGCACAGACTTTGGGGTCGCTGTCCCGCAAGGTCTGGCTCAAGATAGGGAGACTATCGCGGGAACCCCATTGTCCCAGCGTCTCTGTCGCTGCGATCCGGACCTGAACGACTGGATCCTGGAGCATTTCGAGCACCTGGGGCTGGATTTTTTCTGCAGACAAAGCTTCAATCTGACGCAGGGCCTCCAGCGCGAGTTGACGCAGGAGTGGATCTTCCGATTGAAGAGCTTGAGCCAAGAGAGGCAGAGAGCGAGGATCTTTTAAACGCCCCAAAGCGCTCAGAATGCTGTGTCGCAGCCGAGAGCCCGCTTCGGAATAAGCCTCACAGAGAGGTTCAACGGCTCGGGAGTCACCCCATTGTCCAAGCGCTTCAGCACTTTGAATCGCAACATTTTCATGGCTATCAAAAAGGGTTTTTAAGACAGACGGAATGGCGGATACTGCGTTCTGCGCGGATAAAAA
>JBIKWL010000264.1:0-4427 GCA_044356335.1 Candidatus Sericytochromatia bacterium
AACCATATTGTCAGCAGTAACGTCATTTTGACGAACCACGCCGGTCAGCACCATTTCGTTTTCTTCGTCGTTGACACGGAAATTTTTATGGGCGGTGATAATCAGGTTGCCATTGGGCAAAATATCTTCAATTCGGGCTGAGACCAGGAATTGAATCACACCCACACGGGTCGTTGAACCAAGGTCATTGGCCTGCATCTGACTTTGAGCCTGGAATTGACCCTGTAACTGAGCTGCGCCGGTTTGAAAGCCCTGGGGGAAAGACCAACGGTGTTGGTTTTGCAATTGCTTTTGACCAATCAAGGTGGCCTGTTGGCTGGCGTTGATTTTTTCTTCGACCATGACAGTGACAATGCCACCAATAACGAAGGTGGGGCGACGCTCAGTGAAAAGCGTTGCTGTGCTGGTATCGTTCCAGATCGAGTCAGCCTGGGCGGGCAGCGCTGCGCCTACCAGACAGAGGCTCCCCAAAAGAGCCGTTTGCATTAATTTGCTTTTCAGATTCATTCCCAAAGCTTCCTCACTCAATTTACTTAATCTCAAGGGTGATCTCACCCCGGTCACTGACGCGACCCTGAACAATTTCATTGCTGCCAAAATTTAATATTTTAACTGAAACCATTTGATCTCTGACCCCATTTTCTTGGGCCTCTCCCTGCGCCACCAGGCGGAGGGTATCGTTGATAACCACAACCCGCACCTGCTTGCCTTTGTAAACCAAGGCCTGTTGTTCCAGGGCTGTGCGGGTCAAAATGGCACCTGAAACAAAATCCCGGGTGGCTTTAAAGTCTTCGGGGTGGGCCAGCACCCTAAGTGAACCATTTGGCGTCTCCGAGAGTTTTTTGCGTGTTAACTGTACGCTGTCTGAACTGAGAAATTCACCCCTTTGAATCGCTTTGCGTGCCGTAAAGACCTCTGCCCAACCGTCGACTTTGACGCTAACAGACATGGCTGCCCGGTAGCGGTTGCCGTCCATTACCCTGAGGGTTAGGGCGGTTTTGCCAATCAGATTGGTCAAATCACGCTCTTCAATTTCGAGGGACAAATTTTTGCCCAGTTTTGCCAGTTTTTCTTCGAGGAGTGAATCGTTCCATAAAACGAGAACACTTTGTGCAGGTACCGCGTACTGATTCTGAACAGACTGGCGCAAGCGAAAAATCAGTTCGTCGGTGGTACCTATGCGAATCGGGGAGGCATTGGCGCTTAACTGAAACAGGCAAAATGCCAAGAACCAGATAAAGCTGCTGATACCTCCCCTTTTCTTCATTCCAAATCTTAACGAGACAGGTTGTTGGCAGTATCCATCATCTTATCGGCCACGGTGATGACTTTTGAATTGGTATCAAAAGCTTTCTGCGTGGTGATCAGATCGACCATTTCTGTGACGATCTGGACGTTGGATGACTCCAAAGCGCGGCCATGAATTTGGCCGAAACCGTTTTGAGCGGGCTGACCCTGCTCGGGAGAACCGGAGGCAGTTGTTTCAGCGAAGAGGCTGTTGCCACGGGCTTCCAGACCGGCGGGGTTGGGGAAACGGGTCAATTGGATATTGCCCAACTGAGACAACAAGCCAGTACCTGGCTGGGTGGCCCAGAACACGCCTGTGCGGTCGATATGGAAATCGGTCGTTCCAGGGGGGATGTTGATCGCGGGATCCAGTGTATAACCGTCTGCATTGACGATAGATCCGTTGTTGTTCAGTTTGAACAGGCCCTTGCGGGTGTAAAAACGCTGACCGGAAATGGGATCCAGGACGGAGAAAAAACCGATTCCATCAATGGCCCAGTCCAGGTTATTGTTGGTGGCCTGGAGCGAACCCTGTTGATGAACAACGTTGGTACCGGCAATACGTGCGCCCAAACCAAAGTGGATACCGGACGGATTGTCCACGGTGCCCGGACGGCGATAGTATTGGTACAAAAGATCCGTGAATTCAGCGTCCGAGCGCTTAAAGCCTTCGGTTTGAGTGTTTGACAGGTTGTTAGCAATGACGTCAATTTTAAACTTCAGTGCTTCCATGCCTGACGCGGCGGTCCAGAGTGCATGCATGTGATTCTAACTCCTCCTAAGTCCTGATAAAAAAATTTATTTTAGCCTAATTCAATTAATTGTAACAGCTCTATTGCATTCTGCCCATTTCATTAATGGACTTATCGAGGATTTTGTCCTCGGCTGCAATTACTTTTTGAGACATGTCGTAATCTTTCGAGGTCATCATCATCATTACCATTTCGTTGACGATATCGACGTTCGAGCTTTCGAGATAGCCCTGTTTGATCAAATAGGGCAATTCGGTGGCTTGGCCGGGGTTGGTATTTTTGGCTGGCAAGGGATCCAGTACCTGGGCCAAGGGGCTGTTGTCGTGGGGCATACTCACACCGTATTTTTTGAGCAGTTCAAAAGTTTGGGCGCGGTCATCCACGACATTTGGGGCATCGGTCCATTCGACCATTTTGATCTGAGCGCGAGCCACACGGCTAGCGGGATCTCCTTTGTCACGGCGGTCAAAAATCCGACCAAAACGGTCGATTTCAATTGCGCTGTCTGGCATGGTTGCCCGCGAACGAACCCCATTGGGATCGGTGACCGGGACATCTGTCAGAATGATGCGGCGATTATTGACATCCAAGAGATAATCGCCATTGGTGTTGACCACTTCATTTTGATCGTTGATCATAAAGTGACCATTGCGAGAAATGGTATAGCGTTTCTCGGCATTGGGAATCAACTTGCCATCGGCATCTCTGGGGGGCTTTACTTCCATCTGGAAATAAATCTTTTCACCCATCACAGCCAAGTCCATGGCGTTGCCTGTGGTTTTGAGTGTGCCTTGAGACTGTTTGACTCCGGCACCATCAATATAAGATCCTTGGGCCAGAGGTGCTTTGTCCTCACCTTCAGACATGTCTACCAACATATCCGGAAAGCTGTGAACGGCATAGGTTTTCTTTTTGTATCCGTCGGTCTGAGAATTTGCCACGTTCTGCGCAAAGAGATTCATTTTTTGCATGGACAATTCCATGTTGCTTGCGGCGGTGTAGATACCCCTTAACATCGCTCTAAAACTCCTCCAATACCATTTCAATCTGTTTTTTATGGGCCTGATCCAGGCTGTAAACAAAGACCAGTACTTCGGCAACGGCCTTGTACAATTCGGGCGGCACCATGCTGCCCAGTTCCAGCTGACCCAAGGCTTTGGCCAGGGAAGGATCGTGATAGACAGGTACCGCGTGTTCTTCGGCAACTCTAACTATCTCTTCGGCAATTTCGCCGCTGCCTGTTGCGATCACCTCAGGGGCTTGACTGGCGGATTGAACGTCATACTTTAAAGCCGTTGCCTGTTTAACAGGCAGGGCACCGGGTACTTTGTTCTGATCTGCTTCAGCATCCACAGGCACATAACTCCATCTTCAAGTTTTAAGCGTAACAAATCTGTAGCACTTCATACAAGTGCTTGAAACATTACTTAAACTGTTACATCAACACTCATGTCATCATCTTTCTTACGACGACGGCTCGAGCCCTTTTTCCAAGCTGCTTGACGAGAGGAAAAATCCGTATTTTGGCCGCTCGTATTTCCACCTTGGGGTCCACGGGCAGGGGGAATCCCCTGCTTGATTTCAACCTGACCTGCAACCAGGTAAGATTTTTGGATCATCTGCTGGATATCCTGAACATAGGTCTCCAGGGTTTTGGCTGCCACCGCGTTGGGGGCGTACAAACGGACGATCATTTCATTTTGTTCACGCAGCATAAAATGGGCGTTGACCTTGCCCAAATTTTGGGGGTTTAAAGTAACTTCAATGCTTTGCAAAGCACCCACCTTAAAGTTACGGGTCTGTAACACCTGGTTAACAAATGCCGGGAAATCACTGACTTGGAGTGGGACCCCTTGATTGTGCAATTGAATCGCTGTCTGAGCGCTCATGGCTGATTGCGGAGCTGCGGAGCGATCCTGCTGCAAGGGCTGCTGCGATTTTGCTTTGTTTTCACCCACAGGAACAGGATTGGGCTCTTCTGTGCTTGCCTTTGCCTGGGGTGTACGCACGGGGTTGGCCATCACTTGAAATTTGAGGCCAGACTGTACCTGTTGATTTTTGTTTACGTCTACTTCTGGAGTTACTTGGCTGGTTTTGGGGCCAGAAATAGGCGCGGGGCTGATTTCTACCTTGCTCCAGCTCAGCATAACCAGTCCTGCTGAACGGGGCGGAGCGGCTTTATGAAAATGCATGGGCTGGGGCGGCAGGCTGAAGGGCAGCGGTGCGAAGGGAGCCTGGGGGGGGGCTGTATTCTCCGGCTGGAAGTCTGCTTCCTCTGTGCTGTCTTCTGCTGTCTCAGGAGCAGCAGGAAGCGAGATCGGTATTTCTTTGGTCAG
Organism: Candidatus Sericytochromatia bacterium; assembly: GCA_044356335.1. GTDB lineage: Bacteria > Cyanobacteriota > Sericytochromatia > UBA7694 > UBA7694. Next base: position 4,376 of record JBIKWL010000264.1, read on the forward strand.
CGGGGGAGCGCTGAAAAAACTGATCTGTGGAGTTGGGGTAGAGCGCTGTGGT
>JBIKWL010000018.1:0-50842 GCA_044356335.1 Candidatus Sericytochromatia bacterium
CAGCAAGAACCCGTCCCAATTGAGCAAGTGGGGCGACTTTTTGACCCAGCAGCTCGGCGGCGGTGGCAAGCCTCCCGTTGGGAAATAAATGGCAGCAATGTTGCCCCGTGCTCAGCGCTATTTCTGTTGTTTAATTATCCTTTTACTCTTGAAAGGCCCTTTGATGAGCCATGCCAGCGAAAACCCACCCGAATTTGACGCCCTCTGGAATTACGAGCAACCTGCCGAAACCGCCCAGAAATTTCGGGCCCTGCTGCCAGAAGCAGAAAAACATCCCGACCGCAGCTATTACCTCGAATTGCTGACCCAAATAGCCCGCACCCACTCATTGCAACGCCAATTTGCCGAGGCCCATGCCCTGCTTGATCAGGTCGAAAAAGAGTTAAAACCCGAATGGAAACGTGCAGAGGTGCGTTATTTGCTCGAACGGGGGCGCAGCTTTACCTCCGCTCAGGCCCAGGCAAAGGCCCTGCCACTGTTTGTGCGGGCCTGGGAAAGGGCGCTGGAGGCAGGACTGGATTTTTATGCCATCGATGCCGCGCATATGATCGCCATTGCCGAAAAACCCGAAAACCAATTGGCCTGGAATCTGAAAGCCCTCGCAGTGGTTGAAAGAACCACAGATCCCCGCGCCCAGAAATGGGCTGGCTCACTCTACAACAATATCGGCTGGACCTACCACGATCAGGGCAAATTTAGCGAGGCGTTGGGCTATTTCGAAAAATGTCTGGCTTGGCACCAAACACGCCAAACAGGCGAATCGCTTTTGATTGCCAAATGGAGTGTGGCCCGGACTCTGCGCTCTTTAAACCGCACCGAAGAGGCTCTGAAACAGCAATTGGCACTTGCAGAAGAGCGCCAAAAGCTCAAATTGGCAGAAGATGGCTATGTCTCAGAAGAGATCGCCGAATGTCTCTTTGCCCTCAAACGCGAAGCAGAAGCTGCTCCTTATTTTGCCAAGGCCTATCAGCTTTTGGCCGAAGATAGCTGGCTGCGTGAAAACGAAAGTAAACGTTTAGAGCGTCTCAAATCCCTTGGTGCAAAATAGGCTTTAAAGTTCGGGTGAGTGCAGTTGAAAGTGCAAGCTGTGGGTGGTGTGGGCTTCGCCAGGCTGGTAACTGCGCTCATCAAAGATCACCTGGGCTTGGTTATCCACCGTCAGGAGTGAAGAGGAAACCGTGCCATAATCGCCCAGATCAAGGAAAATCGGGGAGCGCTCATGTTCAACGGCTGGCGGATATCCCCGTTTGGGCAATTCCTCTTGGGGAAAACGCAAGCTGCGCCCGAGAATCTCAAACAATTCTCCGCGCTCTTGGACAGTCAGATTGTCGTCAATCAGGCGCTTTTCCAAGTTTTTTTTGAGATAGCGGCACTTGGGCATGGCACTGTCCATAAAATAATCACTCAGGCTGTGAATCCCTGGGCTGAGCTCTTCTTCCAGATTGGAGACCGAACAGCAATAAAACAAGCGCTCCCGATCCCCCACCAAGAGATTAAAAGGCAAACTCTTTTTGCATTGACTTTGGGTTTGGCTGAGAAAGGACTCTGGGTCCAAATCCCCCAACAAATACGACAAAAGCAGACGCCCCCGACTTTGGGCATGGGGAATATCTGTTGCGAGATGCCAATGAAAATCCGTCAAAGCAGCAAATTTGCCCGTTTCAGTCATGCCCAACCAAGTCCCCCCACTTTGGGGATCTCGGCCCGCATAGATCACCGGATCCGTATCCCAGCGCATGAGTTTTTCAGTCGGACGGCTGCGAAATTCATCGCGATTGGACAAGACAACCAAGGGGTAACGGCTGTAATGTTTCCAAGCCAAGGCAATTACTGACATGGGTTAGGCCGTACGCGAAAACATCTGCTGCCCGGCCCGTTTGGCCAAATAGGCATCCCAAACCATACAGACATTGCGAATCAAAATCTGCCCACGTGGCAACACGGCAATATGCCCGTCCGTCAATTCAATTAAGCCATCTTCGGCCATTTCTCGGCAATTTTCCAATTCGCTGTGGAAAAGCTGTGGAAAATCAACTTGAAATTGCATGCTGATCTGGGCAAAATCGAGGTAGCCATTGCAGATCAGGTTTTCGATAATCGCCTTGCGCAAATGATCATCGGCACTCAATACCAAACCGCGATGGGTGGGCAAATGGCCCTCGGCCAAAGCCGCTTCATAAGCCGGAACCTCGCGCAAATTCTGGATAAAATGCCCATCGATTTCACTGATCGAAGAGACCCCCAAGCCATAGAGATCGACACCGGCCTGGGTGGTATAACCCATAAAATTGCGGCGCAGGCTGTGTTCCTTCTGAGCGAGCGCCAACTCATCTTGGGGTTTGGCAAAGTGGTCCATGCCGATATAAACATAGCCCCGCTCCAGAAAAGAGGCAATCGCCAACTCAAAAATCGCCAATTTGGTGTCGGAGTCGGGCAAGGTCTCTTCTTTGAGCAATTTTTGCGCGGGTTTGAGCCAGGGCACATGGGCATAGTGAAAGAGCGCCAAGCGGTCGGGACTGAGGCTGTGCACCTGTTCCAGGGTCTGCTCAAAACTGGCCACCGTCTGGTGGGGCAAGCCATACATCAGGTCCATGTTGATACTCGCAAAGCCCTGTTCACGGGCAAAGTTGACCAAATGTTGGGTCTGTTCAAAACTCTGCACGCGGTTTACGGCCTGCTGCACCTGGGGGTTAAAATCCTGAATACCCATGCTCAAACGGTTAAAACCGGCCCGGCGCAAAGCGAGAATGTGCTCATCGGTGGTCACACGCGGGTCGACTTCAATCGAGATCTCAGCCCCCGGCGCAAAGTCAATCCGCTGGCGGATCATTGCCACCAAACGCTCGATTTGCTCGGGTTCGAGGTAAGTGGGTGTGCCCCCGCCCCAATGCATCTGACTGATCGTGCGGGTTTTGGCTATCAGCGGAGCGATTTTATCGAGTTCTTGTTCCAAGGCCGTCAGATAGGGCTCACTCACCTGCTTTTTACGCGAGATCTGCACGTTGCAACCGCAGTACCAGCACAAACTGGTACAAAAAGGGATATGCACATACAGCGCCAAAGGAGCCGTCGAACCCTCGGGGTTATTGGCGCGGTACAGCGTTTCGGCATCGGCCTGGGTAAAATCGTCGGCCCATTCGGGCGCAGTGGGGTAGCTGGTATAACGGGGGCCCGGTTTGGCGTATTTGCTCAGCAGCTCACGCGGGACTTGGTAGTCTTCAAGTTGGGTTCCGCTGCTGGCTTCAGTGCTGGCCATATTCCTTGACCCATTCCACCAGACGTTTGACGTTCTCCACCGGGGTCTCAGGCAAAATGCCGTGGCCCAGGTTAAAGATATGCCGGGTGGGGGATTTCCAACTGGCCAAGACGTCTTTGACGCCCTGTTCGACCCCCGAAGCGGGCCCAAAGAGCAGGCAGGGATCGAGATTGCCCTGCACAGAGACATGTTCTCCGACCCGGCTGGGCACCTCACCCAGGGGCACACGCCAATCGAGGCTGAGCACATCGGCCCCGGCTTCAGCGGTGGCTTCGAGCAAATGGTGAGAATTGTTGACGTAGAGAATCAAGGGCACGTCGGGCTGCAGGGCTTTAAAGCCCTGAATCACACGCTGGGTGGTCGGCAGGGCAAAGCGGCGGTAATCCGCCAGCGAAAGGGCTCCGGCCCAGGTATCAAAGATCTGCACAAGCCGGGCACCGGAGCGGGCCTGGTAGTCGAGATATTGAATCAAAACGCCCGAGATATGCTCCAACAGGCGGTCAAAGAGCGCGGGCTCTTGGTACATCATAGTTTTGATATAACGGTAATGGCTGCTGCCGCCGCCTTCGATCATATACGCAGCAGTGGTCCAAGGTGCGCCGGTAAAACCCAAGACAGGAATGCGGGGCTCAACAGCTTTGACCAACATGGCAATCGCTTCACCCAGCGCTGGTGAGGCCTCTTGGGGATGCGGGGCACGCAGATTCTTGACATCGGCCTCTGTGCGAACGGGATTGTGGATCACCGGGCCTTCGCCTTTGACATATTCCAAATCGCCACCCATGGCCTGGGCGGGAATCAGCAGATCAGAGAAGATAATTGCACCATCGACATCGAGTTGATCAATCGGCTGCATCGAGACTTCGACGGCCAATTCGGGGGTATTACAGAGGGTGAGGAAATCGACTTTTTGGCGAATGGCGCGAAATTCGGGCATATAACGGCCAGCTTGGCGCATCAGCCAAACAGGGGTGCGTGCCACAGGCAGGCCACGAGCGGCATCCAAGAGTAAAAAAGAGGGGGAAGTATCGGTCATGATTTATTGCTCCAGAAAAAACTGGGGCAGGCTTTAGCAGGGGAAATCTGCCCATGCCTATTTTACTCCGCCTGCCAGAGGGGGGTAAGGTTATATAAAGAGACAATGCTGGGTCAGTGGCTCAACGGCAGCTTCAAATGACTTTTAAGCTTTTTGAAAAAAAGGTCTGGTTTGACGTATATTGAACGCAACGTTTTAGCTCATAAATCGCTACAGAGGTAGAATCATCAAGTGCAGAATAAAGCCCATTATTTTTCCCGTTATTCTTCCCGTTATTCTTGGTTAGTGAGTCTTTCTGTATTTTGCAGTCTGAGTGCGCTGTTTCTGCCCTCCTTTACTCACAATGATGCGGCCGAAGCAGTGACTTCAACACAAGCGGAACACCCGTTACTTAAGCAAACCCGCGAATATGTGAGTGCCTTTGAGTATAAAAAGGCTTTAGTCAGTGTAAATAAGCTACTCAAAATCCAACCCCAAAATGTTGCTGGACTTATTTTGAGATCTGAAATTCGCATGCAAGTATTTTTGGGCAATCAAGCAGACACAATTGATGAAAAAGCAATGGCATTGGTCGAATCTCAGGCCTTGGCAGATCTGGCTTTAGCACAAAAGCGCGAACCTAAAAATTCAGCCGTTTACGCTGGGCGAGCTGACCTCTATAAAAGTACATTCAAAAACAAAAAAGCTTTTGCTGAGATTCAAAAGGCCCTTCAATTGGCGCCAGACAATCCCGAATACTATCTGTTTCAAGCGTCGATTGCATCTGCTTATGATGTAAAACAATATTGGCAGGGGGCCAAAGGGCTCGATAAATTAGTGGCACTGCAACCCGAGAATTTTGAACACCATTATATGCGGGGTAAATATTACCAAGTTCAAGGGATAGACCTTTCAAAACCAATTAAGGGAGAATATGGGCTAGAATCTCTTCCCAATATTGCAGATAACGGCATTCTTCTCATCCAGCTCAAAGCCTTTAATCGTGCTTTGGAATTAAATCCCGATCACTCTGAATCCCTGGCATGCCGCGCTCAGACCCATCTGGACATGAAAAATTATGCCGCCGCTTTGGCGGATTTGGCACATTTGATAGCGATTCTCAAACCCTCTGAAACCAATCGACAAAGTCTGGAGAGCGAGTATCGCTTTCAGCGTGTGGAAGTCTTGTTTAAACAAAAAAATTATTCAGAAGCCCTCGCTGAACTTGAAAAACTGCGGGTTTTAAAACCAGAAGACCGCAGCTCTGATTATTTACCCAAAGAAATTTTAAATTGGCAGGCCTTGATTCACTTTTGGAATGGTCAATACGCACTTGCCGAACAAGATTATTTGGCTAAAATCAAAGCGAGTCCAGAAGATCCAGACAATTGGCCGTATTTGATGTATGCTCAGCTTTGGCAAAAAAAGTACAAAGACGTGATTAAAAGTTATTCTCAATCCCAAAGTTGTTACGGCTGCGTTATCCCTTTGGCTCATGCTGAATGGTTTACTGGAGAAAAACAATCTGCCACACAAAACTATCTGAGCATGTCAACCTACCCGCTCTTAGAAAAATTCTATTTTCAGCTTATACCCGGCTCATCCCTGAATGTGCCAGGTAAAGAGGTGCTTTTAAAAGACTTTCAAATCATGGAGCACCTTGGGTGGGATGTTTCTGTTCTGGCGCAATTACGCAGCCAGATAGAAAAAGCAATACCTTTTTAAAGAGGCAAGTTTAAAGAGGCAAGAGCACCCCCATTCAGATTTGTCTGCGAGCAAAAGTGATGCGCAAAATATAAGTAAAATATTTAAATATTTAGAATACGAGAATATTTGCAATATTTTTAAAAAATTCGCAAATATGCCTGAACATTTCCCCTGCGGATAGCGTCTCAACAGCATCAACTTCCACACGGAGCAATTAATATTTTTTATGAGTGATACACAATCTCCCTTCTTTGTCGCAGGTATGGGGCTGCTCTCAGCCGCCTTGGTGATCTCTGCTTGGCTGGGCGGGCAGGCGATCAGCAAAATTCGCAGCGAAGATCAGACGGTGAGCGTGACCGGGGCCGCAAAAAAGGCCATTACCTCCGACTTTGCGATCTGGCGCAGTTCGGTGGGGGTCGAAAGCACGACCCAACAACAGGCGTATATCGGCCTGCAAGAGCAGGTCAACAAGGTCAAGAAATACTTTACCGAAGAAAAGGGCATTCCCGCTGAGGCCTTAAAGCTCTCTTCAATCGACATCACCACCCTCGAAGAGCTGCTGCCCAATGGCAATCCCTCCGGCAAAACCCGGGGCTACCGCCTTGGCCAGCGCTTTGAAATCCAGCTCAAAGACGTCAAAAAAATCGAGGCCCTGGCGCAGGAATCCGCAGAGCTGATCGAACGCGGCATTCCGTTTAGCTCTTCCTCTCCCGAATACCTCTACACCCGATTGAGCGATTTGCGTGTGGAAATGTTGGCTGAGGCCACCAAAGATGGCCGCCTGCGGGCTGAACAAATCCTGAAAAGTGCCGGCAGTCGCCTGGGCCCCATTCGCTCCGTGCGCACGGGCGTCTTTCAGATCACCCAGCCCCATTCGACCGAAGCCAGTGATGGCGGCTCGTATGATACCAGCACGATTGAAAAAGACATCACAGCGGTGCTGACACTGTCGTTTGCTGTCGATTAGTTAGCTCTGAGGGTGGGCTGTGGCACGTCAAGACCAAGATCCTGTATTATGTAGTATCTTTTACACTTCGGAATACTTGCACCATGACAGCGCCTACGTCCACCCTCGATCCAACCCTTGAACCCACGCTCGAAAATCTCCAAACCACCCTCAAAGACATCCACCAAGATCCCCTCGACAAAGCCCGCATTCAGGCCTTTGCCCGCGAACTTGACCAGCTCAAAGCCGAGGTCATGGCCCAGGTCGGCGAAGAAGACGTGGTCTATGTCGAAAGCGTGCGCCAAATCGCACGGATCTGTGAAATTTCGGGCCGCCTCTTAATTCACTTCAGCAAGGACCCGATCAGTTGGAGTTTGGGCGTGTTATCGCTGTGGGTCTATTTGCAGCTCGACAATCTCGAAATTCACCACCCCGCTCAACACGGGGCCTGGGACAAATTGCCCGAGGCCAAAGCCTTTCATTCAGACAATTATTACCACAACTCCCCCGTTGACGAAGAGGCCTGGCGCTACCGCCACAATATTTTGCACCACTCGTATACGGGGCAAATCGACCGCGACCCCGATGTGACCTTTGGTTTTTTCAGGCTCGGAGAAGAGATCGACAAGCGCTATTACCACCGCATTCAGCCTGCAATGCTGATCTTAAATAGCTTTGTGACGGATCAGAGCATTGCTTTGCTCTCAGCTGGGCTGGGCGATTTTATTGGCAGGCTCATACCCGGTTATCACCCCGAAGACAACGCAGGCATGCACAAAAATCTGGATGCAAAGGCTTTTCAGACCTCGCTCTGGCAGTATTTGCGCAAAGCCATCCCCCATACCGCTTATAACTACGGCCTGTTTGGCTTGCTGGCAGGCCCCCAGGGCTTTGCCAAGGTCACTCTGGGCACAATGACGGCCATGGTGCTGCGTAATTTATTCACAGGCCTGAGCTTTTACACCGGCCATATGGTCGAAGGGGTCCAACACTACACTGAAGCGCCACACAGCAAAGCCGAGTGGTATGTGCAGCAGATCGAAGGCACGGCCAATGTGCGCGCCTCTCGTCCGATCTCGATGTTAATGGGCCACCTCAATTACCAGATCGAGCACCACCTCTTTCCCAAACTGCCTCCCAACCGCCTCGAAGCCATTGCCCCCAAAGTCGAAGCCCTGTGCGAAAAATATGGCATCAACTATATTACGGGCAGTTTTCCCGAACAGGTGGCCAGTGTTTTTCGCCGTTTGGGCAAATACACGCGCTGAAGTCGATCTGCAGAAGTGAATCAAGGGCTATACTGATCAGAGCATCTTGAGAACGAGGTTCGATATGAATAAACCCGCCCCCACCCCCGCAGATTTGATTGATCCGATACGCGAGCGCTGGAGCCCCCGCGCCTTTGATCCCAGTCAGGCCGTGGCAGCTGAATTGCTGAATGAAGTGCTTGAAGCCGCCCGCTGGGCCCCCTCTTGCTTTAATGAACAGCCCTGGCGCTTTTTGGTCTTTGGCAAAGACGACGCCTTGCGCCCAGACGTTGAAGCCTGCCTCAACCCCAGCAATCAATGGGCCTGCCAAGCCAGCCACCTGTTGGTGATCTGCGCCATGAAACAATTTGCCAAAAACGAAAAAGACAATCGCCATGCCGCTTACGACACTGGTGCCGCCACCCTGGCCCTGATTCTGCAAGCCCAGAGCAAAGGTTTGGCCAGCCACCAGATGGCGGGTTTCAAACGCGAAGAACTGGAGGCCCTGCTGCAGATTCCCGCCCAAGCCGAATGCCTGAGTGTGATGGCGCTGGGTTATGAGTGTGAGGCCAAAGAAGAAGCGGGTTTGAGCCCTGAGCATTTGGAAAAAGAAAAGGGCCCACGGATGCGCAAAGAACTGGATCAAATCGCCAGTACAGGCCAGATCTGGTCGTTTTAACGATCTGCTCCCAAGGCGAGCTTGTCCTGGATCAATGCCCAAAGGGGCAAGTGCTGGTATGATGCAAGAGCATTAACCTGAGGGAGAATCCAACCATGCCTGCTCAATCTGCCCCCCAAACGTCCCCCCCCGATCTGGCCAGCGAATTGCGTGACTCGTTTGTGCGCAATATTCACCACACCCTGGCCAAAGACGCTTATTCGGCCACGGCCTGGGATCTGTTTCATGCCACGGCCCTGAGCGCCCGCGAGCGCATGGTCGATCAATGGCTCAAAACCTTGCAGCGCTATTATCACGAAGATGTAAAACGGGTCTATTATCTCTCACTCGAGTTTTTGATCGGCCGTTCTTTGAGCAATACCTTGCTCAATCTCGGCCTGTATCAAGAAATGGGCCAGGCCTTGGAAACCCTGCAAATGGATCTGGGCACAATTGAAGAGGCCGAATGGGACGCCGGCCTGGGCAATGGCGGCCTGGGGCGACTGGCGGCCTGTTATTTGGATTCGATGGCCAATACAGGCATTCCTGGCTATGGGTATGGCATTCGCTACGAATACGGTATTTTCTTTCAACATATCCGTGGGGGTTACCAAGTTGAGACGCCAGACAACTGGCTGCGTTACGGCAATCCCTGGGAATTTCCCCGGCCCGAATTTCTCTACCCGGTTCACTTTTATGGCCGCGTCCATGAGTTTATGGACGATGCGGGCCATTTGCGCCACAACTGGACCCACACCGAGTCGGTGATGGCCATGGCTTACGACACCCCGATTCCGGGCTTTCAAAACGGCGTGGTCAACACCATGCGCCTCTGGTCGGCCAAATCGACCCGCGAATTTGATCTGGCCTATTTTAACAGTGGCGACTACATCAACGCCGTGGCCCACAAAAACGAAAGTGAAAATATCTCGAAGGTCCTCTATCCCAATGACAATACCCTACATGGCCGCGAACTGCGTTTAAAACAGGAGTATTTCTTTGTCTGCGCCACTTTGCAAGATATCTTTCGCCGCTACCTCAAAACCCACACGGATTTTGAGGCCTTTCCCGATAAAGTGGCGATCCAAATGAACGATACCCACCCAGCTTTGGCTGTGGCTGAGCTGATGCGGCTCTTTGTCGACAAATACCACCTGCCCTGGGAAAAAGCCTGGGACCTCACCACCCGCAGCTTGGCGTATACAAACCACACGGTCATGCCCGAAGCCTTGGAAAAATGGTCGGTGCCGATGCTGGAAAAATTACTGCCACGCCATTTGCAGTTGATTCAAGAGATCAACCGGCGCTTTTTAAATTCGGTCCATCTGCAGGCCCCTCATCAGCGTGAATTGCTGGAGCAGGTCTCGATCTTGGAAACGGGCCTCGACGAACCCAAGGTGCGCATGGCCCATCTCGCCCTGATTGGCAGCCACCGCGTCAATGGCGTCTCCGAACTGCATTCCGCCATTCTCAAAGAGCAGATCTTTCCCCATTTTTATGCCTTGGAACCCGACAAATTGACCAATGTGACCAATGGCATTACCCAGCGGCGCTGGCTCTTGCAGTGCAATCCAAAACTGGCAGCACTGATCAGCCAAAAAACAGGTCCAGACTGGCTGCGCGATTTGTCCCAAACCCAGAAATTGCTCAAGTTCAGCAAAGAACCGTCTTTTTTAAAGACCCTGCGTGAGATCAAATTCCAGAACAAAGTCAAACTCTGTCAATATATTCACAAACACCACCACCTGGAACTGGATCCGCACTCCCTGTTTGACTGCCAGACCAAACGCTTACACGAATACAAACGGCAATTGCTCTTGATTCTGTATATGATCACCCTCTACGCCCGCAGCAAAGACGATCCCAATCAGATTGCTGTGCCACGGACCTTTATTATGAGTGGCAAAGCAGCCCCGGGCTATTATATGGCCAAGCTGATCATCAAACTCTTTAATGCCGTGGCCGAGCGCATCAACCACGACCCCAGTGTGATGGGAAAAATCAAGGCCATTTTCCTGCCCAATTACAGTGTTTCCTTGGCAGAAAAAATCATTCCCGCAGCAGATCTGAGTGAACAAATTTCGACGGCGGGCATGGAAGCCTCTGGCACAGGCAATATGAAATACGCACTCAACGGTGCATTGACCATTGGCACCCTGGACGGTGCCAATGTCGAAATGATGGAAGAAGTGGGAAGCGAAAATATCTTTATCTTTGGCTTGCAAAGCCACGAAGTCGAAGCCTTGCGCGGCCATTACCACCCCTGGGAAGCGGTGGAAAGAGACCCCGAACTGCAACGCTGCCTGGAGTGGATTCAGGAAGACGTCTTTTCGGCCACCGAGCCCGGATTGTTTCAGCCCATTTTGACCTCACTGCTCAAAGGGGACCCCTATTTTGTCCTGGCCGATTACCGCGCTTATGTTCAATGCCAAGTAGAAGTTGACAGCGTCTATTTGGACCCGGAACTCTGGTCATTCAAAATGCTTCAGAATATCGCCCGGATGGGAAAATTTTCAAGTGACCGAGCGGTTTTGCAATATGCCTCCGAGATTTGGGGTATCACCCCTTCTGCGCAGGTCTCGCCATGACCCCCCCAAGCCCCGAACAGATCTTACCCCTCTTGGCGGAACTGTACCAGACAACAGCCAGCCAGAATGAAGGCCGTGTCGCCAGTTATATTCCCCAATTGGCCAAAGCCAACCCTGAGCATTATGCCGTGGCCGTCTGTTTTGCCAACGGCAGCCAAGCCAGTTGGGGCCAAGCTGATTTGGCTTTTTGCCTGCAATCGGTCTGCAAACCCGTTAATTATTGCCTGACCCTCGAAGAACATGGCGAAGACGAAGTGCATCAACATGTCGGTTTTGAGCCCAGCGGTCAGGTCTTTAATGCCCTGACGCTGAATAGCCAAGGCCTGCCCCACAATCCCCTGATCAATGCCGGCGGAATTATGTGCTGCAGCTTGATTCGGCCCCAACTCAAATTGCCCGATCGCTTTGAGGCCATTACCCAATTTTGGAGCGAACTGAGCGGGGGCAGCCCGCCGGGCTTCGACAATGCGGTTTACCAGTCTGAACGCCAGAGTGCCGATCGCAACCACGCCTTGGCCTATTTTATGCGCGAAAACAAAGCTTTTCCTAAAGACACCGATCTCGAAGAGACCCTGGAGCTGTATTTTCAGTGCTGCTCGCTCACGCTCAACGTACAAGAATTGGCAGTTGTGGCTGCAACCCTGGCCCTGGGCGGGAAAAACCCACTCACAGGCCAAACGCTTTTGCAGCCACGCACCCTACGCAATTGTCTGACGGTGATGGCGACCTGTGGCATGTACAATTTTTCGGGCGAATTTGCCTTTAAAATTGGTCTGCCCGCCAAAAGTGGGGTCTCGGGAGGCCTGATGCTGGTTGTACCGGGTCTGATGGGGCTCGCACTCTGGTCACCGCCTTTGGACAGCTATGGCAATAGCGTGCGGGGCGTGGCCTTTTGCCGTGAATTGGTCAATCGGCTGCCCCTGCACGTCTACGCACCCAAGCCTTGAGAACAGAATTTGAGCCCAAAATTTGAGCCCAAAACTTAAGCCCGGGCCGGGCCCTTAGGGCAGGTTAAAATAATAACGCGTGCCGTGGGCTTCAATCGCGCCACTGAGTTTTTTCAGGGCTTCGACATAAGCTGCTGTGCGCATATCGCACTTGTACTCATTCATGGTTTCCCAAACATTGATCGTGGCTTTTTCCATGATTTTTTGAAGTTTTTCTTGCACTTCTTCCAGCTCCCAATAAAAGCCGGTCTGGTTTTGCACCCACTCAAAATAGCTGACCGTGACCCCGCCCGCGTTGGCGAGAATATCAGGGATGACCAAGACGCCACGTTCATGTAAAATCGCGTCAGCATCAGCCGTAACCGGGCCATTGGCCAATTCCAATACAACTTTGGCTTTGATATCTTTGGCATTGCGGGCCGTAATTTGGTTTTCCAGGGCCGCAGGCACCAGCACATCGACGGGCAATTTAAGCAGCTCTTGATTGCCCATCGGTTGGGAAGTGCCATTGGTGGGAGCTCCCGCCAAAACTTCTTTGTGCTCCTGCTCCCATTTTTTCAGGGAATAAGGATCAATCCCATCGGGATCGAAGATCCCGCCTTCGGAATTGCTGACCGCGACAATTTTATAGCCGGCATCGTGCAAGAGACGGGCACAGTGATAACCCACGTTGCCGAAGCCCTGAACGGCCACAGTGGTCTCTTGAGGCACAATCTTGAGCTGTTCTTCGAGACGGCGCAAGACGTTCATGCCTCCCCGACCAGTGGCGTCAGTTCGGCCCAGAGAGCCACCCAAACTCAGGGGTTTGCCGGTGATTACACCCGGATATTTGCCACGTTTGATGCGGTTATATTGGTCGCTCATCCAGCCCATGATAATTTCGTTGGTGTACATATCCGGGGCGGGAATATCCACTTCGGGGCCAATCATATCGGCAATCATTTCGATGTAGGTGCGACTCAGACGCTCCAATTCGGTTTTGGTCAACTCTTTGGTGTCGACACAAATGCCCCCTTTGGCGCCGCCAAAGGGAATGCCCACCACCGCGCATTTAAAGGTCATCCAAAAAGCCAGGGCCATGACCTCGTCGAGGGTTACATTTTGGTGGTAGCGAATCCCGCCTTTGGCAGGCCCACGCGAGTCGTCATAGCGCACACGAAAGCCTTTAAAGGCACGGCGTGCGCCATTGTCCATGCGAATCACGACCGAAACGGCCAAAGAAGATTTGGGGTATTTCAACTGTTCTTCGACATCGGGGGAAATCGGAAAATATTGAATCGCCTTGTTGAGGCGGCGACGGGCGTCGCGGAAGAGTTTATCGTGTTCCTCTGCGGGTTCGAGGGTTTGAGCATTCTGTTCGGCATCGGTGGTCATCAGTTCCATATAAGCGCTCCTTCATGAAATCGGGCATCAGAATTGCCTTGAGGCATGACGTGTTAAAATACAAAGTCACCGATTGATAGACCAGTGACAGGTGCTTTCACTGCACCCACTCCATTATAATGATCGCGCGGCAGAAATGACGCGCCGAAAAGCAAAAGATCTTTAAAAATTCTGATCAGAAAGGTTCTCAGGCATGGCCGGACATTCCAAGTGGGCTCAAATTAAACGCAAAAAAGCCAAAACCGACGACGCACGGGGCAAAGTTTTTACCAAAATGGCCCGTGAAATCATGGTGGCCGTACGCGAAGGCCGCAGCAGCGATCTCAATGGCAATTTCAGATTGCGTCAGGCCGTGACCCGCGCCAAGGCCTCGGGCCTGCCCAGTGACAATATCGAGCGGGCGATTCAAAAAGGCATGGGTGCCTTGACCGGCGATAAGTTTGAATCGATCCAATACGAAGGCTACGGTCCCGGTGGGGTGGCCGTGATGATCGATGCCCTGACCGACAACCGCAACCGCACCGCCGGAGATATTCGCTCGTATTTTAATAAATGCAACGGCAATCTGGGTGAGACCGGCAGCGTGAACTGGATGTTCAGCAAAAAGGGCCTGCTGCGCATCAATGAAGTCGAAGATCCCGACAGCCTGATGATGGAAGCGCTTGAAGCCGGGGCTGAAGATCTGCGTGAAGATGGCGAGACCCAAGAAGTCTTAACCAGCCCCGAAGAGTTTGAAACGGTGGTCACAGCCCTGCAAGACAAATACAATCTGGAATCATCCGAGGTCAGTTATTTGCCGATCAACACGGTCAATGTCAGCGATGCCGATGTGGCCAAAAAGCTGCTCAAATTGCTGGATCTGCTCGAAGAGCACGATGACGTGCAAGCGGTGTACGCCAATTTTGAAATGGATGATGCTGTGCTCGCCGCATTAGAGGCTTAGACCATGGAACAGGCCCTGCTGCTGGTTGCGCTTTTAATCGCCGGTGTGGCCCTGGGCACCGTGATCTGGGTCATCAGAGGCGGTAAATCTCGGCAGCAATTGCAAAACGAACGCGACGAGCAAAGCCGGGCCCGCCGAGAGGCTGAAAGCCGCCAAAAAGAGCTTGAAAAAGAAGTTTCGGGCCTGCAAAGGCAATTGGAGCAGAGCCACAAACAAGTGGCTGAGCAATCCATAGAACTCAACCGCCAGGCAATTCAGATCGAAGCCCGCAGCCAGCTTTTGGCCGAAAAAGATCTGGAATTAAAAAGCCGCCTGGATGAGCTGCGCAACCAAGAACAGGCGCTTGAATCGGCCCGCCAAACACAGACCGAAGCCCATACCCAGGCCATGGCTGAATTGGCTGAGCTCTCCCCAGAGCAGGCCCGAACCCAGATTTTGGGGGCTTGGGAAACACGTTTGGAAAAAGACATCGCCAAGCGCATCCACGCCGCCCAGACGTATATCCAAGAACAAAGTGACCTGATCGCAGGCAAAATTTTGGCCCAGGCGATTCAGCGCTGCGCAGTTGATCATGTGGTCGAGAACACCGTGGCCACCGTCAATTTGCCCAATGAAGCCATGAAAGGGCGAATCATTGGCAAAGAGGGCCGCAATATTCGCTCCTTTGAGCTGACCACGGGTGTGGATCTGATGATCGACGATACACCCGAAGTGGCCATGGTTTCATCCTTTGACCCGATTCGGCGCGAGGTCGCCCGGCGGGCGCTCGAAAACCTTGTGGCCGATGGCCGCATTCACCCCACCCGGATCGAAGAAGAGGTCGCCAAGGTCAAAGCCGAACTCGACAAATACCTGCGCGAAGAGGGCGAAGCTGCCGCCCTGGAAGTGGGCATTCACGGCCTGCACCCCGAGATCATACAATTGCTGGGCCGTTTGCGCTACCGCAGCAGTTATGGCCAAAATATTTTGCAACATTCCAAAGAAGTGGCCTATACAGCGGGGATCATGGCGGCCGAAATTGGTGCAGATATCCAGATCGCGCGCCGGGCGGGGCTCTTACACGATTTGGGCAAGGCCCTGACCTACGAAGAAGTCGGCACACACACAGCCCTGGGCATCGACGCCGCCCGCCGCTGGGGTGAAAAACCCGAGGTCTTACATGCCATGGCCGCCCACCATTTTGACGTGCAGCCAATGACCCTCGAAGCGGTATTGGTACAGGTCGCAGACACCCTTTCAGCGGCCCGCCCCGGTGCCCGGCGCGAACCCGTGGAAAAGTTTATGACGCGCATGAACGCCCTCGAGAAATTGGTGATGGACTTTAAAGGGGTCGAAAAAGCCTTTGTGATTCAAGCCGGACGTGAAGTGCGCGTGATTGTAGATCCCGATGCCCTGCCCGAAGCACAATTGGAGCGCTTGGCCTTTGAAATCGCCCAAAAAATAGAGCAAGAACTGGAGTACCCCGGCCAGATCAAGGTTTCCCTGCTGAGAGAGATGCGCGCTACGCACTATGCCCGCTGAAACCCCTGAAGCCGCTGTTGGTGAGCGCTTGGTCTATATCGACGCCCTGCGCCTGCTGGCAATTTTGATGGTGGTGGTCTTGCACACCTCGGCCCGCGCGCTCGCCAAAAGTCCCGCCTTTGGCGAAGTCTGGTGGGCGGGCAATCTCTTTGACTCGCTCAGCCGCTGGAGTGTGCCGGTCTTTGTGATGGTCAGCGGCACACTTTTGCTCAATGCCCCCCGACCAGAAAGTGTCAAATCCTTTTTGCGTCGCCGTTTTAGCAAGATTTTGATTCCTTTTTTTTTCTGGAGCGGGATCTATCTGTGCTTTCGTGGGTTGATTCTCAAAGAGCCCCTTTCAGCCTGGCTGATTGCCCAAAATCTGTTGCAAGACCCAGCTTTTTACCACCTCTGGTTTATGTACGTGATCCTCGGCCTCTACCTGATCACGCCGATTTTGCGCAGTTGGTTGCCCAGCGCCTCGGAACCAACCCTGCGCTATGCATTGGCCCTCTGGGCGCTGTTTACCTGCTTCTTGCCTTTTGGCAAACATCTGCTCGGCCTCGGTCTGGGCCTGCCGATGGACTTTCTCACGGGCTATGCCGGTTATTTTGTCTTGGGCTATTATTTGAATCGCCAGCCCCGCCTGCCTGTAGCCTGGCTCTGGTGCCTCTTTTTGAGCTGCGCCTTGCTCACCGTCGTCGGCACCTGGGCCCTGACCCTTAAAAAACACGGCCTGCTCGATCAACTGATGTTCAGCTATTTCAGCCCCAATGTCTTGGGGATGAGTATCGGGGTCTTTGGCCTCTTTCAGCGGGCCCCGCGCTGGCAAAGCGCCCCCCCAGCTTGGCTCACCCCCCTGAGCCAGTGCAGTTTTGGGATTTATCTCTGCCACCCGCTGCTGCTGGCTCTGGCACTGAACACCACCACGATGAATCAGTTTAAGCTGGAAAATGTCTTGCTCGCAGCCTGGTGGGGCATTTCGCTTTGCAGCGTTCTGGTCTTTGGGCTCAGTTTGGGACTGGTGTTGCTTTTGCGCAAAGTGCCGCTGCTCAAAGCCACGGTACCTTAAGTATTACCTGAAGTACCCAGCGGGTCTGAATCTGGGTCTAAGTCTGAGCCCTGAATTTGGGCAAAAACCGCTTGGGCCCAGTCTTTGGCAATTTTACGGCCCTCGGCCCCTTTGAAGTGAATCCCATCGCCACCCGTTTCGGGGTAATGGGTATAGGGCCGCGAGTCGATAAAGCGCGCCCAGGGTTTGACCGCCGTGTGCAGCCAACCACAGAGCCGGTCGAGTTTCCAGCGCGGCTGCAGGCGAATCACAGGGGGGCCGACCCAGATCAGCGCTGCGCCCGCCTCGGCAATATATTGCGCCATTTTGGCCGAAGTGCCCATCACCGTCTCACGGGAATAGTCGACCATATTGGCCCCGAGAGAGACAACCACCAGCTCAGGTTTAAATTGTTTGAGCAGCAACGGCAGACGCGGCGTGGGTTTGAGCTGGCCAAAGGGCACACGCAAAATCTGGCCTTTGTCGTTGCGCGAAAAATAGCCACAATGGGTGCGGGTGCCATCAAACCACCAGATCGGGTGTGAGCTGCAGCTGGCATAGGTGCGAACCCTCGCTCCGGCATCGCGGCAGGCTTGATCGAGGATTTTGCCATATTGGCCCACGGTATGGGAATCGCCGAGAATCAAGATCCGTCTGCCTGGACAAATGGGGTGTATGACTGTATTTTCAGGCATCTTGACTGGTTCTCCTTGGGTTTGCTCAGAATAGCTTAGATCCGTTTGAGAGAGAAGCATGCCATATTGCCAAGCAACACAGCAATATGCCCCGATTGCTTCTGAGAAATTTGCCTTGGCCCCATCTCCCGGTATCCACCCGATCCAAACTCTGCTAAGATCTAATAGAACTCCCAAATTTGAGCACTCAGATTGGCATTTTGATCGGCACAAACAATGTTGCAGCAGATTCACAAAGATCCGATTATGGCCCGCATGACCCAGGCCATAGAATCCACGGGCGAATACACGCTTTTTCTGCGCGATGCGCTGTTTTTTTTGCTGCGTGGACGCATCCACTGGCCCAATACCCTGCGCCAGATGGCCTTTATTGGCACAGACTCCCTGCCGATTGTGCTGATCACCGGCCTGGCTGTGGGCATGGTTTTTTGCCTGCAGATCTCGGGCGTCATGATTAAATATGGCAGCTCGGGCGTGATTGGCGGCGTGACAGCCATGTCGCTGGCCCGCGAACTCACCCCTTCGTTTACCTCAGTGGTTGTGGCGGGCCGAGTTGGAGCCGCCATTGCCGCTGAAATTGGCTCGATGAAGGTGACTGAGCAATTGGATGCCCTGACCGCCATGGGCGTGCCGCCGATGTATTATCTGCTGCTGCCGCGCATGCTCTCTGCAGTGATCATGATGCCCCTGCTCACCATTTTAGCCCTGGGCATCGGCCTGGTGGGAGGTACAGTGGTAGGCGTGCTGGCCAAAGGCCTGATTTTAACCACCTTTATCGACTCGATCAAATCGCTTTTGTATATCGAAGATGTGGTCAAAGCCCTATTTAAGTCCTCCTTTTTTGGGCTCTTGATTGCCACCATTGCCAGCTTTCAGGGCATCAAAACCGGGCAAGGGGCTCAGGGCGTGGGCGAAGCCACCACCAAAGCGGTGGTCTATTCCCTGATCGCGATTTTTGTCAGCAATTATTTTCTCACCTTTCTCTTGTTTACGGTGCTGGCCTCCCCATGATCGAAGTCAAAAACCTGAAAAAAAGCTTTGGCCGCAAGCAGGTCTTGCGGGGCATTGACTTTGCCTTTGAAGACGGCCAAACCACGGTTGTGATTGGGCCCTCGGGTTGCGGCAAGAGCACCATTCTGCGCCTGATTCTGCAATTGATCAAACCCGACGAAGGTGAAGTTTGGGTCAATGGCGTCAATATCGCGACCCTCAAGCGCCAAGATGAACTCGACAAATACCGCTCACAAATTGGCATGGTCTTTCAATCCGCCGCCCTGTTTGACTCACTCAAGGTCTGGGAAAATGTCGGTTTTATGTTTCTCGAAAACACGCGCATGCCCCGCGACAAGGTCAAGGCCCTGGCCGAAGAAAAACTCAAATTGGTGGGGCTCGAAGGCAGTGGCGATCTCTTTCCCTCTGAACTCAGTGGCGGGATGCAAAAACGCGCAGGCATTGCCCGAGCGATTGCCCAAGACCCCAAAATTATCCTGTATGATGAACCCACAGCCGGGCTCGACCCCGTCACCTCGACGGTGATCGAAGATCTGATTATCGATATGCAAACCCGCTTGGATGGCATTTCAATTGTGGTGACCCATCAGCTCAGCACGATTTTTCGCACAGCAGACCGGATCACCATGTTTTATGAAGGTAAAATTCTGGACACAGGCACTGTGGATGAGATGAAACACTCCTCAAATGAAACCGTAAGAAATTTTCTGGAAGGCAAAGTTGTAGCCCCATGAACGCAAGCTTTAAAGTCGGTCTGATCACCATTTTGACGGTCATGACATTGATGGTCGGCGTGATCTTTATTTGGCAGATCAACCCCTATGCCTTTTACCAAATCAGCGGTTATTTCCCCCATGTGGGAGGCATCAAAGCCGGTTCCAAAGTGACCCTGATGGGGGTCGAAATTGGGGATATTGTCGCAGTCGTGGCAGAGCCCGACAAACGCCGGGTCAAGATTTTAATGAATATCAAACGCGATATCAAATTGCCGCTCAAGTCCACATTTACAATTGTCACCACCGGCTTGGTTGGGGACAAAAACGTCGAGGTGCTGCCGCCAGACAAACCCGGCAAGGCCTATCTGGAATCGGGCTCAGAAATTTCGGGCACCCCGCCTGCCAGCCTGGACGCCATTTTTACCGAAGCCCAGGCCATGATCAAATCGGCCCGCGAATTGGTCGATAATCCCCAATTGCGCAACGACATCACCCAAACCGTGGGCAATGTCAACAAAGCCACCTTCCAATTAACCGGCCTGTTTCAAGACATCAAAAAGGTCACTTCGGGCTTTGGCAAATTGACCGATCAGACAGACATTCTGTTGCGCCAGATCAACAGCGCCACGGCGGCCACCATTCCCGAAGTACAGCATATTATTGCAAGTACACGCCGGATCGCAGGCAATATCGAAGGCATCAGCGGCAGCATCAACGACCTCGCCCATGATCGCCAATTGATCGGGGATACCCGCCAGAGCATTCAGAATGTGAATGGCCTGACCCGCCAATGGCAGGACTTTACCAAAGACCTGCAAAACCTGACGAAAAAATTCCAAGGCATCGCCGATGACGTAAATATTATTACGGGTGATGTCAAAGAGATCAGCCACGACCCCGAGATCAAAGGCAATATTCGCACCGTGGCCAAAAATGCCACCCGTCTGACCAACGCGATTTTTGACCTGACCAACCCCCAAACCCAGACCAATCAATGGGATCTCAACTTAAGGGCAGAGACCCTGGGTGCAGTCAGGCTCAATCAGGAGTTTAAAGCCACACCCGGCGCTGTCGGCAATTTTAATGTCTTTGGCGATCTCGGCCTCGGTGGCCCTGTTTCGTATTTTCGCGTCGGCCTCGATGAAATTGGTGACGGCAATTTGATCAACCTGCAGGCCGGTAGCCAAGTGACCGACAACAGCCTGTTACGCTTTGGCTTGGTTCGGGGCAAACTGGGAGCCGGCGCGGATTTCAGCATGAAGGTCATGGACCAACCCCTGACCCTGACTGGCGAGTTGTATGATATCAACTCCCCGCGCATGCGCCTGGGTGTGCTGCAAAATATCTGGGAAGACTACGGTCTCTCCCTCTATTGGGACAATCAATTTGTGCGCGGCATCAATGAGTTTAATTTGGGTTTCCGCTGGCAGCCACGCATGGGGCAAAAACAAGAACCTGTTCGGCCCCCGCGCTAAAGAATCGAGGGAAGTCATCTTGGCCAAAAAATCAAGTTTAAGTTCAAAACCAAGTGCAAAACCAAGTGCAAAACAAAGCCCCTTGGAGCGGATTCAGCAGCCGCTGACCCTGGTGGGGTTCGAAACCTGCCTTTTGCCCAAAGGGCCCGAGAGCCCGTTTGAACAATTGCTGGTGGCCCTCGACCAAGACCTGGAAGAAGACGAAGAGGCCCAATTGGTCTTGCAGCTCTTTTTTACCCGCGATGCAGCCAAAGACGCTGAAACAGAGCCTTTGCAGAGTGCGCTTTCGGTCTTGCAGTTCTTTGTGGCCCTGCCAGAGGCCCTGCCCGAAGCGCATTTGCTCGAAGCTTGGCGACTCTGTGCCTTTTTTACCCAGCTCATGCCGATGGGGGCCTTTCAGATCACGCCGCACAACCGGCCCTATTACCGCTATTGCCATCTCAATCCAGGCCCCGCGCTGAAGCCGGAAACCGTGGTCGAGATTTTGGAGTTGATCAGCTTGTTTGTGAATACCTTGCAAGGGCAATTGCCCCTGCTGGGCACCATGCCCCTGGCCGAAATCAAAGCCGGGGCCCAGGCCCAATTATTGAACGCGGCACGCTGATCGGGCCCAGCAAAACAAGCGGACAGACAGCGAAAGGCCAAAAGGGCACTGCTGTTCTTTGACTGAAAGAGCGCAGGAGAGAAAAAGTGCTAAAAATTACCGCTGGTCAAAACCTGAATGCGGGAATTGCCTTTGTCGAGCACAAAGATCTCGCCTTCTTCGCTGACAGAAATGCTCTCAGGGCCCCAGAAGTCGTTGGGCCCACGGCCCTTGGTGCCGAAGGCTTCAATAAACTCACCTTTGGGGTTAAAGACCTGCACCCGGTGGTTGAGGGTATCTGCCACGTAGATCCGGCCCCGGATATCCACGGCAATGCCACGGGGAATACTGAACTCACCGTCGCGCACGCCGCGTTTGCCAAACTCCAGGCGGCAGATGCCGTGGCGGTCGAGCACCTGAATGCGGGGAATGCCATAATCCAAAACATAGAGATTGTCTTTGGCATCGAGGGCGATCGCATAAGGGGTTTTAAACTCACCCGGGCGGGTGCCCGGACGGCCAAAGATCTTGGAGACCTGGCCATTGCTGTCGAGCACCTGAATGCGGGAATTTTCGGTATCTGCCACATAGATTTCATCTTTGGAAGAGACCGCAATACCATAGGGATTTGAAAATTCCCCTTTGGCTTTGCCTGTGGAACCAAAGGCCTTGAGAAAACGGCCCGATTGATCAAAGACCGCAATCCGGCAGGTACCGGAATCGACGACATAGATCTGGCCCTGTTTGCTCACGGCCACATTACACGGGGCTTTGAGGTATTCCTGCTGGCTGCTGGAGCGAATCAGGTATTGCCAATCGCCGATTTTGCTAAAGACCTGAATACGCTGATTCTGGGTATCTGCGACAAAGATCATGCCTTGGTTAATCGCCAAGCCACGGGGCTGATAAAACTGCCCTTTGCCGGCGCCGACCTGGCCAATTTTATGGCTAAAGCGCACCTGCAAAGAAGAATTGGGCACATCTTCATTGCCCAGCCCGCCGATATCGCCAGGGTGGGTGGACCGCATGGTGGGAGATGACGCTGCGGCATGGGTCGTGCCCATATTTAAATGGGCAAAAGGGCTGGCCGTCTCCAGGGTGGAGCGCTGTGACACAGCGGGGTTTTGGAAGGTGCGGCGCGACGTCGGAGATTCTGCGGAGGTGTCTTCGCGGCCCTCTTTGGCACAGGTAAAGCTCGCGCCCATCCCTGCTGCCTTGGGATTGCTCTGGTAAGTGGTGGCCAATTCAATCAAATGGGAGAGCCGTGAATGGAAGGCATTGGGCTTTTCAGGTTTAGGTGGAGCGGGGGTCGCTGCAGGTTCGGCTGAGCGGAACATATCCTGCTTCATGGCCGCATTGCGATCAAAAGCCACATCTTGTTGGGGCTTGGGGGTGGTCACGGTCACACCGGCACTGGCTTGTGCAGGAGCGGGCATTTGATCCAGATTCAAGCCGCAATAGGGGCAGAACTTGGCCCCTGAAAAAATCATGTTCTTCTTATCGCAGGGGCAAACCACCATGCCCGAGGCACTGGATGATTCTTGTGTACTTGCCCCCGACTTCAATTGTTTCAAGGCCACGACAATTTCAGAGGCACTCTGATAGCGGTAATCGGGCAATTTTTGCAGGGCCTTCATGATGATCGCTTCCATGCGCGGATCCACATCGGGATTCAAGCGAGAAGGGGGAACAGGATCTTCTGAAACAATCTTGAGAATGGTCGCACCCAGATTGCCACCGTCAAAGGGCAATTTGCTGGTATAGAGTTCATACATCATCGCGCCCAAAGAGAAGAGGTCGGCACGGTGATCAACGGCGCTGGAATTTTGCAATTGTTCGGGCGAGATATACCCCAAGGTGCCCAACATGGTCCCATCTTGGGTCATCTGCATCATGGGGTTGTTGGTCGACATGCGGGCAATCCCGAAGTCGGTAATTTTGACAACGCCTTTGGAAGTGATCGAGATATTGTCGGGTTTGATATCACGGTGGACAATTTTGCGTTCGTGGGCATGTTGCAAGCCCTCGCAAATCTGGATCAAGATTTCGTAAAGCTGATCTTTGGAAAATTGATGGCCATCTTCCATGTATTCTTTGAGGTTCTTGCCCTCAATAAACTCCATGGCGATATAGTGTTTACCACTGTCTTCACCGAAATCGTGAATGGTGACAATATTGGGGTGCTGAAGACTTCCCGCGGTTTGGGCTTCGCGGTGAAAACGGGCAATAATCTCTTCCGCCGCTTTGACCAAAGCGGGATTGACCAAGAGTTCCTTGATCGCCACAATTCGGTCAATTCGGACGTCTTTGGCACGGTAAACAACGCCCATACCACCACGACCAATTTCCTCAAGAACCTCGTACTTACCCAAGATCAGGCTTTTTTGTGTCATTGGCGCAGAGGCTTCTGAATCAGAATTTGGGTCCGCATTTTCACCACTTTAGTCGTTGTAAAGCAAAACAACAGTAATATTGTCAGTACCACCATTTTCATTGGCCAGAGAGATCAATTTTTCACAGGCGGGCAAAGGCTCGTCGTGAGCAGAGACCACTTCCTGCATCGTCGCATTGCTGACCATATTGGAAAGACCATCTGAACACATCAGAATGCGATCTCCTGGCTGTAAGAGCAATTCCATTGTATCGGGCTCAACATTGGCCTGCATACCCAAACAGCGGGTAATGACGTTTTTATAAGGATGCACAGCTGCCTCTTCTTCAGAAATGGCACCGGCCCGAACCAATTGTTGTACCACAGAATGGTCCTCAGTGAGTTGCGACAATTGTTGATTGCGCACCAAATAAGTCCGGCTGTCTCCGACGTGGCCAATAAAGACGCTGCCATTATAGGCGATGGCCACAATCGCAGTTGTACCCATGCCCTGTAAATGCTGATTGCTGAGTGAGGCCAAAAGAATTTGCTCATTGGCTTCCTGAAGCGCATAACGGATCAACTCTTCAATCGCCAAGGGGCTGTTTTCTTCTGCATCAAGTGCTTCTGTGGAAAAATCGTAAGCAGACAGGATTTCGTTAATGGTTTTGACGGCAATTTTGCTGGCTTGATCACCGGCAGCGTGCCCCCCCATACCGTCAGCAACGATATATATGTGTTGATCTTCCAGGATTTGAAAACTGTCCTGGTTGATCTGTCGAACTTTACCTACATCTGTGACTCCAGCCGCTTTTACCACGTTTACTCCTCACTCATTCAGCAAAACATAGATTTATTCCGGTCCTGAAGCAGGTGGCCGGGGGGGATCGGTACCAGACTCTGTCGCTTTTGCTTCAGAAGGTACAACAATTAATAAAACAGGCATTAAATCCCTTGCTCTACCAATTGTAAAAACGGTATCTGAATTATAACATACCCTCAGAAACCGACAGAGTCCGGCTCTCCGATCACAAGACTTTCTTCAAATAATCAAATAATTGCTGCCACTGCTGACCGGAAAATGTCCGGACTTTGGCTTTAAAACCATTGTGGGCAGCATCCGTCATGGCCAATTTGGCCAATTCTTGGCTACTGGCTTTCCAGGTGCGCGAATGATGCAAAGCTGTCAGCGCGCGCCCATGATCATAGGCAGCAGACTGAAAGAGCAAAGCACCCGGACTGCTGTCTTTTTTGACTTGAGCCAAGGCTTTTTCAACCTTTTGCCGATCTGCTGCAGATTCTTCTACCAATTTGCTGATGGCAAGCGTGACCGGAATGATCTGGGACTTGCCGCCAGAAGCCAGCGCTTTGGCCAAACCATATTGCTGATCGAGCTTATTCACTTCGGTTTCAGCAATGGCTGGATAAATCGCTTTATTCAAGCTGCGAATATAGGTAATGATGGCAACCCGATCTTTGGCTGAGACATGGCCATAAGCCGACATCGCACCACCGGGAATCCCCTCTTCGAGGGTCTTGTACAGACCCGCAAATGAGGTTCCATTTTTCCAAGCAGCATTGGCATGAAAATTGCGGGGTTTGGGGTTGAGGGCTGCTGCCGCCAAGCCATCCCCCTTGCCATTGTCGCCGTGACAGGAATTGCAATTGTTCTTCATAAACAACTTCTGGCCTTCTTTGACCAGAGCATCAGAGGGTTGCACCTGTTTTAACAGAGCGGCATCCGCCAAAGCCTGTCCACCGCCACCCAGATGAGAAACACCTGCTACAAGGACCAGCGCCAGACAAGCGGCAGATAAACGCTGTGTAATCGGACTATTCATTAAAGTCATTGTCGTTTAACTCCTAGAGACGGAATGCCAAACCACGTTGCAGCTTGGGATCACCCACTGCCACGAGGTTTTTCTTTTTGGCCTGCTGGGTCACCAGCACAATCAGGAAGCCGATTGCAATTGCAATGAAACCGAATTCGGTCAACCGCAGGGAGGGTCCTTCGGGCTGGAAGACGGGCACCACAATCCAATACAGATCGAGCATATGGGCAAAGATCACCCAAGCTGCCATAAAGATCATGCGGCTGGGGTTGCGTTTGTTCTTGCGCTGAATCAGCCCAAACAGGGGGCCAATAAAATGCACAAGCAAAAGAGCGATGGTGATGACTTTCCAGCTGCCTTCCCAGCGGTTCAAGAACCAGGGGGTTTCTTCGGGCAGGTTGGCATACCAGATCAACATGCCTTGGCTGAAAGCGGTATAGGTCCAGAAGACGCAACCCGCAAACATACCAAAACCGAGACTGTAATAGTGATCGCTAATAATGCCTTTGATAAGGTAGCCATTTTCGTTCAGCAGAATCACGGTAATGGTGATCACGCCCAGAGCGGCCACCAAAGAACCCGCAAAGAAGTTCACACCGAACATGGTGGAGAACCAGTGGGGCTCCAAACTCATCAAGAAGTCAATCGCCAAAGCGGTGATTGAAATTCCGAAAACCGGAATAAAAACCGCAGACAATTTAATATTCTTGCGGGTCAGGTCCTGATCCTTGGTTTCGTCCTGTTTGTACGAACGGCCCGTAAAGAGCTTGTAAAACAGAATCCAAATCCCCAGGATCAAAGCCAGGCGGATCAAAAAGAAAGGCTGGTTCAGATAAGCCGCTTTGCGTGCCAGAATATCGTCGGTTTTGTGGGTCCAAAGATAGAGTTCCTGCATAAACGGCAAGATAGGCAGCGCAAAAAGCGGCAAAAACAACAGGCTGGAAGCCAAAATCTCAAACACGCGGCGCAGCGGAGTACTCCAAACAGCACCAGCGAGGTATTCAATCGAGACCATAAACAGAGAACAAATTCCCACCCCAGCCAAAAACATAAACAGCATAATGCTGCTGTATTTGGCCCGCATGGGATCCATGGCAAAGGAGGCACCTGCAACCGCCAGACCGGCGATCAAGACACCCCAGCCCAGGGTTCCAGCCGAAGCCGGAAGATGTTTCTTTTCGTAGTGGATAGCGTGTGTAGTACTACTCATTGCAAGTCAGTTTCCTTCGGCTTGAGGGATCTTTGCAGCGCACGGATGTAGTGAACCACCGCCCAGCGCTCATCCCGGGTTAATTGCTTGGCATAAGAGGGCATCACGTTTTGACCATTGGTAATCACGTGATAGATATTGGCATCGGTCCACTCAGACACTTTTTTGGAGTGCAAAGTGGGAGGAGCCGGAAACTTGCCGTTGAGACGGCTGTCTCCTTCACCATAATAGCCATGACAGGCACTGCACTTAGAGTCAAACTGGGTTTTGCCCAGCTCAAAGACCGCTTCGGTGCGAGGCAGAGGATTGGAGAGGTATTTACCCGCTTCAGCCTGGGCCTTAATTTGATCTGCCATTTGGAAGGGATAGGGCAGAAGTCCCCGGGCCACAGTTCCAGCCACCGGCTTCTGCATCGAACGGCCATCTTTGAAGACATTGTTCTTCTCTTGGGCCACGGCACGGCCCTGCACGCTCATAAAGTTAAAGGGCACCATAAAGACCATGCGGTTGAGACCAAAATAAGCGGCTCCCGAAACACCGACAATCACAAAAGCCAGAAACGAAACAAAGGCGGGATGAGTCAAACTCAGACCTGCATCTGCTTCCGCTTTATCGTAATAGACAGGCTGAATGTTTTTGGCGCCCATTTTTTCGAGCAGGCCTTTGGCGTCTGCTTCGTTAAAATTGGGATCCGCGGCTTCCAGACAGAGGCCAAATTTATCATCAGAGGTCCGTTGCATATACGGGGTATCGTGCAAAGGATGGTTGTTATTTGGGAAACCCGAAACAATAAAAAACAGAATCAAAACGGTGGAGACCGCTCCCGTTAAAACCGTGACCTCAAAGAGGATAGGAATATAACCGGGTAAGCTGAAAAAGGGCTTTCCGGCCCAGACGTTGGGATAATCGACCAGAGAGACCCAGGCGATGAATCCCAGCATCATCAACATACAAGAGGAACCAATCAGCAGGGTACACCAACCAATTGGAGACTCACCCAAGCCCATGGCATCATCCATGCCATGGACAGGATAAGGGGTGTGCACGTCGTATTTGCGGTACTTCTTAGAAGCAGCGCTGGCGGCATGCATGATCTCATCGGGCGTATCAAACAACCCCGTGAGGGCAAAGAGTTTTTGGCTTTCTTTGTTTTCGCTCATAGCATTATTCTTGGCTTTCTTGCTCATCAGTGGTCACCTCCGTGGTGACTGGGTTTGGCTTCGTCCATCACACTTTTGATTTCAGCAATCGAGACCACGGGCATAAACTTCACAAAGAGCAAAGTCAAAGTAAAGAACATACCAAAACTGCCAAGCAGGAGACCGAAGTCGACCAGGGTGGGATTGTACCAACCCCAGCTGGAGGGCAGAAAATCGCGGGCCAGCGAAGTGACGGTAATAACGTAGCGTTCAAACCACATACCAATGTTCACAAAGATGGAAATCACGAACATGATCGGTACTGAACGGCGCAGCTTGCGGAACCAGAACATCTGGGGGCTGATGACGTTACAGCTGATCATGATCCAATAGGCCCAGGCATAGGGACCAAAGGCACGGTTAATGAAGGTGAACTGTTCAATCAAATTGCCGCTGTACCAGGCAATGAAAAACTCCATGCCGTAGGCGTAGCCAACAATGGTCCCGGTCAAGAGAATGATCTTGTTCATTTTCTCAAGGGTCTCTACCGTGATCAGGTGCTGCATATCAAAGATATAGCGGATAAACACCAGAACGGTCACCACCATGGCAAAACCTGAAAAGATCGCCCCAGCGACGAAGTAGGGGGGGAAGATCGTGGTATGCCAACCGGGCAAGCCCGAAACCGCGAAGTCGAAACTCACGATCGTGTGGACGGACAATACCAGGGGGGTAGAGAGACCGGCCAGGATCAAATAAACCCGTTCGTAGTGGCGCCAGTGGCGGTTGGAAAAACGCCAACCGAGACTGAGCACAGAATAAACAGATTTTTTGATCTTGCTGATCAGATCTTTGCCCAGGGTGCGGTCACGCAGGGTGGCAAAGTCGGGGATCAGACCGGTATACCAGAAAAACAGAGAGACGGTGAAATAGGTCGAAACCGCAAACACGTCCCAAACCAGGGGGGAGAGAAAATTGACCCAAACCGCATGTTTATTGGGGTAAGGCATCAGGTACAAGGGCAGCCAGGGGCGACCCGTGTGAAAGAGGGGAAAGAGGCCTGCGCACATAACCGCGAAGATCGTCATCCCCTCCGCAAAACGGGCAATCCCGTTTCGCCACTTTTGCCTAAACAAGAACAAAATTGCGGAAATCAAGGTACCGGCGTGGCCGATCCCGATCCAGAAAACGAAGTTTACAATCGGGAAGGCCCAGGCGACGGGGATATTGTTTCCCCACATGCCAGTGCCGTAGTAGAAGCTGATTCCCCAGCAAACCATTTCGAGCATCAACAGTGAAGCGGATACAGCCAGGGCGATATACCACTTTAATGTTGCTTTGGCTTCGATCGGGCGGGAAATAACCTCGGTAAGATCATGAAGGCTCGGACTTTTGAGAACCACCGAGGGTTCAACAGCAAAGTCCTTAATGGTGCCATCGGGATTGAGGGCGTCTGAACTCGGTCTGTTTGCTACCTGCATGGTTGGTTTCCTACGCGTGTGTATTTCTAAGTTTTGCGACATAGGTCACGTTCGGGCGGGCGTTTACTTCCTCGAGAACGTGGTAGCCAGTCACATGCTTGCGATATTTACTAATATCTGACTCAGGATCGTTGACATCCCCGAAGACAATCGCTCCACTGGGACAAACTTCCTGACAGGCAACGGTCACATCACTGCCCTTTAACGGACGCTTTTCGCGAATCGCTTCCTGACGGGCCCACATAATGCGTTGGACACAGAATGTACATTTTTCCATGACCCCGCGCGAGCGAACCGTCACTTCGGGATTGTGCTGAAGCTGATGGACCTCTTGGGTATAAAAGGCTTTGGCAAAGCGATCGCGATAATCAAAGAAATTAAAGCGACGCACCTTGTAGGGACAGTTATTTGAACAATAACGGGTGCCCACACAGCGGTTATAAGCCATTTGATTGAGGCCATCGGGGCTGTGGTTGGTGGCATTGACTGGGCAGACCACTTCGCAGGGTGCGTTATCACAATGCTGACAGATCATCACCTGCAGAGTCACAGTGGGCTCTTCAGGGGTGCCTGCATAATAGCGATCCAAACGCATCCAATGCATTTCACGGCCTTTATTGACCTGCTCAGGCCCAACAATGGGCACATTGTTTTCGACGTTACAGGCCATAATGCAAGAGCCGCAGCCCGTACATTTATTGCTGTCAACCGCCATGCCCCACTTGACCCCTTCGTAGGTGTGCATCTTGGTGACATTCACCAGATGATGACCGTGCATCTCTGCTTCGTGGGGGTCTTTGAGGTATTTTTGGTAATTGGCTTCTTTGACAATCCCACGGGTGAACTGCAAGTTCTGCTCACGCTCGACGTCAAAGGCATGGTGCAATTGGGTTGTGACCAAATGGTGTTTGCCATTGGCCTTGGCCAAATTGGCTTTGCCCAGAATCCAGGGACTGGTTTGTTCGGCTTTGCTCAGCAAGACATTGGCGTTAAAGCCAACACCTGTGCCAATTGTGCCAGCAACACTGCGGCCATAACCCAGTTCAATCGCAATCACCTTGTCGGCCATGCCCGGTTGAACCAGAGCAGGCAGTTCCAGTGAACGGTTGCCCACCGTGACAGTGACCAAATCATCGGTTTTGATCCCGAGCTCTTTGGCAGCCGTGACGGAGACAGCAGCGTAATTGTCCCAGACCACTTTGGTGACGGGGTGAGGTACTTCTTGCAGCCAGCCATTGTGGGCCAGTTCGCCTTCGCCGGTGGCATAGCTGCGACCAAGCAAAACCACAAACTCTTTGCCCAATTCGGGGGCCTTGGCCTCACTCAGCGCAGCTGCGCGGAAGGGGCCCGGTTTGGCCACCGGCTCAGCATATTGGACAAAGCCATCATGCAAAGCGGCGTTCCAGAAAGATTTAAAATCAGCCAAAGGCTTGGCTTTGGGATAAACCTGTTTTTGCCAATAATCTTGCAAATAGGTCAGCGACAAATCTTCGTTATAAGCTGCGCTGTCACCTTTGAGCCAGGTTTCGAACAGCCCACCGAGATGGCGGGAGTCGTGAATCGGCAAAATCACGGGCTGCTGAATCAAATGCAGACCTGTGTGCAATTTATAATCGCCCCAAGATTCCAAATCGTGGTGCAGAGGCAAGACATAGGTGCTCTTGGCCGAGGTCTCACTGACCCGCTGGGCCAAGGTCACACTCAAAGCGACTTTGGCCAGGGCATCGGCATAGCCACTGTCACTGGGCAAGTCGAAGACGGGATTGCTGTTGACATGAATCACAGCACCCACTTCTCCGCCTTTCATGGCGGTGATCAGGCCATCCCAATCAGCGGCAGAAGTAGCGGGCATCAGATGCACTTCGGCCTCATCGCGATAGAGCGCAGAGGCGCCGAGCAGATCGTTGAGGGCGTTGACAGCAATATGCACGGCTTCGGGTAGGCGATCCCCTGCATAGACCAGGGCCTTGCCGTGTGAAGCCTTTAAGTCTGCCACCAAGCTTTTGAGCACGGCCTCGGAGAGACCCTGCTCTTTGGCCACAGAGGCCAAAGTCGTGCTGCTGGCGGAGGAGCCCAATTCATTGAGCAGCCCCATCACCAAGGCATATTGTGCATCGGGGCGCAGGCGCAGACG
The DNA here is from genome assembly GCA_044356335.1 of Candidatus Sericytochromatia bacterium. Lineage (GTDB taxonomy): Bacteria > Cyanobacteriota > Sericytochromatia > UBA7694 > UBA7694. Next base: position 31,889 of record JBIKWL010000018.1, read on the forward strand.
GTAATCTGCGTTCATGCCCGTTTGGCTGAGATTGCCTTCGGCCACATAGAGACGGTTAAAGTGCTCTTTGCTCATCACGTCGCGGCGAGAGGCATAGAGTCTTTCGATTTCGAGATTGCTCTCGTTGCCGAGGAAGTCGGATTCCAGGGCCAGAATCACATCGGCTTTGTCCCAGTGCAAGCAGGGAAAAACGTCAGTTCCGTGGGATTTTTTCCAGGCAGCGTGGCGCATACCATCATGGAAAGTGGTCTGGCTATAAACCTTGACCTGTTTATACTTGGCTTGAAACGCTTGCAACAGCTGATGAAAAGAGGGAGACATCACCCGGTTAAAGACCAAAGCCACCTGTTTATCGCCTTGCAAGGCCTTTAAGATTGCCTCATCGGCTTCTTTCCAGGTGACGCTATTGCCATCGGCCTTTTGCGGCTTTTGCAAGCGTTCAGGATCATAAAGTTCCATCAGCGAGGCCAGAAAATGACCCGAAACCCGGCCCTGGCTAAAGGGATTGTCGGGGTTGCCGGTCAGGTTCAGGGGACGGCCTTCACGGGTACGCACCAGCACACTGGCGACATCGTTGCGGCCAGTGACCACTGAGGCAAAGAACGTGGGACGGCCAATCACAACCTGTTCAGTCTGATTGTTGTAAGGCACGACCTTGCCATGATCCAGATAAGACTTACAGCTGGTCAGAGCAAAGGCGGCAGAAGCGCCCATAGCGGCCAGAAAGCGACGGCGGGAAACCCCACCCATTTCCTGAATGTCAAAATCGTCGGTCACGCCCTGTTTAAACTCGTGGGCGCGCGCTTCAAGAGCTTCAGGACTGCCTTCTAACTCTTCAAGGGCCTGCCAATATTTGAGTTTGGGTTTGTGTATTTGCTGCATTTTTCAGTTCCTCATTTATCCCGTTTCACAGCCCGGGGATGGGCTGCGATACGAGAGGCATATTTGTTGCGGGGCAAACTGCGGGCAGGCTTTTTGACGGGCAAAGGCAGCGCGAGCGCTTCCATGGGCAGCAATTGCAGCAACCAGGCTCCAAGAGCAGTCTGGCCTACAAGGGACAAGAATTTACGCCGTCCCAGACCCGATGGGGATGTTTCTGTTTGAAGGGTTTTGTCTTCCATTGGGTTTCTCCGTTAGCGATGGCACGCGGCACAGTTTTCCGGCCCTTTTTTAAGGCCGGTCAGATTGACCAGATGCGGATAACGCTGGGGTGCATTGCGGTGGCAATCCAGACAGTTAGACATCATAAAAGGTTTGACTTGGGCCACCTTGGCCATGGTCTGAATCGGACCGTGGCATTCTTGGCAGGCCAAGCCTTTGTTGACATGTACACTGTGATTGAAGTACACATGTTCGGGCAATTTGTGAATACGTTCCCATTCCAAAGGCTTGTTGTCTTTGTAATAGGCCGTCAATTTTTGGATTTCGGGACGGTCAGTCGCGGCCACAGCGTGGCAGTTCATACAGGTTTCAACGGCGGGAACATTGGCATGGCGGCCTTTTGAAACACCTGTATGACAGTATTGACAGTCGATCCCCATGCCCATCCTGCCATCGCTGGTTTTTACGTTGCCAGCGTGGAGTTCGTGGGAATAATTAATCGGTTGTGTGGGTTGATAACCAACATGGTAGCGCTCGTCGCGGGATACAAAATAAGTAACTGTATATGTTGCAACGACGATCAGGAGCGTCACCGGTAAATATATCCGAAGGATATAATCAAGAACAGACTTTTTCATGGGTCACCTGAAACATCTTATTTCTTTTAATTTAGCTGCAAACTCGTCTGCGGTTTCAATCAGGAGTCCGTTAATCAGGATACCATTAAATCGTTTCAATGCCAGTGTATTCCGTTACAAAAGCAAGGCCGATCTGGTCTCCAAAAGAGCTTAAAAAGCCTTCAAATCTGGATTAAGGTACCTGAACACGTTCAAAAATTTGCTGAATGATCTGTTCTGCAGAAATTTCTTCGGCCTCAGCCTCATAGGTCAAGCTGATCCGGTGGCGCAGCACATCAAAACCAATCGCTTTAATATCTTCGGGAATCACAAAGGCCCGTCCCTGCAAAAAGGCATGGGCTTTGGCGCAAAGGGCCAGATAGATTGAGGCGCGGGGTGAGGCTCCACAGCGGATCAGATGTTTAAGCTCGAGCTGGGCCCCTTCGGGTTTGCGCGTGGCAAAGATCAGGGCCACAATATAATCGGCAATGGCATCATCAAGATAGATCTCGCGGATCAAACTGCGGGCCCCGACAATATCTTCGGCTTTAAGTACCGGGTTGATCTTGGTTTTTTCTTGGGCCCCAACATGATTAATAATGATCTTTTTTTCTTGGGCCGGGGTGGGGTAGTCCACGTGGACTTTAAGCATAAAGCGATCCAATTGCGCTTCGGGCAAGGGATACGTACCCTCTTGTTCCAAAGGGTTTTGGGTTGCCAAGACCAAAAACGGCGCAGTCAAAGCATAGGTTTCTTGTCCAATCGTAACCTGACGCTCCTGCATGGCCTCAAGCAAGGCACTCTGGACTTTGGCTGGGGCGCGGTTGATCTCGTCTGCCAATAAAAAATGGGTAAAGATCGGCCCCTGTTTGACCTCAAAACTGTTGTTTTGGGGATTGTAAATTCGGGTGCCGATCAAATCGGCAGGCAAAAGATCGGGGGTAAACTGAATACGCTTAAAGCTGGCGGTCACAGCCTGGGCCAAGGAGCTGATCGAAAGGGTTTTGGCCAAACCGGGCACCCCTTCGAGCAGAATGTGCCCATCGGCCAAAAGGGCGATCAAAAGGCGTTCTACAAGGGTTTCTTGGCCCAGAATCACCCGGTGAATTTCCTGGCGCAGGTTTTCAAAATAGGGCTTCACCTGCTGAAGTTGGTTCTGCAGCGGAGTCAGATCGGGGTGTTTCATGAAAATTCCATCTATAAAAATTAATTAAAAGTTTGAGTTTGCTTAATCTGAATTTTAAGTTGCACAGACAAGTTTGGTCAACCTGCCGGGGATAAATGAACTATAAGAAGACAGATGTAGAGAGTAAAAAGAGGAACGCGAACAATGAAAAGTATTCAATATCTGGCCCTCGGAATTCTGTTGGCAGGTTCTTTGACCGCCTGCAGCCGCAACAATACTTTACCCCCTGTTCCCTATTATCCCAATAGTCTGGTCAACGCCCAGCAAAATGATCCCAATTTTGGCAGAACCAACCAAGTCGCCGACCCCCTCAGCAACAACACCTTGCCCTCCGATGTGACCCTGGGCCAAGAGGGCTCCATTGTGGGTCAGGTCATCAGCCGCATGGGCCAACCCCTGCACAACGTCGAAGTCTCTCTGCAGAGCAACCCCGAAATCAAAACCACCAGCAAACGCGGTGAGTTCACCCTAATGAATATTCCCGCAGGTCCCCAGGTACTGGTTTTCACCTTTGGCAATATTCAAACCACCGCTCAAGTCAATGTTCTGCCCAACCGGGCTGTGCCCCCCATGCAAAACCCCGTGCGGATGGAAGGCGAAATTGGCAGCAAGGCCCTCGAAGCGGCTCTGCCCAACAAACAAATTGGCGCTTTCAAAGTAGACCAAGACTCCCTGCTCAATCTCTGGCAGCCCGTCGGCCTGGCAGCCAGCGGTGGCACCCTGTATATCTCCGCCATCGATACCCGCAGCCTGATCACCAAAGGCACCGTGATCAAAATGAACACCAGCGAAGGCAAAGAGTGGAAAAACCTCGCCAGCGCTTGGCTGGGACTGCGTCACCCGCTCAATGGTTCGACCCGTGGTATGACCCTTAACAGCGCTGGTCAGATTGTCGTTGTTGACGAAAAAGGTGGCACCTTCAGCGTTGAATCCAGTAATGGCAAAGTCACCAAAGCAGACAGCGAAGGCGCTCTCGACATCGCCTCTGGTGGTGGCAAGACCTATATCTACGGCATTGGTGGCATCGCAGAATCCGATGAAACCGGCGCAACCCGCACCCCCATTTCGGGTGTCAATGCCAGCGGCGGAATTGCTGCTGACAAAGAAGGCAATGGCTATGTCCCCGTACAAAATACCCTGTATAAAATCAGCGCAGGCAAGCCCAGCGTCTTGATCGACCAGTATCTGAACTCCCCCAAAGATGTCGCCATCGACAATCGCAACGGCGATATCTATGTGCTCGACGGTGGAGAAATCAAACGCTTTGATAAAAAGGGCGAGTTCATCGTCAACTTTGGTACCGGTGGTCTGAACGCCGTGGCTCTGACCCTCGACGAGGAGGGCACTTTGTTTGTGGCCGACTTTGGCCGCGATCACCGCTCAGCTCAAATCATCAAATTTGAAGCCGCTCCTTTGGTAAACGCCAATAGCGTGACCACAGCTCCCGCTGCTGACGAAGCCCTCGGAACAGAAGCTGCCCCTACTGAAGAGCTGCCCACAGAAGACCTGCCTGAAGTAGATCCGACAGTCTAACTTTCCAAAGCCTGCTGCTCCAAAGTCCAACTGTCCATGCTCTCGGCGTCAATCATTTCTACTTCGCGGTAAAACTCGTCCATGACTTCTTCGCGGGAGTGCATGGCACCAGCATCTTCGTAGCTATCGTGATAGCCCATTTCTTCTTCCTCTTGAAACCCCGGAACCGCTTCGTCAAAATCACTTAAGACGCCAAGCATGTCCAAACTGAGCTGCAAGATGCGCAGAAATTGAAAGAGCGAGCTGCCCATACGCAGCGGGTAGCCAGCCGCCAAACGGTAAACCGCAGGATCACCATCTTCACTCTCATTGAGCTTGAGGACCAGAGGTTGGTCGTCAAAATTGCCAAAATTGAACCAGCCAGAGCGAAGTTGAGCGGGTGTTTGCACCGACTCCAATTCTTCCTGGGTCCAAAAAGTCACAGCATGGTACTGGGCAAAGCGAATTTCACTGCCATTGGGCACAAAATGCTCCAAAAAAAGCTGGTAACTCTTGGGCAAATCGACCCCCGCAACCGTGTCGGGCACAGAACTGCGTAAAAGGGTATAATCATGACCCAAGCGATCCAAGGTGGACTTTAAATCTTCGATCATATCAATCAGGGCTGTTTGCTGCATGTTATCTTACTCCTTGGATTACCGTCTAAACCATTGAAATACACATTGGCAGAATCAGCAAGCGATCTTGCTCACAGATTGCCATTTTAAACTTAATCAAGCAAAAGTTGCTGAATTTTCTGCAATAATAAATTCGGTCGCACGGGTTTGGTTAAATAAACCGACTTTTCAAACTCTTGCAAGCGGGTATGGGTTTGTTCATCGTCGTATCCTGAAATGAATAGCAGAGGGACAGGGCCCCATTCCCGAATAGAGCGGGCCGTCAGCACACCATCCATTTTACCCGCAAGCCCCAGGTCCATGACCACCAAATCGATCAGCGCCTCTTTGAGAAAGCTGAGCAAGGGCCTCGCGCTGCAATGGAGATTGGCCAAATGACAAATCCCAATGCTTCCCCGCTTTGTTTTTGACGCAATTTGCTTGCTATTATAACACTCCAGACCCGCTCGGTCTTTGATACCTTGACCCCAGTCTTCTGTATAATAAGAAGACAGCCAAAAGTAAAGAAGTCAAAATAAATCACGATGAGTCGGAGCCGACCAGAAATCTTATTGATTGATGATGACCCTGTTTTGTGTCAGGTTTTTAAAGACATCTTCAGCAACGAAGATTGGACTATTCGCACGGGGTTAAGTGGCCACCAGGGCCTGGAACTCGGGGCAGAAGACTATATCACCAAACCCTTTGGAATTCGGGAGTTGCGGGCCCGTCTGCGGGCTGCTGTGCGCAGAGTTGGCAACAGTTACGCAACATTACAGGACACTCAGGCCCCCCCATTGGTAAATGCCGAGGGCCAAATTCAATTGGGAAGTTTCACGCTGCTGCCAGAAACAAAACAAATCTGGCTCAAAGACACAGTGATTCAACTCAGCAATCGCGACTACGCAATACTATCCGTGCTTGTCTCCAAGCCCGACGAGGTCTTCAGCCGCCAAGACCTGATTTCACAGAGTGAGAACAATGAAGTCAACGAACGCACCATCGATGCGCAGATTCGCAGGCTCCGTGATAAGATTGAAAGCAATGGAATTCTAAAATGCATAGAAACAGTGCGTGGCGTGGGTTATCGCTTTCGCATTCCCAATACAACTGAGAGGTTAATACATGAATATTCTGAAACTGACCTGGGAATATCCCCCGAGAGTGGTGGGGGGCCTGGCCCGTCACAGTGAGGAAATTTCAGAGGCCCTGGTCCATGCCTGGGAGAAGGTTGATGTCATCACTGCCGACCATCCGGGTACGCCCAAATATGCCCAAGTCAATGGCGTAGACATCCACCGCGTCAAAGACTTTCAGTTTGAAGCCCCCGACTTTTTCTCCTGGGTCTTACATTTCAATTTTGGCATTATTCGCACCGCCATGGACTTGATGGCCACCCAAGAGATCGATATTATCCATGCCCACGATTGGCTAGTGGCCCATGCCGCAATCACCCTCAAACATATGTACAACAAACCGCTGGTGGCCACCATTCACGCCACCGAGTCGGGCCGCTGGAACGGGATTCACAATAAAATTCAGAACTATGTTCACAGCATGGAATGGTATCTGAATTATGAGGCCTGGCGGACGATTGTCTGCAGTGACTATATGAAAGACGAAGTGATGGGCAATTACAATTTGCCCGCGAGCAAAATCGATATTATTCCCAATGGCATCAAACGGGATAAGTTCATTTTTCCCTTTCCCGATGCCATGGACTTCCGCCGCAGCTTGGCGATGGATCATGAGCCCCTGATTGTCTCGGTGGGCCGTATGGTGCCCGAAAAGGGCTTCCAGATCTTGATCGATGCTGCTGCAGAGGTTCTGCGCGAGGTGCCCCATGCCCGCTTTGTGATCGCCGGCAAAGGCGGCATGTTGGATGAATTGCGCTACCGCGCTCAGGCCCTGGGCATCGCGGATCGGGTCAGCCTGCCCGGTTATGTCTCCGACGAAGACCTGCTCAAATTGTTGCGCGTGGCCGATGTGGCCGCTTATCCGAGTCTCTACGAACCCTTTGGCATTGTCGCCCTGGAAGCCATGGCAGCCCGTACCCCCGTCGTGGTTTCGGATACCGGCGGCCTCGGAGGCATTGTCGAACACGGCGTGACCGGCATGAAAACCTACAAGGGCTCTCCCGACTCCCTGGCTTGGGGCATCAAACAGGTGCTGTTCCACCCCGACTGGGCCAAATGGATGGTGGATCAAGCGTATCAGCGACTGGTGGATACCTTTAATTGGGACATCATCGCCGGACAGACAAAACAGGTCTATCAGCGCGTTTCTCAAGAATTTCATCAGGGTTAAATCCCGATGCATGTCTTGATTGCTGAAGATGATCCGATTAGCCTGCGGTTGACCAGCAAAATCCTAAACAGCTGGGGCTACCGGGTCATTGAAAGCACGGATGGTGAGTCTGCCTGGGAAAAATTGGAAACAGATCCTGCTCCGATTGTGATTCTGGATTGGCGCATGCCAGGCCTCGATGGCCTGAGCCTGTGCCGCCGTTTGCGCGAAAGTGAGAGACACCAATCTACCTATATTCTCCTGCTCACAGGGATGGAAGGCAAAGCCAATTTGATCCAGGGACTCGGAGCTGGGGCCGACGACTACCTGGAAAAGCCAGTCGATCCGGCCCAACTCAAAGCCCGACTCAATGTGGGCGTGCGGATTATGGGTCTACAACAATCGCTTCACCAACGTCTGAGCGAGCTGGAAGAGGCCTTGCTCAATGTCAAAGAACTGCGGGGACTTTTGCCGATCTGTTCGTACTGTAAAAATATCCGCAATGATGAAAATTACTGGGAAAAATTGGAAAGTTACCTCTCTGAACATACCCATGTGCAACTCAGTCACGGCATTTGCCCCTCTTGCTACAATGGCGTGGTTCAGAAAGAATTACAAGAAATGCGTCACAAACGCTCAGAAAACCCGTGAGCCTATATAGACCCTCCCACCCCTATAAATTGGTTGTAATAGCCGGACCCACCGCTGTGGGAAAGAGCAGATTGGCCTTTGAACTTGCCCGACAGAATCAGGGAGAGTTACTCTGTGCCGATTCTCGGCAGATTTACAAAGATCTGGATATCGGCACAGCCAAACCGATCCGTGCGGAACAAGCCTCCGTGCCCCATCACCTCTTTGACATTGCCGATCCGCGTGAAACCTTTACAGTGGTGGAGTATTTGGCCGCTGCAGAGATCGCTTTGGCAGATATCTGGAATCGGGGGAAATTGCCCGTGATTGTCGGTGGAACGGGCCTCTATCTCAAAAGCCTGCTCTACGCTTATAAAATCCCCGAAGTAGCGCCCCAGATAGAACTGCGCCAAAATCTTTTGGCCGCCGAAACCGAACAGGGCGAAGGCCATTTGCACCAGCGCTTAAGCCAAATGGACCCGGTGGCCGCTGCCCGCCTACACCCCAACGATCTGCGCAGAGTGGTACGCGCTCTGGAAGTGATCGCCGTGACGGGACAGCCGATCTCGGCTCAACAAAGCCGAGAACCAGAACTGCGTTATCCCTGTTTGTATCTGGGTTTGAGTATGCCGCGCCCACGCTTGCAAGAGCGGATTGTGCAACGCATTGCCGAAATGATCGAGACCGGCCTGATTGATGAAGTCAAAAGCCTGCGGGCACGCTACGGTGCCGATTTACCCCTTTTACAAACCCTGAACTACCGCGAAATCGGGGATTATCTCGATGGCAAAATGGATTTGCCAAGTGCAATGAACGCCATGCATATCCATACCCGCCAATATGCCAAACGCCAGATGACCTGGTTTCGCAAAGATCCTGGCATTCACTGGCTGGAATTGGATCAGGCAGATCTCAGCGTGCATGACCCTTGGCTACAGAGCCAAGGGCTCAAATGCGGCACAGCAGCCTTAAACCCCGCTCCTGAAACAAATTCAGTGTTGAGTCCAGAATTTACGGGGAGACATTAAAACGATGGCTGCTTGGTTTCAAAAAGCCCCTCTGCCTGAAAAAGACAGCGAAAGTTTTTCGCTGAGAATTGAATCCCACCCAGATACCCACCTGCTGCAAACCCTCCAACTCAGCGAAAGTGATAGCATTCAAATTCTGCAATTGGGCAAACATTTTTACGCCCTCAAAAAAACCAAATCCCAGCGCAGTCCCGCTCTGCTCATTCAAGATCCCGAGATCTGTGAGCATATTCGCAAACAAGAATTACAGCCTGGACATGTGGAACATTTGTTTCCGACCCGGCGCTTGGATATTTTGATCGACGATCAGAGCCCTTTGCCGCAAGAAACAAAAGAAACGAAAGAAGCGCCAGAGCCATCCCAAAGCAACAAAAATTTGACCGCCAAACTTAAAGAGGCCATGGCCGAGTTTATTGAAAACAATCCAGATACTGCCCAGGCCTTAAACCTCAAGCGAAGCCCCGAAACAGCCGCCCCTCAGAGAAGTGAGTCAAAACCCTCAGCCCTGGCAGCGTATAGCCAACATGGTTCCTTGGCAGGTGCCACAGCAGAAAAACCCCACACCCCTCTCAATCAACTGACGCATGCCGCTGTCTTTACCGCTTTGCAACAGGCCAGCGAGAACCAACAGGCCCATCTCGAAAAGGCCCAAATGCTCAAACAAAACCTCGAAAAAAATGATCAACGCCTGCACACCTTGTTGGAACAATTGCCCACACTCGAAGCCCGCTTTGAAAATCTCAGCATGCAATTGGAAACCCTCTATCTCAACTGGAGTCCCAAAGACAGCCTCAACCCCGAAGATCTGCTCAAAAAAACCGGCAGAGAATTGGCTGAGCTGCAAAGCGGGCTGGAAACATCTCTGACTGAGGCCTTGAGTCTGCACAATTTGATTGAAATATATACCCCCACCTCCTCTCAGCGTTTTAAAGAGCCACTCAAAGACCTCAAATACCTGATCGAAGCGATCGTCGCCCAGCGCCACCAGGTCAATTATTTTTTACAGCAACAGGCCTTTAAAGAGCTGGAACAATTGCGCCTGGGCCATCTTCTCCAGCGCAAAGACGAGTTACTCGCTGCGATCCATGAACTTCAGGCCAGCATTGAACAACTCGACACCATCAACCAAGAGATTCTCAATCACGATCCTCTGGCCGTGCCCGAACCGATTCCGGCCTTGGCCTTACACGAACTCAGCCGCCTCGAACAAGAATTACAATATGTCTTGGCCGATCCGGCCCTGCGTTTGAATACCTCTCAGGAGAACATATAGCCATGAAAAGCCTGCTGCGTTTTGGCATCTTATTGCTGATCTTTGTGGGTCTGAGCCTGACCATTCCTGGCCTGTTTAAACATGTACCCTTTCTTGTGCTGCCACTGCTGGGCATTCTCAGCGTTTTAATGATGCGTCAAAGTTTGCTCATGCCTCTCGGACAAACAGCGACAGACTTACCACCAGAATGAAACCACTTGCCCCCTTGATGGCTGTTAGCCTACTTCTGCTCAGCCCCTTGCTTCCTTCGGCCTCTCAAGCAGCCCCCAAGACGGCGGCCCCCCAAACGGCAGAGCCTTGCCAGAGCAAACCCGTGATCCATGCGGTGGAACCCGTGATTTTATTGAGCAAACCGCCCCTGCGTGTGATGGCCCGAGTCGATACCGGGGCCACGCTATCGAGTATTGATCAGCAATTGGCACTCAAACTCGGTTTTAACCAAGCAATTCGCAAAATTTCCGTGCGCAATGCCCATGGCACCACCCTTCGCCAAGTGGTCAAAATTCCGTTTTTGCTCAAGGGCCAAAAACGCATGGCTGAATTTACCTTGGCCGAACGCAGCAATTTGGATTATTCGGTCTTACTTGGGCGCAGCAGTTTAAATGGATTTTTGGTCGATCCTGGCCCACTTCCTGGTTCACTTCCTGGCCCATGAAGTGCCAAGCCACAGCCCAAGGTCTCTACCTGCATCTGCCCTTTTGCCTGCGCAAATGTTTTTATTGTGATTTTACGGTCCGGGTTTTAGAACAGCGCAAGCAGATCAGCCGCTACCTGGAGCATCTGGAATTGGAATTGGCCGCATTAAGCACTTTGCCGATGCAACTCAAAACACTCTATCTGGGTGGCGGAACCCCTTCTCTCTTAAACGAAGCAGAGATAGAGCGGCTTTGCACGGGTCTGCACGAGAGACTCGACTTGACCCATTTGCAAGAATGGACCCTCGAAGTCAATCCCGAGACGGGCTCTCAGGGCTATTTTGAACAGTGCAAAGCCCTGGGTATCAACCGGGTGAGTCTGGGTGTGCAAAGTTTTCAACCAAACGAATTGCAGCAATCGGGGCGCAGCCACAGCCCCGCAGATATTTTAAGCTGCGTGGCAGATTTGCGGGCAGCGGGTCTGAACAATATCAGCCTGGATCTGATCTATGGCCTGCCTGGTCAAACCCTGGCCGCCTGGCAAGACAGCCTGACACAGGCCTTGGCTCTCAAACCCAGCCACCTCTCACTCTACAGCTTGGAGGTTCACGACAAAACCGCCTGGGGCCAGCGCGAACGCCTTGGGAAACTGCATCGCCCCAGCGAAGAGAGCGAAGTGACAATGTATGAAACGGCCTGCCGGCTTTTGGCAGAGCAGGGCTTTGAACATTACGAAATCGCCAATTGGAGCCTGCCCGGTTTGGCCTCTCAGCACAACCGCCTCTATTGGCAAGCCGCTCCGGTGTTGGCTTTGGGCGTGGGTGCCCACGGCTATTGGCAAAACCGGCGCTATGCCAATTCTGACCAACTCAAGACGTATTACCAGGATTGCCAAAACCAGGCTTGGCGCTGGCAAAACACCGCTGCGCAATCCAGGCAAGACGCCGCTGCCGAGCATGTGATTCTGGGCCTGCGCCTGCTGCAAGCGGGCGTCGATGATCAGGCTTTTACCCAGGAATTTGGCTGCAGCTTGGCAGAAGCTTACCCCAAAGAACTGCCTGAACTGCTCGCAAAAGGACTGCTCATTTGGCGCGGAAAGCACCTCTGTTTGCCTGCTGAGGCTGTTTTACTCAGCAATGAGGTCTTTGCTGCTTTGTTAGAACCTCTGCTCGAACCTCTGCTCGAAGATCTGATTTAAAGACAGCAAAAAACCGGCTTTGAGCAAGACTCAGAACCGGTCTAAAAATGAAAAACGGGGCTATTTTTCTTCTTTGAAGTTAACGTGCCGACGCAAAACGGGATCGTACTTGCGAAGCTCCATACGATCGGGCGTGTTACGCTTGTTTTTCATGGTGTAATAATAGAAATGACTTTCGCTGCTTTTCAGTTTGATCTGCAGACGGGCTGCTGCTTTAGCCATGATTTGCGTTTCCTTTCAGTGGGTTGAGGCGTGGGCCTGTTATTTTTGAACCAGGGCGGCATTGGCCCCATACCGGCGAATCGCAGACAGCAAACCATATTTGGTAATGGTTTTGATCACCTTGGTGGAAACACGCAGACGCACCCAGCGCTTTTCTTCGGGAATCCAGAACCGCTTCCACTGCAGGTTGGCTTGCTGACGATGCTTGGTCTTCCGGTTGGAGTGGCTGACCCGGTTGGCATTGTTGTATTTCTTTCCGGAAATGTCACATGCTCTCATGATGCATCGGTCCTTTAATATTTCTTTTAATTGAAGTTAACACTATATCACAAAATCGGGGACGCGTCAAAAGCAAACCAGAGACAAAGCCGAAGATTTGATCTCTGAGCAGAGCAAAGACACAAAAATAATAACCCGAAAGTTGGGAAATGACGTTTGAGATCAGAATAGCAGATCTTTTGCCAAAACGGGTAGGAGTTTGAGCGATAAGATTTGCTTTGCGGGGTGTTCAGGCAGTGTACAGGTGTTGGGTCTGGGGTTAAACTGTAAAAAAAGTCAGGGGTAAACACCATCATGCAGCGCAACAAACAGGTTTCAGCAGAAGCAGCCATGGCCCTGATCGCCGATGGAGATACGGTGGTGACAGGCGGTTTTGTCGGCAGTGGCTTTGCCGAAGAATTGGCCATCGCTTTGGAAAAACGCTTTTTGGCCAGTGGCAGCCCCCGCAATCTCAATCTGGTTTATGCCGCCGGACAGGGCGATGGCAAAGACAAAGGATTGAATCACTTGGCCCATGAAGGCCTTGTAAAGTGTGTGATTGGCGCCCATTGGGGACTCGTGCCCAAACTCGCGGATCTGGCTTTGGCCAACAAGATCGAGGCGTATAATTTCCCCCAGGGCGTGGTCTCACATCTCTTTCGCGATATTGCTGCGGGCAAACCGGGCACGATCACCCACGTGGGCCTGCACACCTTTGTCGATCCGCGCCACGGCGGCGGCAAGCTCAATGCCATCACCCAAGCAGATCGGGTCGAATTGCTGACACTCAAAGGCCAAGAGTATTTGTTTTTTCAGGCTTTTCCACTCACGGTGGCCCTGCTGCGCGGCACCACTTCGGATCAAGAAGGCAATATCTCCTGCGAAAAAGAGGCCCTGAGTTTGGAGAGTCTGGCCATTGCTCAGGCCGTCAAAAATTCAGGCGGGATTGTGATTGTCCAGGTCGAGCGCATGACCGAGCGCCACCACTTGCACCCGCAAATGATCAAAATTCCAGGTATTTTGGTGGACTGTGTGGTGGTGGCCCAGCCCGAAAACCACTGGCAGACCTTTGCCGAGCAATACAACCCGGCATATACCGGCGAGATCCGCGTCGGCGCCAAAGGGCTGGCTGCACTGCCCCTGAATGAGCGCAAGATCATCGCCCGGCGGGCGGCCCTGGACCTCAAAATGAACGCCGTGGTAAATTTGGGCATCGGCATGCCCGAAGGCGTGGCCGCGGTGGCCCAAGAAGAAGATGTGCTGGAATACATTACCCTGACCGTCGAGCCCGGCGGGATTGGCGGCATTCCCGCGGGCGGCAAAAGCTTTGGAGCCGTGGCCAATGCCTCAGCGATTATCGACCAACCGGCCCAATTCGACTTTTACGACGGCGGTGGCCTCGATCAGGCCTTTTTAGGTCTGGCTGAAGTCGATCAAGCAGGCAATGTCAACGTCAGCCGCTTTGGGGGCAAATTGGCGGGCGCGGGTGGTTTTATCAATATCAGCCAAAATGCCCGCGAGGTCTATTTTTTGGGCACTTTTAATTCCCGCGCCCAGCTCGAAATCAGTGGCAACCGCTTAAAGATCCTCAAAGAGGGCAGCGGTCAGAAATTTGTTGAAGCAGTGTCCCATTTGACCTTTAACGGGCAATATGCCCTGAAAAAAGGCCAAAAAGTCAGGTATATCACCGAACGGGCCGTATTTGAACTTCGACCCGAAGGCCTGACACTGACCGAAATCGCCCCCGGCCTCGATTTGGAGCGGGATATTTTGGCCCAGATGGGGTTTGCACCGCATCTGCCGGACAAGCCCAAGGAAATGCTCAAAGAAATGGATGTGCGCCTGTTTAAAACGGTGGAAATGGGCCTGCGTGAACGGGCGACAATCCCCCTGCGGGATCGCTTTCACTACGACCCCCAGAACAAGCTCTTTTACGCCAACTTTGAAGGCCTGCAGATCGAAAATGAATTCGACATGCACCAGCTCAGCAGCTATTTGCGTAAGCTCTTTGCCAGCCTCGGACACAAGGTCAATGTGATCGTCAATTACGATAATTTTAACCTCAATCCGAGTCAGGAAAAGGCCTTTTTGGACATGATCCAATACAACCAAGAGCAGTTCTTTTTGTCTTCGACCCGCTATTCGACCCAGGCCTTTTTCCGGCGCCAACTTGGACAGCGCTTTAAAGCCGTCAACACCCCTGTTTACCCAGGCTTTGCTGAGGCCCGTGAGGCCCTTTCCGATCTGAACAGCTCAGAAAGTTAAACCACCCCAAATGAGCCCAGAATCACCGCAGCAATCGTCGCCAGCAGGGGAATGACCACCGCCACCATGCCAATGTCCGCATAAGATTCGCGGTGGCTCAGGCCACAGATCGCCAAGAGAGTAATAACTGCGCCATTGTGGGGCAAGGTATCGAGACTGCCGCAAGCAATCGCCGCCACCCTGTGCAAAGCCTGGGGATTGATTCCCGTGGCCTGGGCCATTTCCAGGTAGCGCTCGCCCAAGATATTCAAGGCAATGCTCATGCCGCCCGAAGCCGAACCGGTGATCCCCGCCAAGGCACTGATGGAGATGGCTTCCGCAATCAGCGGGTTGCTCGAAACCCCCAACATGGCATTTTGAATAATCACAAAGGCCGGCAAAGTGGCGATCAAATTGCCATAGCCCACTTCTGAGCAGGTATTGGCAATCGCCAGCAGCGAACCCATAGCACCTTGATTCAAGCTCTCACGAATACTGGCGATATAGCGAAACTGCAAAAGCAAAGCCGTGACAATCCCTGCCGAGACCGCACAGATCAGGCTCCACTGACCAATCACAGTTTTGAGATTGGTTTCGTAGGGGGCTTTGGCCAGGTAACCCGCATCTTGATTGGGAAAGACATATTGCGAAAAGACAAAATTCAAGACCAACACCACAAAAATCGGCAGCAAGGCCAGCAAAGCAGGCGGGTGGGGTTGGCTGTGGGTCGTCGGGGGCGCCAATTCGGGCAAAGGTCCCGTGCCAAAGTGCTCACCTTTGACAGCCGCCTGTTTGACGCGAAAATTCAGCCAGAGCATGCCACCAATAAAAATAATCAGCCCGCCGACAATCCCAATGATCGGCGCAGCATAGGCTGTGGTGCCAAAGAATTTCATCGGAATCGCGTTTTGAATCTGGGGTGAGCCGGGCAAAGCGGTCATGGTAAAGGTAAACGAACCCAGGGCAATGGTCCCAGGAATCAAGCGCTTGGGAATCTGAGCCTCGCGAAACAGCGCTGCAGCAATTGGGAAGACCGCAAAGGCCACAACAAAGAGCGAGACCCCGCCATAGGTCAGCAGGGCACAGGCCAAAACAATTGCCAGTACGGCGCGCTGACGGCCCAATTGCTGGGCAATCATATGCGCAATCGAACGCGCAGCCCCTGAGTCGTCCATAATTTTGCCAAAGATCGCCCCCAACAAAAACAGCGGAAAATACGCTTTGGCATACCCTGCAAAGTGTTTCATAAAGACTTCGGTATAACTGGCCAACAGGGGCACGCCCCCATTCATCAGCACAGCCAGCAGCGCCAATAGCGGCGCCAACACCAACACACTTAGCCCGCGATAGGCCAAATAGATCAACAGAGCCAAAGACAGAAATATACCGAAAATGCCCAACATGTTTTAAGACTCCCCCTCAAAATAAAACAAATCAGGCCTCTGCGCTGGCCAAGGCCTGCGTGGGAGCGCCCATTTTCATCAAGATGGCATAGAGCGCAAACGAAATCCCGAAGCTGATAAACCAAGCGTAATTGTACATTTGGATCCAGACGGGTGCGACTTTGAGCATGCCAATCGTGCCAAGGAAGCCAGGAATACAGGGCACAATCCCCAACACCAGCGCGACCACGGCTTTGGGATTAAAGCCCCCGCCATACCAATAGGGGCCCTCTTTGCGGTAGAGGCCCTCCAGATCCAATTCGGTTTTGCGAATCAAGAAATAATCGGCAATCAAAATGCCACCAATTGAGCCCAGCAGAGAAGAATAGGCCACCAGCCATTTAAAGATATAACCCGTGGGATCCGAGACCAATTTCCAGGGCTGGATCAAAATGCCAATCACGCCCGTGATATAGCCGCCAATCCGAAAGGTGATTTTTTCGGGCCAGAGATGGGCAAAGTCGTTGGCGGGACTGACCACATTGGCGGCAATATTGGTGGCCAAGGTGGCAATGCCCAATGAGAGCATGGCAATCACCACCACGACCGGATGGGTAAAACGGGCCAGCAATTCAACCGGGTCCCAAATGGCCTTGCCATAGATCACCACGGTGGCAGAGGTCACGGCCACGCCAATAAACGAGTAGAGCCCCATTGTGGGCGGCAAACCAATCGCCTGCCCCATGATCTGAGATTTTTGCGAATAGGCATAGCGGGTAAAGTCGGGAATATTCAGCGAAAGTGTCGCCCAAAAGCCGACCATGGCCGTCAGAGCCGGAAAGAAAAAGACCCAAAATTGCCCCGCTTTGGCTTGGCCCTCCGCAAAGGCCGAGGGTTTGGCAAACATCGGGCCAAAGCCGCCAGCTGCCACATAGGCCCAGGCCAAGAGCGCCAGCCCCAGCAGAATCAGCAGCGGGGCCTTGATATTCAAGAGCACCCGAATCGAGTCAATGCCTTTGTAAATCACGTACATATTGATCGCCCAGAAAAACAAAAAGCAGATCAATTGGGGCAGGCTGATGCCCAGAAAAAACTTCGGCAATTGGGCCCAACTGGGGTTGTAGACCTCGAGCATTTTGTAAATCGCCCAGCCGCCAATCCAGGCCTGAATGCCAAACCAGCCACAGGCCACCAGGGCGCGCAAAAGGGCGGGAATATTGGCGCCTAAAATGCCAAATGAGGCCCGGCAATAGACCGGAAAGGGAATGCCGTATTTGGTTCCAGCATGGGCATTGAGGATCATCGGCAGGAGAACGATCACATTGCCGAGGAAGATTGTGATCACGGCCTGAATCCAGCTCATGCCCTGCTCAATCAGCGAAGAGGCCAACATATAGGTGGGCACACAGGCCGACATCGAAATCCAAAGGGCTGCAATATCGCGGGTGCCCCATTTGCGCTCAGCCCGCGTTGTGGGGGCCATATCTGCATTGTAATAGGGCGACGCACTCACGTCTTCTTGCAGTTCGCGGATATCTTCGTTTGTGGTCGCCATGCCTGAAACCCTCACATTGCCGGAGAAATTTCTTTACAGCATAGCGGATCTTTGGCTTGGGGGCAAAAAACCTACTTCGCCGTTTCTTCGCTGCGCATGGTCAGATAAGCCACCGCTGTCGCCATCGAGCGGCTCATCAGGCGCAGGGAGAAAACGCGGACCTTGTTGAGCAGAACCAGGCCCAGAGAAGCAGATAGTTTTTTGAAACGTCTCTGGCTCTTGTTTTTCGTTATAATTAGGCGCACACCACACAAAAGAGGAATTTAAGAGCTTGAAATACCACATGCAGACCCTGGCTGAGACCGGTGCACGCTGGAGTGACTTTGGCCCGTATGTGCCCTGTCTCAGTCCAACGGGAGCGGTGGCTTTTCAGGCCAGCTTGTCCTCTGGCGGCAGCGGCTTGTATCTGGCCCAGGCCAACGCAGTCCACTGCCTGTTTGCATCAGAGCTGGGACCTTTCAGCCATTTTTACAGCCACCCAGACCTGAATCAAAGCCAAGCCCTGTGTTTTTTTGCAACCCTTCCCAATCAGGTTGCAGGGGTCTATCTGAGCCAAGGGAAGCAGCTCACACCCCTGGCGGAAACGGGAAATGGGTTTGAAGAAATCGGCCCACTGGGCCCCACCCTCAACGAACGGGGTGAAGTCGCTTTTCGGGCGCAGCAGTCGGGCCAAGCCGGGATCTTCAAAGCCTCAGCCCAACACGGCCTGAGCGAGATTGCCAAAACGGGTGAGCGCTTCAGCGGGTTTCAGGGCCTGCCAGTGATCAGTCCAAGCGGAGAGGTGCTCTTTCGGGCCGATCTCAAAAATGGCGCAGCGGGGCTTTTTTATTGGCGCAGCGGCCAAATGATGCCGCTCGTGCTAACGGGTAAACGCTTCCAGCAATTGGGCGCGTTTCCGACTTGGAACGCCGCTGGTCAGGTGGTTTTTGCCGCCACTTTGCACTCAGGAGAGAGCGGAATTTTTCGTCTGCAGACAAACCAACCCAACCAGACCTTAAAACAAATGCTCTCAATCGAGAGCGGCTTTAGCCACTTTCGCGGCGCTTTGGTCAACGATGCAGGGCAAATCATCTTTTTTGCCACGCCCAGAGGCGGGCAGCTGGGTCTGTTTACAGGGCCCGACCCTGTGCAAGACAAATTGCTCGGCATCGGCGATAGCTGGCAAGCTGGCAAAGTGACAGAAAAGGTGACTGAATTTGCCCTCAATACC
>JBIKWL010000265.1:0-4409 GCA_044356335.1 Candidatus Sericytochromatia bacterium
GTCTGATGGGCGCTGCAGAAACCTTGCGTGCCCTGCAGCCCTATGCCCGTTACCTTGTTGCTTCCGAAACCTTGGAGCCCGCCCATGGCTGGGATTATACCAGTGTCATGCGTTCATTTTCGGAGCAGGGGGGCCGCCTGTCTCCAGAAGCCTTTGGCCGCTTGATTGTGGACAGCTATATCAGCAATTTTTCGCATCAGTTCAGTCAGTTCAAAGTCCTCAGCCTCTATGATCTGCAGGCTGCTCCAGCCTTTTTTGAGGCCCTCAATGCTTGGAGCCAAGCGGTTTTGACGGTTCCTCAATCGGCACAGGTCAATGCCATCGAAGCCAGCCAGACCTTTGGGGTTCAGACCAAAGGAGACAAAATTATCGCCCGTGATCTTCAGGACATGAGCCAACAGCTCAGCATGTCTCAGCCAGGCCTCAAAGCTTTACATGAGCGCTTGCTCAGTAACCTCAAAAACACAGTGATTTACACCCGCAGTGATGGGACGAAGCCGCGCTCCAATGGTTTGTCGGTCTTTGGTTTTGACAGCGATTTGGAAAAATCTTACCTGCCCGAAATTGCACCTGTTGATAGCTTCTGGCAGTTGACCAAGACCTATACCAAAGCAGTGCAAAACGATACCACCCGTCCGGCTATTAGCAAAAGTGCGGGTTTTAGTACGGCAGCGGAGAGTGATCCCTGCAAACAGCTGGAATGTCTAGAAATTCAAGACAATCTGGGGCTGCAAGGTGTTTTTCAGGCCTTTGTCTCTCAGCCCAAGGGGTTTGAAAATGTGACCGGCAGAGGGGCTGTCAGTGTCGTGGTGGGGCAGCAACGTTTGAAACCTTTATCTCCAGCCTCAAATACCTATCCCATTCCTGTTTGGGATGGGCGCTGGCTCAAAATCTGTGATGGTGAATGTACACCCGGCAATACGATTTTTCCCGCTGTTTTTGAGACGGAAATTACGCCTGAGAATGGCGAACGAACCCTCAGTGCCTCTGGCTCTTTAAATGGTCAGGCGGTTCAAATTTCCATTCGCTTAAACGCACAGCAAGAGGTCCTGGCCTTTTGGGCCACCCCCATTCTGCCAGTGACATCAACCGTTCCTGTGTTGTTTTCCCGTCAGCAGCTTGCAATCAAAGCCGGTGATACCTTGGCTTTTGATTACAAGGTCTATTTTCATGCCGAAAACCGGGTAGAGTGGTTTCCGGGGATTCCCATTCAGTTTCGTCAGACCCCTCTGCTGAAATGGGGGATCTTGGAGGGAACGCTCTCCAAAGCTGTTGTGGCGGTAGATGCTGCGGGTAACTTTGAGATCAAACAGATCCAAAAAATTGGGGCAGTGAATTAACCAAAGCCGATGTATATACATAGATTTGATGGAGAATAAGTCGCAATGAAGATGTTAAAAACAGGTTTGTTTGGCTTTTTTTTAATGGTATCGATGCCTGCTCTCGCCAGCAGCCCGCCTGCAGAGTTGCCAGAAGACGTCTATCTCAAAACCCCGACGCAAAGCTTTAACAGCCGTTTTTATTATTTTGTCGAAAAGGGCAAAATCTGGTTTAAACCCAATCGTCAGACCACTCAGAAAAATGAACCCTGGCAGTTAATGGGCTGTGAGGGCTTGCCCTGTCAGCCAAACAACCCAGCTTTTGAAGTCCCCCAATCGATTGTGCAAATTTCTGCCGATGGAGATGAGTTGACGGCGATTGATGATCGTGGCTATTTTTATGCCCGTACCAGCAAAGGCCCTGGTTTGTTTTCTACGGATGAATGGATCATGCACCATGGTTTCCCCAAAGACACCCTGCGTCTTGATCCACCGCTTGATAACAAAAGAGCCATGTCGATGGGGCGTCGGCACAGTGATGTTTTGTGGCATGAAGATCCTGATCAGAACGTGCATCACTTTGGCACCATGGGTACTTCGACGATCTATCTCTTGGGCCCCAGGGGCCATGAAATTTATTACACCGACAATGGCCTGCCCACCGATTTTAGCAATCAGATCTGCGGCCCAGAGCGGGGGACCTTTGTGGCTGAAAATCTCCAAGTGAGTGCAGGCACGCTGTTTGTGATCAACCGTTCTGGCGAAATGTACACCCATATGAACGACTTTGATCTCAATGGGGGCACCTCGATGTTCCTCGATTATACCTATTCTCCACAGGCCTTCCGCCCCCAGGATAAAGGCGATGACTTTCAGACCCATCTCACCCCTTGGCGCTTACCGCTGGAAGATTGGCAAAAACAACCGCCAGTGCCTTTAAGTGGCAAGGCCCGGCTTTCAACTTTAATCACCATTTTACAAACCGGCCAAGGCAATGCCGCCCGTGAATTGAGGGTGGGAGGGCTGAACGCAGAAGGTGAAACAGGCTATTGGCACAAGGGGGTGGCAGAAAAACAATGGCGCTTCTTCCCTGCCCGTCTGGAGATCGGTGTCCATCAGTGGGCTGAGCCTGAAAAGATCTCGCCACGGATCACCTCCGCTGATATTGTCTATCAGGGCAAAGGCATCACAAGCAATCCCCAAGAACGTGTTGAGTTGACGCTGCTCGACTTTAATCTCTTCTGTTCTCCGGCAACACTCAGAATCAAATACAAACAAAAAACCACCGATATTAAACTGCACACGATTGATGCCTGGATCAATGTTCACCGTCAATTGCCCGGCCTCGACGGCACACCCAAACTACTTTTGGGTACCTTGGACATCCCCGAAAATGTGCGCGAAGATTTACCTGAACCCTATCGCAGTTTGCACCATGAGACCTTTCATCTTCAGCTCGCTGCGACCACAGACTTTGTCTATCTGTTTAGCAGAAAGGGAGAAATCGGTTTTTTGTCCCGCAACAGTGAGATCCCCAACTCTTTAAAGTCGGTGGATTATAATCGCGAAATCCCTCTGGGGACCTTTGCTGCGGCTTATTTTCGCGACCATCATGAACATTATATTCGCCTCGCAGATCCCGCGCTCCTGATCTGGGATCTGGAGCGTTTGGGCCCCACTGATTTGCCCAGATTGGAAACCCTGATTGAAAAGAACCGGGTGCGGTTACAGGAGTATACCCATGGACTGGAACTGCTTCAGGCGTCTGAGCAGGCGGCTTGGCTGGAAAACTTTGTCACAAATATCTTGCGCGATGTTTACATCCTGGTTGGCGCCCCTTACTGGTTGCCTTATGCCCATGCGGTGGTCAATACCGCTCCCGAGATTACCTGGTCTTATTACGCCATCAATGACAGCTTAAATCAGTGGCATAAATTACGCTATCGCAGTATGATCACTCAGATTACCCACCGCCTTGAGCGCTACGAGCAACGTAAAAAAGAGTTGCAAGCGGCTCAATAACGCCAGGGGGAAAACAGCCAGCAGTGCTAACAGAGCGTCTGCTAGCGAAAATAAGCGCCAATGCCAGAAATATCTCTGGAAGGTATGTATGGGTTTAAGGGGCCTGAATGCATTTCATTACAGGGGTATTATATCCCCAGATGATCTGTGCTTTATTCTGTTCTTTGAGAAGGCTTTCATTGCGCCCTTGGTATTTACTCCCTGGTTGATTGGGCTGTAAAAACATCATCGAAACACTGTCGCCTCTTTCCGCGATCAAGCTGGGGGGATTTGTCTTAAAAAAGGTAACCAACACTTCATTTGCTGCATTTCCATCACAGATATATCTGATCGGGCCGGTGCCAGGCAGTAGGCGGTATTTTGCCTGTAGTTCGGCAATCCGCAAGTGATAGTTTTTAGATACACAGGATTTTTGATTGGCTTCTTTCCAGCAGTCATTGCGCCCTTTTATCCAACCAATCTGCTCTGTGCGCAATCTGGGCTGGAACGAGGGCTCTGTTTTTTTCAGCGCTGCCTGAAAAACACTTGCCATTTGCCGATCAAGCAAGGCAAGTTCTTTGTCTTTACAGATCAAGGCCTCCGTACTTCCTTTTGCGACTTTTGAACAATCAAAGGAAGGCGTTGTCGCGCCTTTGGGAGCGGTGGAACCCAGTAATAGCGCGGCAAGGCTGGTGAATCCAACTGCCTGGAGCAGCAAAAAAGGCTTGAATAGATTGATGCTCTTGTGTCTGTCTTGTCTGTGTTGTGCTGTTAACATGTCAGATTCCTTAGCATGTATAGATTAAGATTGGATAAAAAGCCCATTGCTAAATATAGCTGCTACAGTATAGCCATTGATCTGACTCAGGACAAAAGGGGCACTAAGAACTGCCTGAGAAATGTTATACTGTCTCAAAAAAAGGTGAATATTTATGCAACTCAAACCATTTGTAGCCAGCCTGATGCTCTTTGGTCTTGTGAGTGCCCCGGTCTTCAGTGCAACTCAAACCTTTGAGCACAGTGAAACGATTCAAATCGGCAGATTTCAGCAGCCGGAAGAAATGCGTACGCATTTCTTCCGGCTGCTGA
>JBIKWL010000266.1:0-4405 GCA_044356335.1 Candidatus Sericytochromatia bacterium
TAAATTACTGAGACAAGCCTTTGGCGTGCTTAAAGGAGGGCAACCTTTTCAATCAAATTTTGTAAAAACTTAACTTCAAGAATTGACAAAAGACACAACACATCGTGTGCGCGTTCACTGTCAGTCACCCCGCCTTTCGCCCTCCTGGCACGGCGGGGTTCCTAGTGCCCTCTCTTTTTAGGAGCTTGGCCAATACGGCAGACTTGCTTTCAGGCTAATCGTCCAAAACAAGAGTTGGCTGTGAGCCGCTATGCGCACTCGGCTCTCGCCACAAAGAGCAATTCATAAGCGGCCTCAGCATAATGAATCAAGCCAAAGTCATCGGCAACAGCTTTGCTGCCACCAAAGCCTATGCGGCCCACGGTGAGTTTGTCACCCAAGCGGATTTCTGAGCCATCGAAGTCGTTCATCCAAAGTTTAAAGGTTTAAATCTGCCAGGGTCTACCTTGGGGCCCACCTGGAGTATTGTGGGCTCAGAGCGCGGCCAGATCGGTTTAAAGGTGTCTTTGTGAACCCCAGTGAATTTATGCTTTTTGAGGATATCCACAAATCTTTGATTAAAAAAATATAACGAGCCCCAGCTTTTTGCTGAATATCTTTAAACACCAAGAGATCTTGGATATTTTCTGAAATAAATTCGAACTTGCTTGTGGAAATCGAATTGTAAGGTTCTCCGGGCTGGTAACGCGGATCGACTTTGGAAACAGCCTCCAAATCCATGGCTTTGACCAGGGTGGTGACATGGTAAATGTAATATTGCCAAGGGGCTCCTTCACACTCGATCGGATAGAGCCGCCCGTATTTTTCCAATTCGCCCTCAAAGGCATCGACCACCCGTTGGTTGAAGACATGCAGGCCAACCTCTGCAAACGCAAAATCTGTAAAAACACCTGAGTAAAGGTAATAAGTCAGGGGTTTTATTTCTTTTTCGTCATCACGTCTATTCGCACTAATATCCTCTATATATCGCCATTCTTCAAGATATTTATCCCATTTATCAATTTCTTGCTTGAGATTTAAGCCTGCAACAAATCTTTTACTTTTGAGCGCGAGCCAATATACTGATTCTAATTTACTCAATGTAAATTTAAACCCCTAATATTTACATTGGGTGTTTCTCCATTTTGAGAGCGAAGACTTTGCTCTTTTAAATGGTTTTTGATTTGACTCAATTTGTCTTTCACCTTGTCGCAATCCACGCTACCATCCTCCTTTGTAACATTTTCTAATCTAAAAATTTCCATGATTGTCTGAACGTATTTATTTGGGTCATTAGGGTCATCTTGGGTTTGTTTGTGGCTGGGCCCATCCATACACTCACCATTTTTCGGATCATCAATATCCAAATCATCACAGGCACCCAAAACAGCCTGCACCCGCTCCATTCCGGCATAATTTAAAGGAACAATGTGGTGAGCTTGCTCTGGTTTGTTTCTTGTATCTCCGTCTGGGGTAGCAGGAGGTGTATAATTTTTACCTGAACACTCTTCACCCTCTTTTTTTAGATTGTTTCTTAAGATTCGGCGATGGCGCTTATTACTCTTATCAGGATCTAAGTCCTTCTTGCCATTAAACCTGAGATTGGTTGGTTGGGGCTGTGGTTGAGGCCCCGATGCTTGAGGCTCACATTTGCGGCCAAAAACGGTGTCGTAAAAATCTTTGAGTTGTTTGCCAAATCCGAGTAAAAATGTCGTTAGAGCACCTGCCTGGGCACTCGAAAATCCGCCCCCACCAGCGCCAGGAGACGGATCCTCCACCAAAGGTAAAACCAGCAGGAATGCCAGGGCCACCGCCTTCATACTCTACCAAAGCTGGATTTCTTAATATTCTAAAATCACCCAATGGGAGATTCATTTCTCTGGGCATTAAATGTG
Source organism: Candidatus Sericytochromatia bacterium (assembly GCA_044356335.1). GTDB lineage: Bacteria > Cyanobacteriota > Sericytochromatia > UBA7694 > UBA7694. The sequence goes on from JBIKWL010000266.1 coordinate 1,875, forward strand.
GCGAACGTATAGAAGATTGGGTTGAAAAAGGCAATGCCGAATCATCCCCATCCTCTGCTTCGGGCTGAGCCGAACGAGAGGTTTCGTAGGGCAAAATTCCGAGAAATACATCGTAATTGGTTTGCGCATGTGCTTGGGTGAGTTCAAGGTTTTGGGTATGTTTGGATAATTGTTTACCTAAGTATTTGAGTAAATCTTCTCCTGTCTGAATCTCATTTAAGGCTGACGAATAAAATTCATAATTGGGCTCATCTTGGGCACCTGTCAAAGGCAATTCTTGTTCCAATATATCCTGGACCAGCATCCGATAAACTTGAAACTCCAGTGTTTGAATAAAACCTGCGTAGAGGAGGTCATAGGTATTTCCACTCCAACTGAAATAGTCTCTGGCATAAGCAATACGATCCAGGGTTGTTTTGTAGCGCGCCAAAGAATTGGGGTGTAAGTTTCCATCATACCGCAGCAACTCATAATCGTAATATTGCTGAATCAAACTCACCACACTCTGATAATTTTGGTCAAAGACCTGAAAGTCGCTCAAGGTTTGCATTTGTAAATTTTCTAATTTAGATTCAAGCTTTGCGATTTCTTTTATGATTTTGGCCTGTTGCTTGTCCTGATTCGAACGAGCCTTTTCTCCTTGGATTTGGAAGTTTTGTGTTGCCACTCCTGATTGATTGAGTTGTTGTTGAAGGGTCTTTAACTGCTGCAATATATTTTGAGCTTGTTTGGCTGGAACTGGTTTGCCTTCGGGTATATTTTTAAGCCCATCGAGTAGGGGCTTAAGATCATCTGGCACCGCCTTGGGCGCATTGCCCATATCACACTGAGGGGGTACTGTGGGAGTCGGTGTTGGGGTCGGTGTTTCTTTTTCAAAATCGACATGAAAAGTCATATTCAAATTCACTGCACCCGAGCCCGTTTGGTTGCTAATCAGGCGGCAGGCATAGGGATGGTCGGGAATGTTTTCATTGTAATAGTCGTAGATGATCGCGCCATTAAAGTTTACCGAAAGATCGGCTTGTTCTGAAGCGGGGTTGAGGGTCAAAGTCGCTTGTGTGGGTGAGAAATAATCTCCCTGGCCCAAGCCACCAGCAGCGCAAAAGCCATTTTGAGTGGGATTGTTCCAGTTATACTTGAGGCTGCCCAAATTGGGCGTGAGAGAGTCTAAATGAAACGTCAAGCCATCCGTACTTGAAAACAAAAGGCTTTGAATTCCCATGCTCTTTTGGTAAGGGATCATTTGCTCCGAGTGTGAAATAGAATCAATCAAAACATCCACCCGCACGCGGGAGGCATAGGTCTGCCCTTGGGGATTGGTTTGGGTTTCGAGCACAGCAAAATAATAACCATAGTTGGAGACCGTCCTCGGTGCATGCAGTGTATCCAGCGTAAGGGTGTCTCCTTGGGGTTGCCAAGCGGGGGCTGACCACATGAGATCGGCAGTTAAAGCAAAGATACTCGCACTTTCGCGAGAGTGTGGATAGCTACTGGTATTTTTCGGGTAATCCTGAATGCGGAATCGGAGTCGTTCAGCGTCGGGCGTGGGATTGCCATAGCTCATAGACGTACTCATGGGGAGCCGCCGAGAGCCCTGAGACTTCAGCGACGCTGATAGGCCCGGTTTATGCGTGGCATTTAAGCCCGCTGGTGGGCTGCTGCAAGAAAGAAAGAAAGAAAGAGACTCGATGCCAGGACTGTACAAACGGAGCTGCGATACCCAGAACGGTGCTTCAATGTAAACATAGATGATGTCCTCTTGCTTGTTTTGTGGCGATACTTTGATTATAAAAAAGAATTATAAAGATTCTGTAAAGGCTGCCAGACTTTTGTGAAGACACTCAAAGCAAGTCATTTCAACAGAAAAGCAAAAATTTCATTTGAGCACCTCTATTTTGAATTGCGCCACACATACGGGTCTAATCCAGATAAACAATGGATTTGAGCCCTGTTTCATCAACGACATCAAAAGAACCACCCGCCGTTGGCCAAGGCCCTGAAAAGTGAAGGCAATTGCCCGGCGCACGGCCCACGGATGGTTCAGCCGTGTGACGGGCACTTAGCGAGCGAAGCCCATGGATGGGCGCAGCGAGCGGCCTGAACTTCAGGGCCTTGTGCCAACCGAGCCGATGACCCTTTCTTCCTCATACTTCGCCATTGCTTTCTTCCTCATACTTCGCCGATAACCCTTTCCCAATTCATTGGCCACAATAAAAATCCACACCCTCCCCCATCTTGGGTTAAGATAATCTAAAGCATCATTTCTGGAGTTCACCCCCGATGACCACCTCCCCTCTCAGCCCCTCAATCAGGCCCCAGCCCCGCCCCGAAAACCTGGGCGTAAAACCCACCGCAACCGCCACGCCAACAACCCCTGCAGCACCAGAAACCCCAGCACCAGAAACAAGCGAAACCACAGCATCCGAAACCACCGACCCCGTACCTGCCCTGCCACAATACCTGTCTTACGACCAAACCCATCCCGATCTGCGTTTTCCTGCGCCCCCTGATCCAGCTGATCCGCCTGCTGA
>JBIKWL010000128.1:0-15104 GCA_044356335.1 Candidatus Sericytochromatia bacterium
TTATGAGCAGGCTGTTAAACAATTGGAAAGCCGTGTGGATGCCGATCTGGCCCTGCAAAACACAAACAAAAAACAACCGCTGTATTTGCGTCAAAACTACCAATCGCGGCTCTTAACCCAGCCCCAACCCACAGGCAAAGGCACGGTGGTGCTCTTTCATGGCTATACGGCTGGGCCCTGGCAATTTAAAGAGGCCGAAGAGCTGTTTTTTAAAGCCGGTTATAACGTCTATGTGCCGCGCATTCCCGGCCACGGCTTTATGAAACCCAATGGCACACCCACTGGCGAAAAAATGGTGGACACCTGGGAAGTCAAAACCTACGACGATTTTGTCGCTCAGGTTCATGCTGATGTGAGTGCGCTCGGTGGCCCGGTGCAGGCCATTGGTCTGTCTGGGGGCGCCAATCTGGCCCTGCGCATGGGGGAACGCTTCAGCGATCTCAAATCCGTAACGGCCATGGCTCCGTATATTGGCCCCGATGACAAGCTCAAACCAACTGATGGCCTGTTGCATCTGGTCGATCGCTATACCCCGATCAAATTGAGCTATTTGCTCGATATGAAAAACTACAATAAAAACACCTGGGTCTCTGCCGACAACCCCATGCCCCATACCCAAGGCACCCTCAACAATGCTTACGCCATGTTCAGTGTCGGCAGCCGCGTGGACAAGGTGCAGGTGCCGATGCAGATCTTTACCACCGAAGGCGATGTGCTGGCAGGCGAAAAACCCGTCGAAAAGCTGCTGCAACGCTCAGGTGGCCTGCAAAAACATGGTTGGTACCATTTTGAGGCCCCCGACAAGGTGCCCCACGCCATGGCCAGCCCGATGCAAAACACCCAACCGGGCCAGGCTGTCGCTCTCTGGAAAATGGTCTTTGAGACCCTTGATCAGGGCCAACTCCATACCCGCCTGCCGCAATAACGCCGATTGAACAGATTGAAACAAATGCACAAGCCCATCCCCTATGTCGATTTAGCCGCCCAACATGCCCCGCTCAAAGCTGAATTGCTCTCAGCCGTGGCAGAGGTGCTCGATTCGGGCCAGTTTGTGCTTGGGCCCGCTGTGGCAGAATTTGAAAAAGCGCTGGCGGAGCTGTGCCAAACGCCCCATGCGATTGGCGTCAATTCGGGCACAGACGCGCTGGTACTGGCTTTGCAGGCCATGGGTATCGGTCCGGGTGATGAGGTGATTACCCCCACCAATTCGTTTGTGGCCTCGGCCAGTGCGATTGCCCTGGTGGGTGCCCGGCCGGTACTGGCCGACGTCGGCGACGATTACCAATTGAGCCCCCTGGCCCTGGAAGCGGCGATCACGCCCCAAACCAAAGCCGTGATCCCCGTGCATCTAACCGGCCATCCCGCCCCCATGCGCGAGATTCTGGAAATCGCCCAGGCCCATCAACCCCACCCACTCTGGGTACTCGAAGACGCCGCCCAGGCCATTCGCGCCGAATACCAAGGCCAACGGGTGGGCAGCTTGGGCCATGCGGGCGCCTTTAGTTTGCACCCGCTCAAAACCCTCAATGCCTGTGGCGATGGCGGTGCCCTCACCCTCAGCAACCCTGAATGGCTTGATGCGGTTCTGCTGCGCCGCAATCTCGGCCTGCGCAGCCGCAACGATTGTGAAGTCTGGAGCAGCAATTCCCGGCTCGACAGCCTGCAAGCAGCCATGTTGCAGGTTAAACTGCGCCACCTCGAAAGCTGGACCCTCAAGCGCCGGGCCAACGCGGCCCTCTACCGCAGATGTTTGGCAGACATTCCCCAAGTGCAAAGCCCGATCGAAACCCCTCCCGCCTTTGCGGTCTACCACACCTTTGTGATTCGGGCCCAGCAGCGCGACAAATTGCAGGCTTTTTTGAGCGAAAAAGGCATTGGCACCGCGATTCACTACCCTGTGCCGATTCATCTGCAAACGGTGGGCAAAGCCCTGGGTTACCAATACGGTGACTTCCCCCAGGCCGAGCAACAGGCCCAAGAGATTCTCAGCTTGCCGATTTACCCCGAATTGAGTTCAGAGCAGATTTTGAGGGTCTGTGAAGCCATTGGGCAGTTTTATCACTAAAAAGATTGCATTGAGAAAAGCCAATATTGTACAGTAAACTGTACAGGAGGTGATTCAATCATGAAAGCCATCAGTTATACGACCGTTCGCCAAAATTTTGCCCAAACCATGGATGAAGTTTGCCAGGATCATGCCCCTGTGATTGTCACGCGCAAACAAAATGAATCTGTGGTGATTATTTCTCTGGCCGATTACCATGCCATGGAAGAAACGGCCTATTTGCTGCGCTCGCCCAAAAATGCCCGCCGTTTGCTGAATGCCGCCTTGGAACTTGAAAATCAGCAAGGACAAGAACGGACCCTGTTGGAGTGAATCTGATTTTTTCTGAGGGCGCTTGGGAAGACTATCTCTTTTGGCAAAAAACAGATAAAAAAATCTTCTTGCGCATAAATCTGCTGATCAAAGAAATTTGTCGCACGCCTTATGAGGGGATTGGCAAACCCGAGCCCCTCAAACATGCACTGGCAGGCTATTGGTCTCGGCGCATCAATGATGAACACCGAATTGTGTATAAAGTCGAAGGGGAATCGCTCTTCATTGCACAATTGCGCTACCACTATTGAGAGAATGAAGAAACAAGAAGATTAAACCCAACTCTTTTCACCGCGGAGTCATTTTTGCCTAGACCTTTTTCTCTTCTGATAACAGGATTCCTGGGTTTCTTTTTGCTAGAAACCACGCATGCAAAGAAGACCTAAGCCACCAAGTCTGTCAATTATGCAGGATGAAGGTCAAACAAATGCGTCGGCGGGATTGGGCAGTTTTATAAGGGTTTGCCGAACACCTCAGATCTGCCTGGCAAAATAACCTGCGTCAGTCAGGTTGATTTTGCGACTTCTAAGTCTACGGCTCCTTGAAAAACCGTGTTCCAGGCAGAATCAGCTCATCGCCCCGGTGTTTGATCTCGATCTCGCCGCTGGGTTTAAACACATAGAGGCCCTCGTCTTTGCCAACTGAAGAAAAGCGCTCGTATTCGCTGTCTCCATCGCGGTAGGTCTCCATCAGCAAAAAGGAGTTCTGGTCGAGGCCGACACTCATGCTGTGATTAAAGCGGGCCGCAGTATAGGCGATGGTATCGGGGTCTTCCATGAAGATATAGTCTTTGCAATGGGGGAAGAGCTGCACCTTGGTCACCAGGCCAAAGCCCTGATCAAAGAGCTCAAAATCGTACATGCGCGAGGAGCCCGTCCACTCGTTGGAATTGTCGTCAAAGACCACCAGATAATCGCAGAGGCAGAGCGAACCGGCTGAAACCGTATAAAAATTGGCCCCACGTGCCAAAGCGGTTTGAAAGGCCTCTTTGAGCTTAAAAAAGTTCAAGCGGTTCCAGAGCACAGCAATATGGCCCCCAAAGATAAAAATCGAATTGGAGGTCAGGATGCGCTCTTCGAGTTGGCGTTTGAGGGTCTGGTAAAGTGGATCTTGGGCCACTTGAGAGGTGGTAAAGAAATACTCATCGATCTCGTGACAGACCTTGAGCATCTGCGCGTCATTCTCGCGAATCTTTTCCATGCTGGCCTGAATATCCTGGCAGGCATAGTGGTAGAGCAATTCAATCGGCTTAAGAGAATGCAGGCGGGTTTGGCCCTGGGCCACATCATAACCGAGGGCCCGCGCCAAACTCATGCCTTTAAAGCTCTCTTTGAGCAGGGTCAATTGGCTCTGCAAAATGCGGATCAAGCCCGCGTTTTTTTCGCGGTAAAAGAGCTTGACCTGTTGAATCACCTGCTGTTTGCTGTGGTAAAGCCAGTACAGCCCCGCCTCTTTTTTGCGGAAGAAATTGAAGTCGTGGTAAATCGAGAGGTTTTGAATATTCTGATCATAGCCCCCGTCAAACTGGGGCTGAATCCCAATCCCATACAGCGCCCGCTTAATATGCGCCTCTTGAAACTCACGTTTTTGCCACGCAGCGGTGATCAACAAGACCTTGCGGCTCTGGCGCACAGCAGGGTCTTCGTGCTTGGAGTCGAGAATCTGGCTTTTAAAGGCCTCGATAAAATCCGTTTCGAGCTGGATATTGCCGTTAAAGACGATACTGCCCTTCATAGCCGGGGGGTCTCCTGTGCGCCAGGCAGGGGTGTGACACTCTCGCGATCGAGGTCAAAGACAATCTGACAAAACAACAGGGTGAAATAGGTTTTGACCACCAGATCCAGCCCCATCGCCAGGATTTGCAGCACAGCCTGACCACTCAACATAAAAAACTGCAAAATCACAGTCGGAATCAGCCACAAAAAGCCCAGATAGGTGATCTTGCCTGGAAATTTGAAGATCAGATTTTTGCTGCGCTTCCAGGCCTGCCACCAAGTCAATTGGCCCAGCACACAGTACTGCTGCCAGAAACTGGTCACCACACCGACAATCGCCAAAAGTGTGAAGGCCCCAACCAAGACCTGGGCCCATTGCAGAAAAACCAACACCTTGGCGGCCTCTGTTTGCATCAACGACTGCAGTTTTTCGAGATTGCCGTTTTGGACCAGCGGCAAAGCCTTTTCGATCAGGCCCTGATCGAGAGGACCAAACCAGGCCTCACTGAGCAAGCTGCCCAGCATAAACAGCAACATAAAGAGCAGAAAGAAGACCGAAGCACCGTTGAGCATCGGCCAAAAATAGCGGGCCAGTCCCTCAAAGAAATCATCCAAAGAGGTTTTGGGTTCGCGCTGCAAGAGCACAATTTTCATCTGGTAGAGCCAGCCCCCCAAAAGCGCCTGATGCAAAAAGAAGAGCGCCAGAATCGACATGGCACTGCCTTCGCCCATGCCACCCCCACTGGTAAACACCAACATGATCACGGTCTCGATCAGCACTGGACCGAGTAAAATCCAGTTCTGGCTCAGAAGTTGCCAGGTCCGGACGAGAATTTCGTTCATGGAGCCAGGGCAGTCTGTGTATTCAGCGAATAGACTTGGTAAGGAAAGGGCAGCATTGGATGTACCAAATAGTGGTTCACCTGGGGCTGTACCAACCAATAATCAACGGGGTGGTACAAAAACAGCCAGGGCGCATCTTCGAGAATCAGACGTTCGGCCTCGGCATAGAGCTCGTAGCGTTTGGGCTCGTAATAGAGGTCTTCAGCCATGCCCACCAATTGATCGACCCGCGGGTTGCTGTAGCGGGCCGTATTGGTGCCCGGCCAACCGGCCTGAGAAGAATGGAAGGTAGGATAAAAGAGTTGGCTGGGGTCCACCAGATCGGGGCTCCAGAGTGTGTGGTAAAAAATCGGGGGCGTGCGCATGGCTCCGGCACCCAACGTGGCCTGAGAAACCAATTTAATTTTCACACCCGCAGCAGCGAGGTTTTCTTGGACCTTGCGGCAGATGGCATACGATTGATCGTTGTTCTGGTAATAGAGCGTTAACTCCAAATGGGGGTTTTGCCAGGGCTCCACAAAACCATCTCCATCTTTGTCGCGCCAACCGGCTTCAAAAAGCAGATTTTTGGCTTTGTCGGTATCTTGACGAAAGAGCGGCTCTTTGAGACGGCCACCTGGAAATTCAGGTGGGAAAACCCCTGTGACAGGACGGGCATAGGTCTGCAAAATATGCTCGGTGATCGCCTGTTTGTCGACGGCAAAATTAAAGGCCTTGCGCACCTTGGGCTCATTGAAGGGAAAGCTTTGGTTGTCCATGTTCAGATAATGGGTCGACCAGCGCGGAATTTTAAGCACTTTGGACTGCTGAATATTGCTCTGGCTACTGGCCTTGACCACTTTTTCCTGACCAAGGGGGTTCCAAACGGGATCTTCGAGCACGCGCTCAAAATACTGACCGGGCACAGGCGCATGATCTACCTGTTTTTTGACAAAGGCCTGGAAGCGATCATTGGTCTCGGGCATGATCTGAAAGCGCAATCCACTGATCTGGGCGGTCTGCGTGTCGTAAAAGCCATCAAAGCGCTGCAAAGAAATCGTCTGATCGGCATCGACGTCTTGCAATTGGTAAGGGCCTGCACCGACCGGGGATTTGCGGAAATCTTTCCACCAGCGCTCGACATCTTCGGCGGGCACAATCGAAAAATAAGGCAGGGTGAGCAAATCCAGTGCCATCGGGATCGCGTTTTCGAGGTGGACCTGGACAATGTGGTGATCGATCACCTCGACACCGAGCAAATGGGGCTCACGTACACCTGCACGGCGGGCGGCTTGGTAGCGTTTAAGGCCGCGAATATTCAGGCGGTTGATGGCCCAAGCACCAGGAGAGTTCAAGTTGGGATTGCAGGCCCGCTCCAGGGAGTATTTGACATCAGCAGCGGTGATCAGGCGACCATTGTGAAAACGGGCCTCCGGGCGCAGCTTGAAAATATACGATTTTTTGTCGGGTGCCACTTCCCAGGATTCAGCCAAAGCAGGCACAACCTGGTTATACGCCCCGGCACGGGGAGGACGAATGGTGGGCGAATAAGCCACCAAGCCCTGGTGAATCAGAGAGCTGATCTCCTGGCTTTCGGGCGTAGACATGAACAAGGGGTCAAAATTACTTACCGCTTTGTCTAAATAGGTGCGGAACAGCGTTTCGGCCTGTACGGCAGGCGTCCAAGTGCTCAGCAGCCCCATATTCACCCCCAGGGCCAAACTGAACGCCAGCATTTTCGTCATTTTCATCTTTCCCCTCCTCAAGCTTGCGGGCGCATATGGGGAAACAGCAGCACATCGCGAATCGAAGCAGAATCGGTCAAAAGCATGATCAGACGATCAATGCCAATGCCCAAGCCTCCGGTTGGCGGCATGCCATGTTCCAGCGCCAGAATGTATTCGTGGTCCATTGCGTGTGCCTCTTCGTCGCCCGAATCTTTGGCTTCGAGCTGCTTTTCAAAGCGGGCACGTTGATCAATCGGATCATTGAGCTCTGAAAAGGCATTGGCCATTTCCCGACCTGTAATAAAGAGTTCAAAACGCTCTGTCAGTTCGGGGTTGGATCTGTGTTCTTTGGCCAAAGGAGAGATCTCCTTGGGATAGTCGATAATAAAAGTGGGCTGAATCAGGCGGGAATCCACACTTTCGAAGATCTCGTTGATAATTTTGCCCAGACCAAAACTGGGTTCAATGGCAATATTGTACTTGGCGGCAGCCGCAGCGGCTGTGTCGCGTGAGACAAAATCTGCGGGGGTCAATTCGAGAAATTGGCAAATCGCCTCGACCATGGTCATGCGCGCCCAGGGGCGGGCAAAGTCCACTTCGGTCTCTTGGTAGGTGATCTTGAGGCTGCCGTGAATCTCTTGCACGAGATGGCAAATCAGCTCTTCGGTCAAATTCATCATGTCTTGGTAGTCGGCATAGGCCTGGTACAGCTCCAACATGGTGAATTCGGGGTTGTGGCGCGTGGACATGCCCTCGTTGCGGAAATTGCGGTTGAGTTCAAAGACCCGGTCAAAGCCACCGACGATCAAGCGCTTGAGGTAGAGTTCAGGCGCAATCCGCAAGAACAATTCCATGTCCAAGGCGTTGTGGTGGGTTTTAAAGGGGCGCGCCGCTGCGCCACCGGGAATGGGGTGCAACATCGGGGTTTCGACTTCGAGAAAGGCGCGCGCGGTTAAAAATTGGCGAATCAAGCTGAGGGCCCGGCTGCGGGCCACAAAGGTCTCCCGCACCTCGGGATTGACAATCAGATCGAGGTAGCGCTGGCGGTAGCGCAGGTCCACATCGGTCAGACCGTGGTATTTTTCGGGCAGGGGGCGCAGGGATTTGGCCAGGAGCGTGAGTTCTTCGGCTTGCACACTCAGTTCGCCGGTATTCGTGCGGGCCACCAGGCCCTTGAGGCCGACCATATCGCCAATATCCAGCATTTTCAGGTTCTGGTAAGCCTCTTCACCAATTTTGTTCAACATGATCATGCCCTGCAGGCGTTCGCCGCCATCGCGCAGGTCCAAAAAGGTCAGCTTGCCTTTGCCCCGCCAGCCGGTAATCCGTCCGGCAATGGTGACCACTTCTTCCGACTTTTCCCCATTGGCCAATTTTTCGGCATAGGCCTCGCGAATCTGGGCAAAGGTATGGGTGCGGTCAAAATGATAAGGGTAGGGAGAAATACCCGCTTCACGCAGCTGATCCAGCTTGTGGCGGCGCATTTCAAGCTCACTGAGATGTTCCATGATAATTTCCTGTAGTTTGGTGCATAGGCGTAGTTCAAATGATCTTCATTGTAACCGAAGCGGGGGCCTCTGCGCAAAAAGCGGTTGGCCTTTATCAAATCTTGACAAACGTTTTTTAGTGCTACCTGTATTACCTCAAAAAAAGCCTCACCCATCAGATTTTTTCGATTATTATCAGCACAGATCAGGGCTTTGGCAAAAGCGATGATGCCGCCAAAGGTCAATACAGCGTACAGTTCTCTAACTTGTCCCAATGGCGCGAACGTCAAAAGCTGGGATGGGATGCAGAACAGAAAGGATTTGTCCAATGGCAACTACCCCATTGTGGCGACGACCGAGCGGCAGCGGGACCGTGCAAATCGACCCAAGCATTCAACCCCACAGGGTGTCCCCCTGAACCCCGGAATCAGAAATGGTATACTGCCTTGCAAATGTCTTCAGACCAAAAGGAGAGTCCTCATGCCCCTGGAAGCCCAACTCAAATCCCAATTTCAATCCCTGTCCAATCTCATTCGCCGTGATAGCATTGACCTGACCACCCAATCTGGCTCGGGCCACCCCACCACCTGCCTGAGCGCCGCCGATCTCATGACCTGGCTCTTTTTCCGCGAATTGCGGCTCGATGCCCAGAATCTCGACCACCCCCACGCCGACAAATACATCTTTTCCAAAGGCCATGCCGCCCCGCTGCTCTATGCCCTGATGTACCGCCTGGGTTACCTCGAAGAAGCCGAACTCAAAACCTTCCGCCAAATTGGCTCGCGCTTAGAAGGGCACCCCACCCTGCGCCTGCCCGGCGTGGTCGCAGCCACGGGTTCGTTGGGCCAGGGCCTCTCGATTGGCGTGGGCATGGCCGAGGTGTATAAACGCGAAAAACGCGATCAAAAAGTCTATGTCTTGCTCGGCGACGGCGAGATCAACGAAGGCCAAGTCTGGGAAGCGGCCATGCTGGCAGGCTCGCTCAAAGTCGACAATCTGGTTGCGATTGTCGACCGCAACAAAATCCAACAGAGCAATTTCTGCGAAGGCATTGTCGATGCCGAGCCCCTGCACGACAAATTCACGGCCTTTGGCTGGGAAGTGGCCCGCATCAACGGCCACGACCACGACGCCATTGCCGAAGTCTTTGCCCGCATTCGCACCCACAGCGGCAAACCCTTTGCAATCATTGCCGACACCGAGAAAGGTTTCCCTGTCTCCTTTCTCTCGGGCAAACTCAAACGCCACGGCGTGGCCCTCAAAGCCGACGAAAAGGTTCAGGCCTATGCCGAATTGCCCGTGGGCGAAGATTTGGATATCGCGGCCTTTACCGCTTCCAAACAGCATTTTGCCCCTGTCGAAAAAGCCAGTGTGAAGATCCAACACAGCCTCAATGGCAGTGAATTTGACGCCAGCAAACAACACGCGGCCCGTGCCGCTTATGGTGACGCCCTCAAAACCCTGGGGGGCCAAAGTGAATTGGTCTGGGTCGTCGATGGCGATGTCAGCAATTCGACATTCAGCGATCGCTTTGCCGGGGCGTATCCCGAGCGCCACATTGAATGTGGGATTGCCGAGCAGAATATGATCAGCGTGGGTGTGGGTGTGGCCGCCACAGGCAAAGTGGCCTTGGCCAATTCTTTTGCGCGTTTTTTCGAGCGGGCCTTTGACCAGATCGAAATGGGCGCTTATTCCAAGGCCAATCTCAAGGTCGTGGGCTCACATATTGGCATCTCGATTGGCGAAGATGGCGCTTCGCAAATGGCCATGGCCGATTGCGGCTTTATGCGTGCCATTCCCGGCGCAGTGGTACTCTGCCCCAGCGATTATGTCAGCACCTTTTATCTGACCCAAGAAATCCTCAACCACCCCGGCTTCTGTTATATGCGCACGTTCCGAGGCAATCGCCCGGTGCTTTATCCCATCGACGAAAGTTTCCCCTTGGGCGGCTGCAAGGTACTCAAAGCCAGCGACAGCGACAAAGCGGTCGTGGTGGCCAGCGGCTATGTCTTACATGAAGCTCTCGATGCCGCCAAAACCCTGTCTGAGCAAGGCATTAACCTGCGTGTGGTCGATGCCTATTCACTCAAACCCTTTCCCAGCGAAGAGATTCGCCGGATCTGTGATGAAGTGGGCGGCCCTGCGGTGTTTACCCTCGAAGATCATTACGCCACAGGTGGTCTCGGCGATGCCGTGCTCGAAGCCCTCAATGGCAGTGGTATCAAGGTCGAAAAACTGGCTGTGACCGAATTCCCCGAATCGGGCAAACCCGAAGATCTGCTGGCCAAATACGGCATCGACGCTGCTGCACTGGTCAAACGTGTATCGGAAGTGCTCGGTTAATGGCGGTGCCCAAACAGGCCGCTAAAAAAGGGGGCAACACCAAGGCCAGCAAAGCCCAAGCAAAAGTAGCGGAACACGCAGCAGAACAGCCAGCGGCTCCCGTCTCGGACGCGGTGCTCTCGGTGGATATTGGCGGCAGTGGTTTAAAGCTGCGGGTTTTAAGTGCCACAGGTGAGCCCTTAACCGAACGCCTGCGCGTGGAAACCCCATCGCCCGCTGAACCCGAACCCGTTTTGGCTGCCCTGCAGGGCTTAATTGCCCAGGTAGATGTGCCCTTTGGCAAGGTCGCCGTGGGCTTTCCGGGTGTGGTCCGCCAGGGAGTAATTGGCACTGCAGTCAATTTGCACCCCGATTGGGTCGGGCTGGAATTGGCCACAGAACTGGAAAAACAACTCAAATGCCCGGTACGCGTGGCCAATGACGCAGATATTCAGGGCTATGGTGCCATCAAAGGCCACGGTCTGGAGATGGTGATCACCCTGGGCACCGGCCTGGGGGCCTCTTTGTTTATCGACGGGGTGCTGGTGCCGAATCTGGAATTGGGCCACCACCCTTTTCGCAAGGGCGAGACCTATGAACAGCAATTGGGACGACAGGCCCTGGATGCCATCGGCAAAAAACGCTGGAGCAAACGCCTGCTCAAAGCCCTGGATCTGTTGCAGCGGATCTTTAATTTTGACATGCTCTATCTCGGCGGCGGCAATGCCAAAAAGCTCGACCCCACGCTTTTGCCGCCTTATGTCAAAGTGATCAGCAACGACGCAGGTATTTTGGGTGGGACAGCCCTTTGGCGCTAAAACAGCGCCTCTTGATCGAAGGGGTCTGTGGCACAGGCAAATCTTCGCTGATCGCGGCATTGCAAGCGCGCGCGGAGGCTGAAGGTTTGCCCTGCCAAGTGATCTCTGAAGAAGAGACCTTTGGCGAGCTGATGGAGGAACTACAAGCGCCCTCCCCTGATTGGCATCTCTGCCAGCGCTTGGATGCGCTGATCAAAAGCCTGCCAAGCCGCATGAATTCCGGCGGCTGGGTGATTCTGGAGCGTTTTCACCCCTCGTATTATGCCCAGATTCCTGAATTTGAGCGCTACACCGCTTATGATCAGACCTTGGCAGAATGGGGCTTTCAACTGGTTCTGCTCGATCTGCCCGATCAGGCCCTGGCGACCCGCAGCCTCTACCGCTACGAACGCGAGGCCGAGGGCTGGATTGAGGGCAATATCTCCTTTTATGGCTCGGAAGCTCTTGCCCTGCAAGCCTTTCAAACATCTCAGCAACGCCGCCGCGACTATGCCCAACTGAGCCAAATGCCTGTGCAGCGCCTGGATACCTCCAGTCAAAACTGGGAGGCCTTGGCGGCCCTATTTTAAGGGGCCTGAAAGGGAAGGGGCTGATTATACGCCAGGTCGCCAATTTCCAGTTCAAGCCAATCGAAATCGCCCTCTTTAAGCAGCCAAGAGACGGTGTATTGGCTGGGAATCTGAATACCTGAAAAGGTTTTTAAGGAATTGGGGTTTGCCGTGATCTGCCATTTTTCAAGGGTGGCTCCTGTTTTGCGTGCAAAATAACGCAGGGCCAGCATGCTTTCAAAATCCCCTTTGGGACTAAAATGCATCACCGCTTTGACGGTTTGGGCTCCGACGGTCAAAGCCGCTTCAGCACTATTTGCTGACAATTCCCGCCACTGCACCGAAGGCCGCAAGGCCGAAGAGGGAAACCAGAGCATCTCTCCCAAATAACGCAACAAGGTGCCTTGGTCAATTTCTGGCCCTTGGGCCTGCACCACCGGAATCAGGCCCCAGGCCGAGATCAACATCTGCCCGTGTGCAGCTTGCCATTTGTCGCGGGCCAAGAGCGTGACACCCGGAAAAAGCTGAACTTGCGCTTGCCAGACAAAGCCGGGTGCCAAGGCATTAAAATACTGTTCAGCTTTGACAGGCAGCCAGGCCCCCTCTGGGCTGGTGCGCATGCGGCCTGTTTGGCTGAGATACAAACTGTCTTGCCAGGGTTGGCCCACCGCTCCCGTGCGCCGCAGCCATTTTTGGATCACTTCAGGTTGCCCCTGCAGATCCTGTTCTGTGACTTGCTTTTGGGGGGGAGTTGCGCTTTGTTGGAGTTCGTTTAAGACAGATTGGGTCTGTTTAAAAAAATGGCTTTGGCTCCAGGCCACAAGCACAACCAGGGCCAAAACAAGATTGGCCAGCGAGCCAAAACGGGCGTCTTTCCAGGCACTGAAGATCAAAGCCTGCGAGAGCACAAGGGCTGGCAAACCCAGCATCCACCAATCCACCCAGTGAAGCCAGATCCCAATCACAGCGCAGAGCAAAAGCACAGAGGCCAAGAGCCAGAGCAGGCCCATCGGGCGAGAGATGGCCTGGGTCAAGGCGGGGATGT
Source organism: Candidatus Sericytochromatia bacterium (assembly GCA_044356335.1). Classification (GTDB taxonomy): domain Bacteria; phylum Cyanobacteriota; class Sericytochromatia; order UBA7694; family UBA7694. Next base: position 12,862 of record JBIKWL010000128.1, read on the forward strand.
CAGCATAGCCAAAGGCTTTGGCAAAGCCCATCAGGTGAATCAGGCCATGAATCAGCAAAAACACGATTAAAAGGGTGAACATGGTTTTTTACTTCCTCTGGGCTCAGTATGGCGCAAACCCAGGTCTCAAACCTTGATACCCATCAAGCGCGAACAGGATCTTGCTCAGCAGACTCAGGGCAGTATTTTTTGAAAGCGGAGGTAGTCGAGGGTGATTTCTTTGCGCAGAGCGGCAAAGCCCTCTGGCAGTTTGTCTTGCCCAATCAAACGGGTGGCAAAGGCCCAGGTCTGACCTTTGGCTTGGTAATACCCCACATACCAGCCATAGTGCCTTTGGCCGGGCAAGCTATCGCCAAAGCCCTGGTGCGGCACCCGACCCCAACCTGTTTTGGCGTGTAAGCCGGGAATAGCCGGATCGGCAATGATTTTTGCCACGCTGTCTTGGTGTTGCTTTGGAAAGGGATGTTGGCGCAGGGCCAACTTGGCCATAAATTGCACCTGCTGCTCGGGGCTGATCTGGGACTTGCCCGTGAGCCAAAAGGTATCCAAATTGGCGGCTGAAATATCCATTTTGCCAAAATGCAGCTTTTCCACGCCTGCTTGCATACGCTCCAGCCCAATTTTGCGCGCCAATTGCTGAAAACAGGGCACACAGGAGACTTGCATGGCTGTTGCCAGGGTATGATCGCGGTTCCAGCCCTCCAGCTCATATTTCTCCCCACTCCAGGGAAAGACCGTCTGCAGATTGACCACACCCGCACTTAAGCCAATCAGGGAGTGCGGCACTTTGTAGGTCGAGGCGGGAATACCGGGTTGATGCCAACCCACAGGAAAAAGGCCCTTCCGGGTTTGGCTTTGGGCATGATAAACCAAAAGGGTCCAGTTTTTGAGTTGGGTCAGTTTGGCACGCCGTTCGGGAGAGAGGGAGCTTAAAAAAGCAGTCTCTTGCTGGGCCTGGGTGGGCGTTTTGTTGACGGGTTTTGCAACTGTGGGCTGAGATGTAAGGCTAAAAAAGGCCAGCAGACCCGCCAAAGGCAGGTATTTTAAAGCACCGACTTGAAAGGCAAATGGCATAAACAGACTCCCCGTTTTTGAATCAAACGCAGATCAAATCCAATTTGGGCGCAAACACAAAAAAAGCCAAAAAATGGCACAAACTCCGGAGTCGAAGCGAATTTGTGCGTGCCGCGGTCTCTTGAGGTCTTCACGTCTGCCAGCCGGGTTTCTCCATTTTCAGGACCCTCACGCCCCCAGTGTTCTTCCCTTGCGGGACTCACTCTTGACGCCTCTTCTGGCAGAAGTTATTCCTTTGCAGGAATCCCTCTTCAGACTTTCCGCTGGACCCTCAGGGACTTCCCCCCGCTGAACCCGTTTTAGAACAGACCTTTCAGCCCCTTCCAAACTTGACCCTCCTGCCGATTCTCACGGCTTCAGGGCATTGCGCCTTCAGCGGATCCGTTGCTTCGGTAAAAACCGAGCCCGTTTCCCTCTCGTCCTTGGCCCCTTCAGGGTTTTGCACTCACTGCCCGTCGGTCACTGTTACCAGCGCCTGCCGCTCTTGCCTTTTATCCGAGACACTTGCGTCTCTCAGCCGAGGCTCCAACGGATTCTTCCGTGCAGATCGTGTGCCCGGCCTTGCGACCGAACCTTGACCCTCTTGGGAGTTTCCACCCTTCAGGGAATTCTTCCTGCCCAGAGCTTCTCGCTGCTTCCAGCCGATTCCCCGCTTTCCGTTTCGACGGCTCTCGGGTTTTGCTCTCCGGGTCAGGCTGGCATCTTTCAACTTGCGTCGAACGCCGCCCCTCCTGGGATTTCTGCCTAGCATTTCACTTGGCTTGTTTGTCACGCTTCTTCGCTTCACCGAAGTTCGTATATTCAATATACTAAGATTTGGTTATGAATGTCAAGGATAGTTTATGGTTATTTTAAAATAATTTTAATTTTTATTGATAAAGCTGTGATGGTGATTACGTTTTAGCAGGAGCAAAAAAAACACGCCCGCCTGCCTTATAATTAAATCACCCCAGTTTGAAAAGATTCCGATTTGAGGAAAACAGGCCCCATGTCCAAATCCCCTGTCTCACCAGAAAGCGAAAACACCCTCTACGCGCAGATCCGCGCATTGGTACTGGCTGCGCGCAAAACCGTGGCGCGGGGCGTGGATCTGGTGCAGGTGCAAACCAATTATGAAATTGGCAGGCATATTGTTGAGCATGAACAGCAAGGTGAAGCACGGGCTGCTT
>JBIKWL010000019.1:0-50719 GCA_044356335.1 Candidatus Sericytochromatia bacterium
ACCGGATTTTTAATATTGAAGTGCCCGAAGAAAAAGTCATCGAACTCAAAGATGGCAAACGCACCGAAAAAACCAAAAAGATTTTCCCCGGCTACGTGCTGGTCGAAATGATCCTCGATGACGACTCCTGGCACGTGGTGCGCAACACCCCCGGCGTCACCAGTTTTGTGGGCGCAGGCAGCCGCCCGGTGCCCCTGAGCCCCCGTGAAGTCAAAAAGGTGCTCAAACGCGCCTCTTCCCGCAAGGCCCGGATCGAGTTCGATTACAAACTCGGCGACGAAGTCAAAATCACCAGCGGTCCTTTCCAGGACTTCAATGGCAAAATTATCGAAGTCAGCCCCGAGCGTGGCAAGGTCAAAGTATCTGTTTCGATCTTTGGCCGTTCCACACCCGTGGAGCTGGAATTTGGCCAGATCAACAAAGCCTAATTGGCTCGGTTGCTCTTCCCATTGCTTTACTCTTTGAGGGCTTTACCCTTTGAGAGACATCTGAAACGCACGTTGATTGGCCAGCTTAAACAAGCTGGCCAATTCGCTTTCTCCGAATTGATCCAATTGCTGGGCCAAGAGCAGCCAATTTTCGTTTTTATCGATCCAGTCATAGGGCAGACTGTCGATTAAAATTTTCATCAGACCAAACAACTCCTCTTGGTTTAAGGTCGCTTTGATCATAAACCAGAGTTTTTTTAAGACCTCGACATCATGGATATCCAGATGGTTTTCGGCTGGGGCTTCGTTTTCTGTAAAATCGTCAGTGTCTTCCATGGGCTTTCCTTCTCTAATGTTCTGGTCAAATGTTCTTGTCAAATGTTCTGGTCAGGTATTCAAATTGGGCGTTCTGGTTTCAGAATAGCCTGAGGGGCGTCTGTCGGCAAGTTATTTCAAGGTTCAGCTCCTGCCTGATGCACCTTGACCTCTTTTGTAGAGGTGTGTTAAACAGGGGGCTTAAACAAGGGGCACAGTCTCCCAAAAGGAAAAAATAGTGGATTTGTTTTCATTGCTTCCCTCGCTGGCGCCAACTTTGGCCGAATCTCCCTGTGTGATTCTCGAAGCACCCCCTGGTACCGGTAAAAGCACCACTGTTCCACCCGCCCTTTTAAAAGCGGCTTGGCTGGGTAATCAAAAAATTCTGATGCTCGAACCCCGGCGTCTGGCCGCCAAATCTGTGGCTCGGTACATTGCCGCGCAGATGGGAGAAAGGGTGGGTGAAACGGTGGGCTACCGCGTGCGTATGGAGACCCGTGTTGGCCCCCAGACGCGCTTGGAAGTGGTCACTGAAGGGGTCTTGACGCGCATGTTGCAAAGTGATCCAGCCTTGGAGGGCTATGGCCTGGTGATCTTTGATGAATTTCATGAGCGCAGCCTACAGGCAGATTTGGGCCTGGCACTCTGCCGCGAAAGCCAAGCGGTCCTGCGCGAAGATTTGCGTCTGCTGATCATGTCGGCCACCCTGCCAGCCCAATTGGCTGAACTCCTGAGTTCTGAAAACTTGGGTTCTGAGCTTTTGAGCACTGTGCCGGTCTTGCGTGCGGAGGGGATCATGCATCCGGTGGACTTGCGCTATGCCGCCCCGCCCCACGGTGGAGACCCTGTGGCTTTTGCCGCTGGCGTGATTCGCACAGCCCTGCGTGAAGAGAGCGGCAGTCTCTTGGTGTTTTTGCCGGGGGCCGGTGAAATTCGCCGCTTGGCCGAGCGCTTGGCGGACCTGCCGCCTGAGATATCTGTCACGCCCCTGTATGGGGATTTGCCCCCCCAAGAGCAAGACCGCGCCATTCAACCGGCTCCCCCCGGCCAGCGCAAAGTTGTACTGGCCACCAATATCGCCGAGACGAGTTTGACGATCGAAGGCATTCGCGGCGTGATCGATCTGGGGCTGGAGCGCTCGCCGGTCTTTGACCCGATCAGTGGCATGACCCGTTTGACCACCCGGCGCATTTCGCGGGCCTCAGCCACCCAGCGCATGGGCCGGGCGGGCCGTCTGGAACCAGGCTTTTGCCTCAGGCTTTGGCCTGAATCAGATACCGCTCTCTTGGCTGCAGATATTGAACCCGAAATTTGCTCCGCAGACCTGGCCCCCCTGGCTTTGGAATTGGCCCTCTGGGGCGTCAGCGACCCCCAGAGCTTGGCCTGGCTCGATCCCCCTCCCCAGCAGGCCTGGACGCCTGCCGTTGAACTCTTGCAAGACTTGGGTGCGCTCTCTGCAGAACAGACCCTGACTCCCCACGGCAAAGCCCTGGCCCAATTGCCTCTGCACCCGCGTTTGGGACATATGCTGCTCAAAGCCGAAGCCGAGGGACTGGGCGGACTGGCCTGTACGGTTGCGGCCCTGCTCTCAGAGCGCGACCTGCTCAGTGGCAGCCGCGACGCCGACCTGGCTGGACGCTTGACGGCCTTGGCGCGGGGCAAGGTGCCTCCAGGCCGCAAACAGGCAGTCGAACAGGCCGCCCAGCAAATTGCCGAAAAACGCCGACTCAAACCTGCCACGCGCCCAGCTGAAGCCCTGGGGCTGTTGCTGGGCTGGGCCTATCCCGACCGGATTGCCATGCGTCGGGGTGACTCGCCACGTTATTTGCTGGCGAACGGGCGCGGGGCCATTTTGCCCGAAGGGGATTTTTTGGCCCGCGAGCCCTGGCTGGTGATTGCCCACCTTGATGGCCATCCCCGCGAAGCCAAAATCTTTTTGGCTGCAGCCCTGGACCCCGAGCAATTGGCAAGCCTGACCGAAGGCCAAACTGAAACCGGGCTGGAGGTCAATTTTAATTCACAAACAGGTTCAGTGCAGGCCTTTGAGGTGATCCGCTTTGGCGCGCTGGCTTTAAAAAAAGAGCGGATCCACAAACCCGATGCAAATACCCTGGCCCAGGCCCTGCTCGAAGGGGTCAAGCAGCGGGGCATTGCCAAATTGCCCTGGAACCCCCATTTGCTGCAATGGCGCGAGCGGGTCGCATTTTTGCACCGGGTTTTGCCTGAACTCTGGCCTGATCTGAGTGACGCAGCCCTGTCCCGCGACTTGGCCGATTGGCTCTTGCCCTTTTTAAGCGGTTTGCAGCGCTTGGACGCCATCAGCCCTGATTTATTGCAACAGGCCCTGGAGAACCACCTCGGTTATGCCCGTCTGGCGGAATTACAAGCGGCAGCTCCCACACACATGCCCGTTCCCAGCGGCTCACAGATTCGCCTCGATTACAGCGGCGAAGAGCCTGTTTTGGCGGCCCGCTTGCAAGAACTCTTTGGCCTCCACGCCACCCCCCGGATCGCGGGCGGGCAGGTGCCGCTGCTGATTCACCTGCTTTCACCCGCGATGCGCCCAGTGCAAGTCACCCGCGATTTGGCCAGCTTTTGGCGCGAGACCTATCCCGAGGTCAAAAAAGAACTCAAGGGGCGGTATCCCCGCCATTATTGGCCCGATGATCCGCTGCAGGCCGAGGCTGTACGCGGGATCAAGCGCAAGCCCCGGTAATTAAACGCGTTCTATTATTTTCTCGTCAGCACAACTCTATAATGGGCTTTGCCGGATGCCAAATGGGCGATTGCTTCGTTGATTTTTTCCATGGGAAAGGTTTCAACCACAGGATCCAAATGGTGAAGGGCTGTAAAATCGAGCATTTTTGCAATCGTTGCCGGACTCCCAACCGGGGAACTCGAGATCGAACGCTGTGCAGGCATCAAATTAAAGACACTGATATCCAGCGGTTCTAAAGTGGCACCCACCAGATGTAAACGGCCTTTCGGCTTGAGCGTTCCCAGATAGGCATTCCAGTCCAATTTGACGTTGACAGTCGAAATAATCAAGTCAAAGCTTCTTGCTGCTTTTTGAATCGCTTCGGGATCACGCGAATTTAGGACATGATGAGCGCCTAGCTTTTTAACTTCTTCAAGTTTGGATTCACTCGAAGTAAAAGCGGTCACTTCACAGCCCCAGGCGTTGAGAAACTGTAAAGCCATATGTCCAAGGCCCCCAATGCCGATCACTGCCACTTTATCAGTTGGCTTGACCTCAAATTGGACCAGGGGATTAAAAACAGTAATGCCACCACAAAAGAGAGGGCCCGCCGAAATCTCTTTGACAGCTTCTGGAATGGGTACGACACTGGATGCCTGCGCGCGAACTTTATCTGCAAAACCGCCATGACGCCCAACGATTGTTCCCTGCCCCTGAGTACACAAATTTTGATCTCCGTTTTTGCAGTCTTCACATTGATTACAATAGCCAGAGTGCCAACCCAGTCCGACCCGTTGACCTATTTCAAAACCATTCACTTGGCTGCCCAATTGAGAGACAAATCCGACGACTTCATGACCGGCAACCAAGGGGTACTGGCTAAATCCCCATTCATTGTTAATCATACTCAGATCACTGTGGCAAATACCACAGGAGGCAACTTCTATTTCTATTTCATTCGGTTTGAGTTCACCCGGATCATATTCAAAAGGTTTAAGTTCTCCTCCGGCTTCAAATGCAGCATACGCTTTAATCATGTTTTCTTCCTCGATATTTGTTGAACAGCAATGAGGTATAGTCATTGAACAAAGTTTCTTGCAATAAAAATAATCTGTTGATGAAGAAATGACTATCGCTGAGGCCTGTCGTCAGACTTTAAATTGTGTTGTATAATCAATTTTTCCACCACGAGAATTGGATAATTAAGCATGAAAAAGTCTAGCTCTTTTGAAAAACTGACCAAAGACAGAAGTTTCATCATTGATTGTTATGTTGAAATGTTAACCAGAATCAATGAACAGGACATTGTTTCGTTGATTAAAAGCAACCAGTATTCTGAGTTTGATTATGAACATTTAGCAAGTGATAAAGTCATTCAATCTTTAAGCATTTACTTTCAATTAATGACATTGGTAGAAGAAAATGCGGCCACCCAATATCGCAGACAATTGGAAAACCAAGAGAGTATTGCTTCTATCAGAGGTTCATGGGCAGAGGCCTTCCAGCTTTGGAAAGATCAGGGCATCTCTGAGGATGGAATCTTAAAGGTCATTTCAGACACATATGTCATGCCTGTGCTGACAGCCCACCCAACAGAAGCCAAAAGAGTGACTGTCATTGAAATTCATCGTGAATTATATCTGCTTTTAATCCAACGAGAAAATACTTCACTGAGTCATCTTGAACAAGAAACAATAAGAGAAAAAATTATTAATTTATTGGAAAGATGGTGGAGAACAGGTGAAATTTATCTGGATAAACCAAGTGTTATAGATGAAAGATCTAATATCTTATACTATTTGACTAAAGTTTTTCCAGCCGTATTAGAAAAAAGTGATCAACAACTCATAGGATCCTGGATAAAAATGGGCTTTGATCGCTCCAAAATCATGAATCCGGATGTACTGCCAAAATTTTCTTTTGGTAGTTGGGTGGGTGGGGATAGAGACGGACATCCCTTTGTCACGCCTGGTATTACCCAGGAAACGCTTTTGTTACAAAGAAAAATAGCTCTTTCTCTATTGAAAACAAAACTTGAGGTTTTGATTTCTCAGCTTTCAATTTCTGCGATCAGCAATCCGGTACCCTATAAGTTATCTGAAGCGATTGAGAATAAGTCAAAAGCTTTGGGTTTAAGAGGTCAAAAAGCCCTAAACAGAAATCCATATGAACCTTGGCGGCAATATGTAAGTTTATTGCTTACTAAATTAGAGAATACGATTTCAAATGAATATTCAGATTCAAATTCATATTATAAATCAAGCAAAGATCTTCAAGCTGAACTCAAATTCTTAAGAGAAATCCTGATTGAAAACGGTATGAAAGGAGTCGCTGAAGGTTCACTTTTTTCTATCGAAAGAATGTTAAGTTGTTTTGAATTTCATTTGGCCAAATTAGATATTCGTCAAAACAGTTCATTTCACGACAAGGCCATTTCACAAATCCTGAAAGTGAATGGTGTTGAAGCGTATGATTTTGAAAATTGGAACGAAGAAAAACGCTTGGATTTCTTAAACAGCGCGCTGGAAAATAACTCACCCATTACAGATATTACTGTTTCATATGGCCCTGAAGCTGATAATGTCTTGGATTGTTACCGGGTTGTTCGAAATCATATTAATCAATATGGTTCGGATGGTATTGGTTCTTTTATCATTAGCATGACTCGAAATCTCAGTGATTTATTGGTGGTGTACCTGCTGATGCGTGAAACCCAGTTGCTTTTCACCAATATCAGAGTCGTTCCCCTTTTAGAAACCATTGAAGACCTTCAACGGGGCCCCATCATTTTAGAGCATTTTCTGAAACATCCGATAACCCAAGCAAGAGCAGCCAAAATGAATGCTCAACAAGAAGTCATGTTGGGTTATAGCGATAGCAATAAAGACGGTGGAACCATTGCCAGTAAATGGAATTTGTTTAAAGCTGAGAAAGAACTCTCAGAAGTGGGCAGAAAAAACAATATCAATATTTATTTTTTCCACGGAACAGGTGGAACCATCAGTCGTGGCGGGGGGAAATACCACCGATTTTTAGAAAGCATGCCAGCAAATACCGTCAATAGAGCGATTAAAATAACGGTTCAAGGTGAAACCGTTGCTCAACTATTTGGAAATCCGCTGACAGCAACTTACAACCTCAATGCCCTGGCATCGGGCGTTGCGAAACAAATGCTATTAAGTCAGAATCCGATAGAAAAAAAAGTATACCCATTTGAAACAATCGAATTTATTGCTCAAAAATCCTATGAGCATTATCGAAATTTAATTGATACACCCGGATTTATTGATTTTTACAGCAAAGTGACGTGTATTGATGTGCTTGAAAGAAGTAAAATCGGCTCCAGACCCGCCAGACGAACGGGCACAAGGACCTTAAAAGATCTCAGAGCTATTCCTTGGGTTTTTAGCTGGAACCTTTCTCGTATCAGCATTACAGGTTGGTATGGATTAGGCGAAGCCTTAAAACAATTAAAAGCCGAAAAACCGGAAGCCTTCGAAGCATTAAAGTTAAGTATCAATGATTGGCCATTTTTTAAGTTTTTGATGATTCAGTGTGAAACGAATATGATTCTTGCTAATTTTGAGATAATGAATTTATATGCGCAGTTAGATGAAAACAAGGCCGAGCGAGAACTGTTCATGGGCAAAATTCTGAGTGATTATGAAAATGGGTTCAACTTAATTGAAGCGTTATTTGCTGATCACGCAACCCATCGCAGACAAGGTCAATACGACAATTTAAAATGGAGAAATGAAAAGCTCAGCGTATTACATCAATTGCATATCAATTATCTGAAACAGTGGCGAGCGGTTCCTGATGAAAGTAACCCTGAAAAAGAAAAATTACTCACCCAAGCACTCAGTGTTATCAATTCAATCTCAAGTGGGTTAAAAAATACGGGGTAAGTCAACTGCCCACAGACTGGGGCAGTCTCACATAATTTTTATGAATAAGTATCCGAACAATGTTATATTGAAAAGTGTTGAAAATCACCTGCTGTCTGCCCCCAAAAGTGAAATCAAAGTCAGGACGCTGACACCCATTTTATGCTGAAAAATAACAGAGAAACCCTGCTCGCTGGCGCCGAATACCAAGATGCTTATACAGATCTGAAGTGGGTCATTCGCGCACCCCATGGCAATTGGGCCATACGCCTGCTCGGATTTGTCTTGCGCAAGGCCTTTCGCAAAGGCACTTCGAGCATTACCTTTGACAAATTGAGCTTTGAAAAGGCCACGGCCCAAATCGCGCCGGGTCATTTGGTCGTTTTGGCACCCACCCACCGCAGCATGATGGACTTTTTGGTTTGCTCTTATCTCTGTTTTGCCCATCCCGAACTCAAAATTTCGATACCGTATATTGCCGCCGATTTACAATTGGGAAAATTGCCGTTTTTGGGCTGGTTGCTCAAACAGGCCTATGCTTTTTATCTCAAACGGGGCCAAGGCAAAGCGGATCCCGAATTAAATGCCCAGCTCAGACAATTGGTGGATGCCCAGCAAACCCTTGAAATATTTATCGAAGGCACCCGCAGTCGGGCCCGCCAGTGCCTGCCTCCCAAACGCGGTTTGTTGCGGGCACTTCAGCAAACGGGCGTGGGCTGTACCCTTTTGCCAATTACCATCAATTACGACAGGGTACCCGAAGAAGACGCATTGATGCGAGAACTGCAGGGAGGCCCCAAACCCACGATGAGACTGGGCCCACTGCTCAACTGGAGCCTGAAATTACTCAATGACCAGATCAAAATTGGCAGGGTCCACTTGGTCTGTGGAGAGCCCGTCCTGATGGAACCCGAGAGCGATGTCCATGCCGTCAGCCACGCCGTGATGAAAGAACTGCAAGAAAATTATGTCGTCAGCACTTACCATTTGCGTGCTTTTTTGCATTTTCAGCCCGAATTGGGCTATACCCTGCAGAGCCTGAGCGAAGCAGTACAGGCCCGCGGTGGGACCGTGCTCGAAAGCCCCCTCGAAGATCTTTCCAAGCTGGATCTCAAAACCGAATATACCTTGCGCTACCAGTGGATGCACCTGTTTTTTCCTGACCTTTTGGCTCTTGCTCCCCACCACCCGATTGTCTTGCACCATGTCAACAGCAACAGCTTTTCTGAGCGCTTCAGTCGGCCAGCGGCTCTCTCCCCACACAATGAGCAATTGCAGGCCCTGTTAAAATGCCTTTTTCAGCCGCTGGAACAGGCCTATTCACGACTGCTTCACGCAGCGTCTCAACACAAAGGCCTGCGCTTTGCCCATCCCAAGGCCTTTGTGTCCCAACACCCTGACTGTTTTTTACCGATGGTGGAAGAGGCACTGGCCCATTTAACGGATGCCAAATTGCTGATCAAACGAGAGAACCAAACAGGCTTTGAATTGGGCGAAGCCTGGAAAAGTCAGGCAGAAATCTACCAGGTGCCTTTCTTTGCAAAGAACCCAGTGCTCACGAACCCGGCGCTCATGAACCCAGTGCTCACGAACCCGGCGCTCAAGACCTCGCAACGCTGAGCTTCACAGCTCTATGGCTTAATTAATCCCGAATCCAATGCAGCAGGCGGTTATTGGCAGGCATGGCATAGTTTTGCTGCAAATTCAGTCCATGACTGAGCGCCAGGACCTGCACAGCCTCCAAGTCTTTGATTCCACCCCCTGGAAAGGTGCTTTTGGCCCAGGCATCCAGATTGGCATTGCCTTCACTTGTGAATCGCCCCGCCTGATTAAAAGGCCCATAGACTGCCAACTGGCCCTGTGCTGGCAACAGCTTTGCCACCCCCGCAAAAAAATCTGCAACCATTTTTTCGCTCATAATATGCAGGGTATTGGCCGAGAAGATGAAGTCTACACGCAGCGCTGGCCAGTCGGGCTGGCTCACGTCGAGTAACACAGGGCCGCGAAGATTTGGCAAAGCGGCTTCGGCGAACCCTTCGCGAAGGTCTGGGTGATGTTCCGCCTGATCACTGGCATGCCAAATGAGCTGCGGCAGCTCCCGCGCAAAATGGACGGCGTGCTGACCCGTGCCGCTGCCAATTTCAAGTACGGCTTTGCTCTTTTGCAACAGCGGCTGCAGTACGGCGAGAATCGGTCCTTTGTTGCGCTCACAGGCTTCAGAATAGGCTTTCATAGCTATGAGTATACCGTTTGCCCCGTTCAGGATCAACGCAAGGGTGACTCGGAAGACGTGAACGAAGGGTCAATTAAGTGGAATAAATATGCTCAAAGTTGCGCGTATAATCACTTAATTCACAGAGATATTCGGCACCATGGGTGGCGTGGGCCTCGAGTTTGCCTGTTTCGCGGTTAAAGCGGTATTCCCGCGCACCGTAACTGAGTATGCCTGTGGCATTGAGCACCCCAGACAAGGTTTCAGACATATCTCCCCAGGGGTTGCGCAAGCGCACAAAACGCAAGGGCGGGCCATCGGCCGGGCCTGGATAACCCCGATCCCCTGGTCGCAATTCTACTGCACCCGTGATAGCAAAATCGTGGCCCCCTACCAAGCCGTGAATGACCTCTTCTCCAGCCGTGCCGATCCCTCCGGCCTCACCCTCTTCCGCAGCAAGGGTGTGGCGAGAGCCTGTTCCCATGGGTTTGCCTGCGGCCAATCCGGTCTGAATTTGTTCGAAGAGGGCCCTTTGACTGTCTGCATAAATCCCAGAGCCACGGGCCCCTGAAATCTGAGGTTCGAGCAAATCAAGCAATCGCTGCTGGTTTTCAGGGCTCAGACTCAGCGGAGAAGCCACTTTGAGAATGCTCTGTTGAACGGCTTCGGAAAGCGGGGGGGTGACCCTTTTTAAGGTGTCGATCACGGCTTCACGGCTTGTCAGCGGCGGCAGATCCCGCCAGGCTGAGATCAGGCTCTTGGTCAAAGCAGGCGTTTCGAGCTTGTCAACCCGCAAAGCATTGCGAATGGCACTCAGGGTTTGGGGGTCTCCCAAGCGCACGGGGGCCTGGGCCGAAACCAATTCACGGATGGCTTCTCGGGTTACCGGGCCATTTTTCTCCTGCTCAATCAGGGCTTGGGCCCTGGGAACCATGGCTTGCATAAACAGGGCCAATTCCCGAACTTGCGGATCCTGTTCTTGGGCTTGGCTGCTGGGCAAGACAAAGGCTTGCCGCAGAGCGGCAGACAGGGGCTTGGACTGAATTTCCTGTTTGACTGCGGGCTGACCCAGCAGGGTTTCGTAGATATCGCTGGCGAAACCCCCTTCTCCCATGCGGGCATAAGAGCCAGTATGAATGGCATAGGCCTTTTCCAACAATGCGACCCAAGGGGCCTCTTTGCTGGCGTGTTCACGAATGGCAAAGTCGGTGTGTAAAACAGATTTATCAAAGGTCAGGTATTTGGGCGCAAAGGTCTTCTGACCTTCTGTTTCTTTGACATCAAATAATTTCACAGTGACTGTGTTGTCCCCATTGTCACGAATCATGTCTTTTACAGCTTCGGGCTTTTGGGCCACAATGCTGGCAAGTCCAGCCATGAAGTAACAATCCCCAATCGCCCCCTGTTTGATATCCCGCACACTGGGGGGATGTGGGAACAGAGCTGCGTTTTCATCCAGGGCCTTGTGGCTGCGGGCCTGGAAGTGGGCGGCAATGTCTCGGGTATAGACATAACCTTTGAAGTCAAAGACCAGGTTGTCATCGTCATCATGGTGGTATTTTTCGACAGCCAGAATATGGGGGTTGTCGGTGCGGCTATAGGTACAGTGCTCCCCTTTTGAGACATCAAGAAAATCGCCAGGGGAGAGATCTCCCCGGATCTGCGTGGGATCTGTTTTGTAAATCCGGGTCGCGTGGGCAAATTTGCCTTTGATGCCTGGATCTTGTGAGCGTTCAGGAACCGTTCCCGGCGGCACATGGAGGGTGCCTCGGGCATAAGGCGGTGGAGCAGGCGTGGTGAATAGTTTCGCAAAGAAATGCCCGAGGCTTGACGCTTTGAGCCAAGCCAAGACACTTGGGCGAGCAGCCACCCGTTGAATCTGAACTGCGCCATGTTCTTGGGCTTGGGCCATGACCGCTTCGGGCAATTGCGGGGCCGTGAGGTTGCGCAGGACCGCCGTTTGGGTTTGACTTTGCTGAATCTGGGCGTGCATGGCCGTGCTGGGTTTGGCCGTGCTGGGAGGAGTGGTTGTCTGGGCTACACCCGTGGGCTGTGGGCCCATCGGAACCGCAGGCGGTACGCTGGGTGAGACGCGATGTATACCGATATTCATAAACTAACTCCTTTCTCATGCAGGTGTGTTTGTACCTGCTCTACGGTGTCAGCGAGTTTTGCGTAATCTGCTTCGAGTTCTGATACAGGAATGCCAATCGATTCAAGGGCGTTGATTTCGTCGGCCAACTCATCGCAATGACTGAGGGTTTGGGTAAGTTCTTGCCCTGCCAAAGGTGCATTGGACGCTGTGAGCAAATCTAAACTGGCGGCCGTGTCCCGCTCTTCGAGCAGACGCGTGTGTACCTCTTGCAATTCGCAAGACAGCTGCAAGGCTTTTTCAAAGAGTTCCAGTCGCTTGGCAATGGGAGGCAGTTTCTCTCGCTCCTCGGGCAAAGCGAGATCTGAGAGTTCATCGTATTGGCGGCGCAAAGCGATGGCCTGTGCTTCGAGTTGCCGAAGGCCTTCCTCTTCGGCACAGGGTTCGGGCGGTGGGGATTGAGAAATGTCTCGGATGGTCTTTTCCAACAAGGCCTCAAAGCGCTGCTCAAAATGCGGATTTACCTGCCGGGGGGTGCTGTCTGTATGAATCAGCTGACTCAAGCTGGCAGCACTTGGATTGCCCGGATCGATGCGCAGGGCTTCGTCGAGATAGTGCAAGGCTGCGCTGCGGTTGTCGAGCAGCAGCATCAAATAAGCCAAAGCAATGTAAGGATCGGGCAGATGGTGTTGGTGGCGAATGGCGTCGATTAAGAGCTGGCATGTTTCCCGTAGTTGGGCGGGGTCGTTAAACCCCGCTGCTTGGGCTTGCGCAAAGCGATTCATGCCCTGTTCATACGCTTGGGTGGCGATGGCATGGCGCTGATCCGACAGACTGCCTTTTAAATCTTCAAGTTCTTCTAATTTGTTCATGAGATTCACCTCCGGGTTTGGCTCCACTCCTATTTTAACAGGCAGATCTTGGGTCCATAAAAGGGCTCTGTTCCTGTATTTATCAAGGGTTTCGGGGGATGCCTGTGGCGGGAGTGCGACAATGATACGTATCAAAGAAATAGCTGACCAAAGGCAACTAAAATCAACTCATTTTTAAAACACATTCATTGCGGAATGGCTGTCAACAGAATGGCCGCTTGTAAGACCATTTTCTATCATTTATTTCGATGCTAACTATCTATCATTATCTATTGTTCAGATGGGTGCTTGCGCTTAAACTGAAAATAATCAAACAGCGCCCGAACAATGCGGCGCCATTAAACAGGAGCAACACCATGCCTTTAATTGCCAACGAACTCGATACTTACTGCGAACGCCACAGCCACAGCCCTTCTCCCCTCTTAGATGAACTCTTTCAGGCCACCCATGCACGCACCGAATGGGCGATTATGCTGGTGGGCCCTTTGGAGGCCAGTGTTTTGCGCATGCTGATTCAAACCAGCGGCGCCAAACGGGTGCTGGAATTGGGTTGCTTTACAGGTTATAGCGCTTTGGCGATGGCTGAGGCTTTGCCTGCTGATGGCCAATTGATCACCCTCGATACCGACCCCGATACCACCGCGATTGCCCAAGAGTTTTGGGCCCGTTCACCCCATGGTTCAAAAATTGAATTGAAGCTCGGTGCCGCTTTGGATACCTTGCCCCAACTCGAAGGTCAATTTGACCTGATTTTTATTGATGCCGACAAACACAATTACCCCCATTATTGGGAAGCCTGTGTGCCGATGCTCAACCCTGGAGGCCTGATTGTGGTTGACAATGTCTTCTTGGGTGGACGCGCCTTAAACCCTGAATCTGAAACCGCTGCGGCAGTGGATAGCATGAATAAACGGGCGGCTCAGGACCCACGGGTGGAGTGCACCATGCTCAGTATCCGCGATGGCATGTTGGTGGGACGCCGGTTATAATCAAGAAATGTCAAAAACCAACCCCCATGCCCTGGTTTTAAATGGTGCATCTAGCTCCGGAAAGACCACGCTTGCCCACGCATTTTTAAAAGCAGCGCCCGATTACCACTATTTGGCGGTAGATACCCATCTGCAGCTTCTGATGGAAGCATACCAACAAAAATATGTCCCTATTTTGGCTCAATCTGCTGAAAATAAACATCCCTTGAGTGGCTACCTCTTGCATGGCTTTGTGCTCTCTTTTCATGACCTGATCCGCACCTATTTGCAGGCGGGGCAAAACGTAATTGTCGATCATGTGCTGCAAGAGCCCGAGTGGAGAGATGATCTCCTTCAGAAGTTGGCGGCCAATCCGGTGCGTTATGTGGGGGTCTTCTGTGGCCTCGAAACCCTGGAAAAACGGGAAAGATTAAGGCGAGACCGGGAAATCGGTTTGGCAAAAATCCAATTCAATCGGGTACACCGAGGCATGAATTATGCGCTGCAGATTGAAACAGATAAAATGAGCCCAGAAGTCTGTCTCGAGCAAGTGCTGAGCTTGGCACGGGCTCAAGCTAAATAATCGCAAGCGTCTAGATTGCCACGCGCTTTTTTCTGGTAAGTTGGTAAAGGGTTCAATTTTTGAATAGAAAGAAGAATGTTGCATGGCCTCAGATCCAAAATTTGTTGAAAGTGTCATCGCACAACTCAAAAGCCTGGAGAATATCACCCCCAAAAAGATGTTTGGTGAGTATGCAATCTATGCCAGTGACAAAATTGTCGCGCTGATCTCAGACAACCAACTGTTCGTCAAACCCACCCCCGGTGGTCGGGCACTGATACAAGATCCCGTCGAGGCCAGTCCTTATCCTGGGGCCAAGCCCTGTTTTCTGATTCAAGCCAATATCCAAGACGCGGACTGGCTCTGCCGATTAATTCAGATCACAGCAGCAGAATTGCCCAGTCCTACCAAAAAGAAGCGCAAGCCATAGCAAATGCAAGCAGAAGGGCAGAGCCAATGAAAGACTGGGGCTGGGAAAACAGAGGCAGTGGAACCGAACTGGCACTTTTTCTGAATCTCGAAGCAGACTTCAGCCTTGGCAGCGACAATCACCGCTGGTTTGCCGCCTTGAAGCTCAAACAGTATGCGCGCTATGACGGGCCTTTTCATGAACACCCCCAGACGGGTGAGGCGCCCGTCTGCGCCTATTTAGAAAAACCCTTTTACAAAGAACTGGTACTACGCCTCAAAGAGGGTGTGCGCATGAGCTATGCGAGTTTTTACCATTATATTTATCTCAAGCCCTCTCGCCTGATATTTGTTCGGGCCTGGGGAGACAATGGCACCTCAACTTCAGACAGCGTCTTGATCCAGTTATTGTTAGAGCGTGGGATTGGCATTGGAGAATGGCTGATTCAGGACCTGGATTATGGCAATGAATGGATTCGCGCCCAGGGCACTGAATCATTCAAGGCCTATCTGGAATCATGACAAATTTCAAAGGCTAATTTACGTCTGAAGCATTTTTAATCGTGTAGTCGAAGCACCCTTCGGCAAGGGGGGCGATCTTGATCACCTGGGTGGGTAAACTTTCACTCCAGGTCTTGGTTTTTTCGTTAAAGTGTTTAAAAACCTTACTTTCATCAGCATATTCGATGTAGTTTTTTATGCAAAATGTTGCAGTAAAAGGGTATTTCCCAGCCATCTCTGCCATTGCTTTGACATATTTTCCCATGTCAATCGCATATTCTGTGTTTTGAGTTGCTTTGCGGAGTTGTGTGGCTCCAAATTTATCTGCAGTAATTTTGTTGTTAATTCCAAAATCCGTGTTTTCTCCGGTGCCGTCAATGTCAAAGCGCTGTTGGTCTGATGTCTCTTTTTTCACAGTGTATTTGTTGGTACTCAGACTTGTGCTCTCGTTTTTGAGACCAAAGGATCCAAAGTAGGATGAGGCACGTAAGCTATTGTGGGTTTTTCCCATGGTTTTGTATTCTTGAAGGGTTTTGGGGTAGTAGCAACGGGCATGAACCGCTTGGGGAGCCGTAAATTCTGTCGTAAGTTGGTAAGAACTGTCTTTTTGATAGAGCAGTTCTTCCGTAGAAAAAACGCAGTTGCCGATCCCATCGACAACCTTGCGGTGAGGGCTTGGGCTTGTGATGGTGGCGAGGGCGCCGGTTGCTATTAAAACGGTGCTGCTGACCAGCGTGAAATGAGTCAACAATCGAATGCGCATGGACTATCTCCTAATAAAATGGTTTAGACAGTTTTTAGAAAGCGTGGGGGTCGTCTGAATTTAGGCTGACGATACGACGCAACTGTCTACGAGGATGAAAGCCCTTGCCGAGTTTACATGAGAAACTGGTTTTTTGCAAAAATAATCACCGGGAGAAAGCACCCATAAACCTTAAACTGAGACCCCGTGCTATTGAAAAAGCCGCTCTGGCCTTTCAACCAAAGCAGTGTGATACACTCTGAAAGGGAAATGAAAAACATGAACACTTTCAAAGAAAAGCTGATCCCCTTTGCGCTTGGCTGTTTGCTGAGCGCAGCGGCCATGGGATTCTGGGGCTATTTAAATATTCATTCACTTCAAACTGAAAACAAACAATTGCAGAAACAGGTCAAAAAACTCGTTTGGCGCGAGGAAAACCTCAATAAAGCCCAAGCCAGCCTCACGGCAGAGTTGGCCTGGCTCAAAGAAAAAAAAGCAACCGAATACGATCAAACGATAGGGGCTTTGATGCAGGCCAAAGACAATGCCCCTATTGAGGCCCTCTATGAATTGGGGGTCAAGGCCCTGCAAGAAAAGGACTATCCCCGCGCCTATTACGCTTTGGCGCAAGTCGAAGCTGTCAATCCCAAGTTCGAGGAACAGCAAAAATACTATCCCCAAGCCAAAAAAGCCTATGCAAACCACCAGCAGAAGCAATTGGAAGACACCCTCAAAATGACCTATGCCCAGGCCTATGATCAACAGCTCAATGGCCAATTTGCTCAGGCCAAAACCAATTACCAACGCGTTTTGGCGCTGAAAGCAAATTACAAAGACACCCAAAGACGCTTGACTGTGGTAAGCCAATACCTTGCTGTGCGCGAACAAAACCGAGAATTTGAACAAAAAAAACAATGGTTGGAAGCCAGTTATAAGCTGGGTATCAATGCCCAACTGCAGGGCCGCTTTGCCCAGGCCAAAGAAGCCTACGCAGCGATTGTCAATTATGCACCCAGATACAAAGACGCAGCCCAGCGCCTCAAAGTGGTTCAGGCCCGTTTGCCCAAAACAGCTTCCCTCACCCATTCTGCAAATCAGAATGGGAATTGTTATGAGATCGGGGTGGCCTTTGGCAAATGCGCCAAATTGGGAGCAGATGTAACAACCTGTGGCAAAACCGATGTCTCCAGAATTCCCCCCGCCTGTAAAGACAATCCCGACTTTGCCAAGGGTTTGAAGATGGCGCTTTCCTCTGGCCGGAGCGGTGGTGCAAATGGGGACAATGGGGGCGAGGGCGAGCCCTCCGCCGCAGATTTGTTAAAAGGTCTGCCCTCACTTTTGAGCAATTTATAACGCATGCGACTTTTGCCATGACTGATCTCACTTTTGTGACCGACCAAGGCCGGTTCAACTACCGCGTCGCTGCAGTGATCCTGAATGGGGAGCGCGTGCTTGTGATGAGCGAGCCGGGTTTGCCCTATCATTACCTTCCAGGTGGGCGAGTAGGGCTGCATGAATCCAGTGAAAGGGCCCTGCGCAGAGAGCTCAAAGAAGAGCTCAAAGAAGAACTCAACGAAGAGATTGCCTTTGCTCAATTGCTCTGGATCAACGAGCAGTTCTTTGTCGAAGAAGTCTCACAGGAGAAATTCCACGAACTCTGTCTGTATTTCCGTGTGGAATTGCCACCTGAAAGTTCACTTTTTGCCCAATCCGAATTCAAAATTTGCGAAAATGGCAAATGGCATAACTTTAAATGGGTTGCGCCAGATGAGCTTGAAAAATCGAATGTCTATCCCAAATTCCTCGCCAAAGAGCTAAAACAGGTTTTTGCGGCAAACTTTTCAAGCCCCAAACATCTGGTGGAAGACACGCTGAACGAGATAATTCAAAAGCAATGACACGAAAGTTGAGCTAAACCATGATCCAGAATAGTGTCTCTGTGGCCTTGCTCGTCAATTTTGTGCGCGAACCCCAAGAGCAGCCTTATGGCCCCGTTGCCCTCTTTGAAGACCTCTGTGGCAATCTCTGGGATTTGCTCTCCCCCATCCCAGAGTAAAATAACCCATGCATTTGGACACGCATTATCGAGATCCCCGCTTGGTCGCCCTCTACGATCTGGACTCGGGCTGGTCAGCGGATCGCGACTATTATTTGGCCTTGGCCCAAACCCAAAACAAAACCACAGCCCTGCGGATTTTGGACCTGGGCTGTGGCACGGGTTTGCTCTGCCAGGCCTTTGCCAAGCAAGGCCACCGGGTGACCGGGGTTGACCCCTCAGCAGAGATGTTAAAGATCGGGCAGGCCAAAGACAGCCAAAACCAGATTAACTGGCTGCAAGCCACGGCCCAAAATCTGAAAAGCGATCAGACCTTTGATCTGATTATCATGACTGGGCACGCCTTTCAGGTCTTGCTCAGCGAAGCCGACTTGCTTGCGACTTTTGCGAATGTCAAAGCGGGTTTGGCCCCCAGCGGCCAATTTGTGTTTGAATCGAGAAACCCGGATTTTGATTGGGCCGCTTGCTGGGATTATTCCCTCGATTTGCGCTTGGCTGATCAGCCCGTACAAGAGACCCGGCGTTTGCTGGCGTTCCAGAATCAGCGGATGTCCTTTGAATTGGTCTACCAATTTGCCCATGAGCGCCTGATCTCTCACAGCCAATTGCGCTTTTGGTCCCGGCCAGAGATCGAATCCCTGTTGCTCGCATCCGGGCTGAAGACCGACAAATGCCTGGGCGACTGGAACGGGGAACCCTTTCGCCCCGCGCTCTCCCCAGAAATGATCTTCCATGTCAGCCATCTGTGATTGCCAAGAAATGTCTGTCATATTCCTGAAACCGCCTATTTCTGAGCAATCAATGCTTGCAGCCAGCTTTGTATGTCTCCCCGGCTCTTTTCCAGATTTTTGTAGGCGATTAACTCAGGTCTCATGGTCTCCAGGGCCTGTTTGAGTCCAGTCAAACCAGGTAAATCCAGATCTTCGACTTTGTAGAGATAGGTGCGAATCGCAAAGAGCACCGCATGGCAAGCAGGCAGACCATAGAGCACCTGCCGTTCGACGCGCACATACAGTTCGGGATCTGCCAGTGAAAAGGGCGGAAACTGCCAATTCTCAGGCAAGATATCCGGTGGCGGAAGTGGGTGATGATTCAGGCGAGAGCTGGTTTTGAGGTCCCAAATAAAGCGACAAAAAGCCGGTTTCTGTATCAGGCCTTTGAGCATCGGCAGATAATTCCCGCGCTGGGCTTCCATGCCAGGCACACTTTGATGCACTTCGGCAAAGGTTTTGCCAATTTTTTCGGCCGGGGCCCAATGATTCGGCGCGCAAACGTGTAAGGCAGCCAGGCAGTCTTGGTCTCCCTGCAATTGCCAAATGGCCAGATCTTCTTGCAGCTGAGAGGCCAAGGCATCAAACAGATTCAGGAATAAGGGGTGTTCTTGCAATTCAAACTTGGCTGTGAGTTTGAGTTGATCTCCGCTCAAAAGGCAGTACAAGGTCTGTTGCTCAAATTGAAACCACTGTGGGTAGGCCCTGCAGAGATGGTCCACGATCGTCTGATTCACTAAACGTTGACAGGCCGGGTTCAGATCTTGTTCCAGATAATATTTGTTGATGTTTTCTTGGCGGCATTGCTGTTTGTTTTGCAGATAGAGCGGGTAGCGTGGGTCAATTTGGAGGAGCCGTTTTTCTGCTGTCTCTGTTGCGACCTGAAGATGGAATAAACCAGGGCCAGAAACCTCGTATTTGCCGGATTCAAACGGGAAATAACGCAGTACAGGCAGCAGGCTTAAGTGAGCTTGGTTAGCGGGATTCATGGGGGGTATTTTACCAATTGTTGGGCAAAGCTTGCGGGGGGCTGTTTAGGCGCGCAGGGCAAAAAACAACAGTATACAGGCCACGGCCGCCAACAAGGTCAGAAGCGGCAATAGCAATAATTGCAGCCATTTGTTTTCTTGGGTTTGTTTAAATTTGTAAATCGTGAATCCCACCGAAACGAGTGAAACCACAGGATAGCCAACAAACAAGCCGACCGAGGCCATTTGTAAGCTTTGCCCCAAGAACTGGGCCTGACCTGCGTCGTTTAACATGGCACTGGCCATGATGCCTGCCATACTCAGGGGTGCCGAGACGAGATAGACCACGGCACAGATCAAAATCAAAATCCATTGAAACGTATCATCTTTGGCTTTGGGCTCGGTCATCTGGAGGCCTTTCTGAGAGAGGGAAGATTCACTAGCTTAACATTCCAACCGATATAATGAAGGCGGAAAGATGCCCTGAAATCTGCGCCGAATCCTAGAGGAGAGACGGTTTTGACAAACGAAATTCACGTGACCGGCACAACCGATGCGGGGGCCACCGCGGTCATCACCCACCGCGTCCGCGATGGTATGCACAGTCAATACGATGCCTGGCTCAACGAGATTGGGCCGATTTGCCGCAGTTATCCAGGTATTTTGGATTGGCAGGTGATTCGTCCGATTCCCGATCTGACCCTGACCTATACTGTGATTATCCGCTTTGATACCCATGACCACCTGCAAAACTGGTTGTTCTCAGAGGACCGCAAACGCCTGATCGCAGAAGTCTTGCCCTTGCTCTCGGGGGACGATGATTTCTTTGTGCGCAGTGGTTTGGATTTTTGGTTTGCCCCTGAAGGTGCCAAGGCCAAATTGCCTGTGCGCTGGAAACAATTTTTAATCACTTGGTCGGCGATTTACCCTTTGGTGCTGCTGATGCCCCTGATTGTCGTGCCGCTTTTGCAGTTGGCGGGCCTGCCCCAGAATCACTATCTGGCAACCCTCTGTGTGACCGGGCTGGTGGTGTTTAACATGGTTTATGTCGTCATGCCGCGTTATACCAAGCTGGTGCACCGCTGGTTGTTCAAGTAAAATGAATTCATCCTGCCCCCAGCTATAAGGAGTTT
Organism: Candidatus Sericytochromatia bacterium; assembly: GCA_044356335.1. Taxonomy (GTDB): domain Bacteria; phylum Cyanobacteriota; class Sericytochromatia; order UBA7694; family UBA7694. The sequence continues at coordinate 20,613 of JBIKWL010000019.1, forward strand.
TTCTCAGATGCGCCAGCTATCCCCTCTCATGCTCGTTCTTTGCCTGACGGCCTGCAGCAGCACGACACCCGCCAGCAATTCCAATCCCAGCAACATTCCCAAGCCTGTTAACAGCGCTTCCCCCCAGACAGGGGCCACCCCAAATCCAGCCAGCAGTCCCGCTGTTGCTGCGCATTCGCCCACAGCGGAGCCGGGGTTGATGTTACCTGTATTGAGTAAAATTTCCACCGTGGCAGGCACCCGCGAGCAAGTGAGCAAAGATGGCCCGTTGGCAGAAGCGCGCTTTTATGCACCCACAGGGGTGGTCAGCAATGGTGCTGGTACTGTGTATGTCGCCGATGAAGGCGCACACGTGATCCGCAAAATTACAGCCAGTAGCGTGACCACCTTCGCTGGGACAGGTGTGGCGGGTTATAAAGACGGGGCGGGCGATCAGGCCCAGTTTCGCAATCCCTGGGATTTGGTTTTGGATCTCCAGGGCAATCTCTATGTGGCCGATTCGGGCAATCACCGCATTCGCAAAATTGCGCCCGATGGCACGGTTTCGACCCTGGCAGGCAATGGCAAAAATGCCTTTGCCAATGGCCCTGCACTGGAGGCAAGCTTTTTTAGCCCCACAGGCCTGGATCGCGATGCCGAAGGGAATCTCTATGTGGCAGATCAAACCAATAACTTAATTCGTAAAATCTCAGCCGGTGGAGAAGTCTCCACCTTGGCGGGGGCCGCAGATAACAGCAATGGTCTCAAAGATGGCCGGGGCAGTGAAGCCCTGTTTCGCCGTCCGAGCGATGTCGTCATGACCTCCGGGGGGCTTTATGTGGCCGATGACGGCAACCACGCCATTCGGAAGATAACCACCGATGGCATGGTCAGCACCGTGGTTGGTGCGGGGGCCCGCAGCCAAGGGGCCACAGATGGGCCTGCTGCCGAGGCGCGTTTAAATGGCCCTGTCTCGCTGACCACAGATATTTTGGGCAATCTCTATTTTGTCGAATTTAATGGCAATGCCGTGCGCAAAATGACACCTGATAGCACGGTCTCGAGTTTGATTCGGGGTATTCCGCCGGGCTTTGTCGATGGCCCACTGGCGGAAGGCAAGGTCAATGCCCCAACGGGCATTTTCTTTGATGGCCAAGTGTTGTATATTGCCGACCGCGACAATCACAGGGTGCGCAAGATCGATTAAAGCGCTGTTTGGGTATTAAATTTTGAGAATGGGATCATTCAGCTCTAAATCTGTATAGACAAAAAGCCATGCCAAAACTGAAACTTTTTCTGGCTGGATTGTGCGTGTTGCTGGCGGTCTATCTTTGGAATGCCGCTTGGCGGGTCGGCCCTGTGCCGGGTGGAATAAAATTGCTCTCCCACCGAGGGGTGCATCAGACCTTTCACCGCCAGGGGCTTAAATCCGACACCTGCACTGCCCAGCGCATAGATCCTCCCACTCACACCTATCTTGAAAACACCTTGCCCTCTATGGCCGCAGCTTTTTGCAGCAGGGGCTTCGGTGGTTGAACTGGATATACACCCGACCCGCGATGGCCATTTGGCCCTACTTCACGATTGGACTCTGGATTGCCGCACCGATGGCAAAGGCGTGACCCGTGAACAGAGCCTGGCCTACCTTAAAAACCTGGATATTGGCCATGGCTATACCGCTGATGGGGGCCGCAGCTTTCCTCTGCGTGGGCGTGGCAAAGGCCTGATGCCCACTTTGGAAATGGTCTTTTCGGCGTTTCCGCACGGACGGTTTTTGATCAATTTTAAAAGCAATGAGGCCCGCGAGGCAGATATGCTGGTCGAACGCCTGCGCAAACACCCTGCTTGGCGCAAATTGGTCTGGGGGGCTTATGGTGGCGATACCCCAAGCTTTCGTGCAGCACAATTGCTCAATGCGCCTGAGCAAACACAACACCCCCCGCAGCCAGCACTCAGGGTCTGGTCGCGCAAGGGGCTGGTGAATTGCCTGGGACAATACCTGGCACTGGGCTGGAGCGGTTGGGTGCCTCAGGCTTGCCGCAAAACCCCTGTTATGGTGCCCCTCAACGTGGCACCTTGGCTTTGGGGCTGGCCGAATCTCTTTTTAATGCGTCTGCAGGCCGTGGGCAGCGAAGTGATTCTCTTGGGGCCTTATGCCCAGGGTGATCCGGGCACGGCAGGTATCGACACTCTGGAACAACTCAAACAGGTCCCTGCTGACTTTTCGGGCTATCTCTGGACCAATAAAATTGAAATAATCGGACCTGCGGTGAAGGATTTAAAACGTGAAAATACATAAGCTCAAAACCCTGCACACCCCTGATGCGGCCGAAATGCCTGTGATTCAAATTGAGTCGGAGCAGGATTATCTGGATCTGCTGCAGTCAATTTTGGCGACGGATTATTATGGCTCTGACTATTTTCAGCGCCATTCGGGCTACCGCCGGGGCAAGGTCAAAATCCGCAATCTGTTTATTTCCACAGTTGTGGATTTTTTAAGGCCCAAGTCGATCTTGGAGTTGGGCTGTGGGCGCGGGGATATTTTGGCCCCTTTTTGTCAGAATCCCCAACTCCAGGTCAAAGGGATTGAGTTTTCCGAAGGGGCCTTGGCCTTTGCGCCCAATGCTGTCAAAGCAGTGATAGATCTTGGCCCGATCGAAACGGTCCTCGAAGCCTACCAGGCCCAAGGTCTGCAATTTGATACCCTGCTCGGTTTTGATATCTGGGAACATCTTTTGCCCCAACAGCTAGAGTCCACCCTGGCGCAATTGCTCACCTGCTGTGCGCCCAATTCCCTGTTTTATTTTGTCATTCCTGCTTATGGCAGAGATCGCGTCTTTGGCGAGACTTTTCCACTGGAATTGGCTGAGAACCGCGAAGCCCTGGAGCAGCATCAGCCCTTTGCCTATTTGCTGGCCGACCAGCTCGAACCGCCGATCCCGGCCATGGGCCATTTGACATGGAGCAGTTCCCGCTGGTGGGAGGATTTCTTTGCCCAAGCCGGCCTCTTGCGTGAGGTGGAATTGGAAAAACAGGTGCATGCCCATTTTGACTTTATTTTTCAGGCTTCTTTGCGCAGTTTCTTTATCTTTCGCATGCCCACCCCTGAGGCCCAAGAACGGGTGGAGACGGTTTTGGTCCGCCCTTTTGGGGGTCTGAGAAAGTGGCAAAAGGTGCTTGAATTTTATGGGCGTATGCGAAAATTACAGGCTTCTTTGGGGCCAGAATAAGACGTTTTAAGTGCTTTAAGGTACAGGATAAAAAAGGGGGTGCCGCTTTAAGACCCAGGCCTGTTGGGCGGTCATGCCTTTGCCATCGCCTTCCCAAAACATATAATTGGAGGCATCGATCTGGGCGCATTCTTCGCTATCGACCAAGCCGTCTTTGTCTTTGTCGAATTTTGCGGCGGGGCATTCGGGGGTGTCTGAAAGCGGATCAAAGCCCTCACCGTCACTTTCAGTGGTGTGTACGACCCCCATCATATGTGAGCTTTCGTGCCAAAGGGTGCCCCCTTGATGGGGATCTTTTGCATCGTAGGCGATGACCACACAGGACCAGCGTGAGTTTGGCAGCGGCAAGAGGCCGGGCATACCCAGTGCATAGCCGACACTTTCAGCGGCGTCGTCTTCAATTTCCTTGGGGGTGCGCATAATTTGGTCCAAAATAGCCACATTGAGCTGGCGATAACCGTCAGTGCGTTTGGCCAGGTCTTGGCAAATGTCTGAATCAAATTTATCTTCGTCACTGGGTTGCAACCTTGAATAGGCCTGAATCATCTCATGGGTACCCACTTTGACATTGATCTTGCCCATTTGTAGGCCATGGGGCTGAATGATCTGGTTGATCTGTTTGCGCACATCGCTGACATATTTTTGGTAAGTGAGGGGCGTTTGCAGGGCTTTGTTTTGGCTCAATATCCAAAATGTCATGTCGATTGCTTGCTTGCCTTTGAGGGAGCCTGTACGTAAAAGAGCCCCAGCGTCTTTCAGGGCCTGGCCTGAACCAGACTTGACCTTTAAAGTGTATTTTCCTGGTTCCAAGGCATGTTGGGGGGAGATCGGTAAATACACACTTAATTCCCCGGTATTGTCAATGCTCTCCTGCAAATGCTCACCTTCGAGTGTTTCTTCTTCGGGATCGTAGCTATGGAGCAATTCGTCATCGGGGCCAGTGATCTCTAAGAGCGTCAATTTTTCTGTTTTGCTCTGAGCATGGGCGTAAAAGAGCAATGACTGTTCGCCGGGTTTTAAGTCCAGTGTGATCGTTTGATTGGCTTTGAGCTGCGTGAAGCTGACTTGGCGCAGATCACTGTATTGGCGCGGTGCAGAGCTTGCAGAAGTGGCGGAGAGTCCCCCCAGCCCCAACAGCAATAGACCCAAAAGGATCTGCTTGACGCGCCCAACTTGGCCATCGCTGAGCCGAACTTTGATCCCGTGAGGGTGATTGGCTGAAGGGGTGAGGATCTCTTGAACCACACCTGAGGTCAGCTTGCCACTGCGTTGATCCTGTTTGAGTACAATTTGTACCTTGAGGCCGGGACGTAGGTCACTGCGTTTTCTGCCGTCAGCCATATATTCTCCTAAATCTCACTTGCGGAATCTGAATGCCGTTAAGCATAACATTCTGGTGGCTCTGCTGAAATAGCATTACACTTGAAAGAGCAAAAGAACAAAGATGATCAAGATCTTTTAGCGAGGGACGTTGCCATGAAGCGGATTTTCAGCCATATAAGCAGTGGGGCCTGCCTGTTTTTATCGCTCTGTTTGGGGCTGTTTTTGCTCGCGTCTCAGGCTTGGGCGACAGCTGTTGAGCGCTTGCCTGAGCTTTCTATTCGTCCAGGCGCCGAACAGCCTTTGCGCTACCTGCCCCTGCTCAAAAACCGCAACGTGGGTCTGGTGGCCAATCCCAGCAGCCGGGTGGGCAAGCAACATCTGCTTGATTATTTATTGCAAAACAAGGTGCCTGTTAAAATGATCTTTGCCCCCGAACACGGCTTTCGCGGCGAAGCCGAGGCCGGAGCCCAGATTGTCGACGGCAAAGATCCGATTACCCAATTGCCTGTGGTCTCACTCTATGGCGAGCAGAAGCAGCCTTCCCCAGCGGCCCTGAAAGAGCTTGACTTGCTCGTCTTTGATATCCAGGATGTGGGGGTGCGCTATTACACGTATATCTCCACCTTGCACTATGTCATGGAGGCCTGTGCGCAGAGTGGCAAGCCCCTGATGGTCTTTGATCGGCCCAATCCCAATGGCGCCTTTGTCGATGGGCCCCTTTTAGATCCCTCACTGAAATCTTTTGTCGGCCTGCACCCGATTCCGCTTTTACACGGCCTGACTGTCGGCGAACTGGCCCAAATGATCAATGGCGAAAAATGGCTCAAAAATGGTGTTTGTAATGTGACTGTGGTGCCTGTTGCCAATTATTCCCACAGCATGCCTTACGATTTGGCTGTACCGCCCTCGCCCAATTTGCCCAATGCCCAGGCCGTCAGACTCTATCCCTCTTTGGGACTCTTTGAAGGTACCATGATCAGCGTGGGGCGGGGCACACCTTTTCCCTTTCAGGTCATCGGCCAACCCGATCCGGCGTCGGGCCCCTTTCAATTCACACCTGTCAGTCTGCCGGGCAAAGCCCTTAAACCCATGCATGAAAACCAGCTCTGTTATGGCTGGGATCTGCGCACCGTGCCCGCAGGCGGATTAAATTTGGATTTTCTGATCGGGTCTTACCATCAGAGTGCGCAGCCAGCTCAGTTTTTTAATCCTTTCTTTGACAAACTCGCAGGCACAGCCCAATTGCGCACGGCCATACAGGCCGGTATGTCTGAAGCTCAAATTCGCCAAAGCTGGCAGGCCGGTCTGCAAGCTTATTTAATTCTGCGCAAGAAATACCTGCTTTACCCTGATTAAGGGGCCAGATTTAAGGAGATCTTATGACCGAAATGTTAACTGTGGGGGATCACTTCAGCTCAGAAGTGTGTTTTAGCCAAGAAGACGTGATCGCGTTTGCGCGTATCAGCGGGGATGCCAATCCCCTGCATTTGGACCCTGACTATGCCGCTCAAACGCTGTTTAAACGGCCGATTATGCACGGCATGCTCTCAGCTTCGGTCTTTTCGCGGGTGCTGGGCATGGATTTTCCGGGACCGGGCACGGTCTATCTCTCGCAAAGCTTGGAATTCAAAGCTCCCATGTACGTCGACACGGTGTATCGGGCCCATTTTCAGATTCGCAGCATTGAAAAATCCCGCGCCACGATCGAAACCTGGATTGAAGATGCCAGCGGAAAAGTCACTTTGTCTGGCGAGGCCGTGGTATTAAACCGCGCACGGCTGCGGGGGGCTGCAGGGGGGGCTGATAATACGGCTGTTTAACCTCGATTTAGAATTGGACCATTTGGTGGATCACTGTGATTTGATTGCCGATCAACTCGACGATCTGGATTCCGAACTGGTAGATATATCCTTGCTCACAGGCCCTTATGCCAGTATGATTGCCGTGGTCAATCAAATTCAGGATCACCTGGAATAAAATGCCGCATCAAAGCCATTCAGGCCTCTAGACCTTGTTTTTTTTTCTGAAAAGCGTATGATGAGTGAAGTTTTCGCAATTTGCAGTTTTTTATACGTCATTCAGGCAAGGAGAACGTCTGCCATGGGTGTTTTTTACAGTGCTTATTTTCTCAAAACCGCCGCCAGCGATGAACAACTCCGCAAACGCTTTGCGCGTGTTCAGACCCATCCCGAATCAGACTGGAAGGTCTGTAATTATGGCAACGATTTTGTCGATGGGCTCTTTGAAGGGGATGACGATTTTACCCTGGATCTCTCAGCCCGTTTTGGTGAGGTGATTTTTCTCTGTATTGATTCACGCAATGACCAATTTGATTACGAACACAGCCGTGAAGGCCAATTGTTGCGCAAGCTCTGTTGGAGTTCCGATGGCAGTGAAAGTACTTGGTTGGCCGTGGCCGGTGACAGAGAGCCCTGGGAAGACAGCAGCCTCTTTTCCCAGGCCAATTTGGCCAAGGCCTTGGAGATGCTCAAATACATCGTCGAAGACGAAGGTGCAGACGATTTTGAGGACCGGGCTGAAAACCTGCGCACCCTCTGGGAGCGCAAAGAATACCTGCTCGAACAACCTTGGCCGATCGGTGACGCCCACTATGTCGATGTGATTCAAAAGCATTTTGGCCTTAAACTGCCAGAGGCCTGAGGTCGGTCCTCATGCCTGAACCCAATCACCCGGCCCTCAAGAAAATTTTGGCCAAAGCAGGCATCCCAGACTTGGTCGAGAAACTGGCCAATTCCCTCAGCCAAGGGGAATTGAGCAGTTTGCTGTTGGAGGTCTACCGCCAGAAAATCGCCAAATTACGTCCGGCGGATCTCTTGGCCGGCCTGTCTCAGAATCGCTTGGTTGTGCCTTCAACCTTGGATCCGCTGACGCTCAAAGAAGGGGAGTTAGATGCACTCAAATTGGCTGCTGCATTGGGCTTTAAGCCCATCGAATTGGGGCCAGTGACCCCTTTGGGTTCGTCTGCGGTCTATGGGCGTATCAACCAAAATAACGTGCTTTCAGCCCTGCGCAATTGTGAAGTGATCGCTGATCCCAGCAATTTACTTTGCCTGCTCATGGCTGCCGAGCAAATGCAGTCCAAAGCGTCCGAACTGCATTGGATTTGCTCCCACCGCACCCTGCGAACAGCCTTGTTTGAAGGCCCTGGGCGCTATGCCCATTTTCAGATGTTGGCGGCCTGTTCACTTTTGCAGACCCGAGCAACGGAACCTGTGCTCGAAGCCGTTTTAAAACATTTGGTTTTACAAAAGGCCCTGTTTCAACATTTTGGCTTGCACGACATGAGTCTCAAATTCTGGCTCAAATCTGCGCGCAAACAGGTGGGTTTGGCCCTTTGGGAGTGTTTGCAAAACAGCGGCGAATTTAAGGCGGAATTGCAATCCGAAACGGGCAGTGATTATTATCAGGGTTTTCAGATCAAAACCTATGCCCGTTTTGGAGAGCAAACCCTGGAGTTGGCCGATTGTGGGCTGGTATCCTGGGCTGCAGAGTTGCGGGGGGATCGGCATTTAAACTGTTTAATCAGCGGTGTGGGGCTGGAACGGATCTTGATGTTTACTTGATGGGCTTCTCTGTTAAAATGAAGCACCCTCAATTGAAAAGAGTACTTCCTTGTGAACCTATTTAAGCAAAAAACGTTTAAGTCTCTCTTACCAGCTCTTTTGTCTCTGAGTTTACTGTCTTTTCCCGCCTGGGCTGCTCCCCCCGCTTGGCAGACAGAAACCGTCACCGAAACTGTGGCCAAATTGCCCAAAGGCAGCACGGTCAAAACCTATGTCAGCCCTGATAAAAAACGCCAATTGATCTTGCGCGACGAAGGCAATCATGGCGATTTTTTCTATTATGCTTATTATTATTTTGATGGCAAAATATACCACCATATCCAAACCTATGTTTCCCGTGCCAAAGAGCCTGTGGTCAGCTGGAAAAAAGACTTTCTGAGCTTTGAAGCAGCCACACCAATCGGGCCAGAGCAGATCCAAGTCATGACCGTCGAGTATTATTATGCCAAAAAGCAATTGCGCTACAAGGTGATCAAAACCGAAGCGATGCAACACACCGGGTAAGGGAACTAAAGCCTCTCGGCCCCATGGGTTTGGCCATTTTGCTCCAAATTTAGGCCTGTGATTTTGCCCTTGTCGTCGCTTTGAAAGGTCAAAGTGGCTTCCACAGCTTGGTATTTGAATTGGTGGGCCTTGTCGGTTGGGAAAATCCGCAATGCGGGCTGTCCTGTGAGTTGGGCCTGTAAGTAACCTGCTGCCTGGGTAATGGTGAAGACCATGCCTGGCGCGAGTTGGTATTGGCCGGTATAGTTCTCAAGTGTGGCGGTCGGCCTGCGCAGGTCCTTGATTGTGCGCAGTGGGGAGTTGGGGTTGAGCAGGCGCAAGCCGAGATCTTCGACGGCATCGGTATTGTTGGTTAAAACGACAGCACCTTTGCCCTGTTTGAGGTCGAGACCAATAAAACTCAGCGAACCGCCTGTTTGGCCGTTGTGAAAGAGCAAGGTACTGCCTTTATAATCCACGATATGCCAAGCATAAGCCACATGCGGTTTGTCTTCACCGGGCAGGCGCATCTGGCTGCGTTGGATCGCCTTGCCCAGGAGCGTGGGCGGCGGAGCTAATTGGGCCTGCAAAAAGCGGGCCATGTCTTCGGCATTTGAGCGCAAGGCCCCGGCCCCGGCTGTCTCCTCGGAAAAGGTCCAGGCGGGCACGGCAAGGCCATCAAAATGGGGCTGGGCCAAAAAATGGGGTGACACAGGAGCGGCGGTGCCCGTCGACTTCATTCCCAGCGGTGAAAACAGATCGCGGCTCAATAGGGCGTTGTAATTGGCGCTGCCACTCAGCGCTGCTTCCAAAGCACCCAAGAGGCCATAGGCCAAATTGGAGTAGCTATAAGCAGCGGGTGTTTTGTCGGGAGCAAAGCCCGACAAAAACTGCAATAATTTCTGCCGGGAATAGTCTTGGTAAGGGTCATCGGGATTGGCGGGGGCAAAATTATCTGGCAAACGCGGCAGGCCCGAGCGGTGGGCCAGCAGCGACTGCAGGGAAATATTTTCTAAAGAAGCGGGCAAAACACCCCAGCTGCTGGGCCAGAACGACTTGAGATTTTGTTCGGGGCTGAGTTTTTTTTGCTCGACCAAGACCGCCGCTTCAAGGGCGGTGAACAGTTTACTCAAACTGCCCAATTCAAATGACGTTTGTGCTGTAATCGCCTCTGATTGGGGGCTCAAATTGCGTCTGCCCCAGGTTTGAATCACGGGGGGCTGTCCTTTTTCGAGGTAGACAATCGCCAGGGCTGGATTGAGGCCATATTCCACCCGTTGGGCCGCTGAAGCTATAATTTCTGGCGGCAGATTTGCAGCCAAGGCGGATGTGGAGAATTGGAGGCCAAAGAAAAAGGTCAAAAGTGTTTTTTTCATTGGGACATCACTTTCTATTTAAGCCCGTTGTACACATAAAAAATAGGTGAAACGGCCAGTATTTACAAAAAAACAGCCCGTTCATTGTATCACCAATGCACCTGTTAACGCCTTGTCCAATCAAGCCTGCGCGGGGGATACTGCTAGCAACTCAATCTTGACTGAACACAGGAGCACTTGATTTAATGGCCCAACTCTATCTTTGGCTCAAAGCCTTTCACATTATTGCCGTGGTGGCCTGGTTTGCTGGCCTCTTCTACATCTTCAGGCTCTATGTCTATCACATCGAAGCCACTTCCGACGAGGTCAAACAAACCCTTGCTGTGATGGAGCGCAAATTGCTGCGTATCATCATGAATCCTGCGATGATGGTGTCATTGTTGCTGGGTTGTGGCCTGATCGCCACCCGCTGGCCCGTGATTATGAAAAGCGGCTGGTTTCATGTCAAATTGTTGTTTGTGATTGGCTTAATGGGCTATCACCATTACGCTGCCAAGGTCCGCAAACAGCTGGAAGCAGGCAGCTGCAAGCTGACTTCTAAACAGGCCCGGCTGATCAATGAATTGCCCACTCTGGTTCTCTTTGTGGTCGTGATTCTGGCCGTGGTGAAGCCATTCTAGTCTGTGTTATTCTGAAACTACAGCACACCCAATAAAAAGCAGCCCATGAAACCCTATTCCGAAGACCTACGCATTCGCGTCCTTCAGGCCTACCTCAACCAGCAAGGCTCCATGCGGGCGATTGCCGCCCGTTTTGAAGTGAGCCTGAGCTTTGTTTTGGCTTTGGTCAAACAGTACCGCGAAAAGGGCAGCATCGAACCCAAACCCAGAGGTGGTGGTCAAAAGCTGCGTGTCGATGACGAAGGCATGGACCTGCTTTCACAAATCATTCAGGCCCATCCCCAAGCCACCCTGCAAGATCTCTGTGAACGCTTTGCTGAGGCCTCGCAGATCCAGCTCAGTATTGCCACCATGAGCCGCTGTGTGAAGCGCCTGCAGAGCAAAAACACACGCAGTATTTCTCCTCGCCGCCGGGGCCGCCCCCCGCGCCAGCTCAAACCACCCCTGAATCCACAGAAAGACACCCTGTGACACGTTCTGTGAAAAGTGCCTTGGCCCAGGCCCACAGCAATATTGCCCTGATCAAATACTGGGGCAAACGCGAAGAGGCCCTCAAATTGCCCCAAAATGGCAGCATTTCGCTGACCCTCGACGCACTCTGGACCCGCACCCGTGTGACCTACAGCGAATCAACTGGGCCCGATCAACTCTGGCTCAACGGGCAATTGGCGAGCGAACCCATGCGCCTGAAGGTTCAGCGTTTGCTCGATTTGCTGCGCCACAAAGAAACACGCTCCAGCGAGACGCCTCTTGGTGCAGCCAAGATTGAAAGTGAGAATAATTTTCCCACTGGGGCCGGTCTGGCCAGCTCGGCATCGGGCTTTGCGGCCTTGGCCTTGGCTGCTACAGCAGCAGCCGGACTTGAACTCTCGCGCGCCGAACTCTCGCGCTTGGCCCGGCAGGGCTCGGGCTCTGCCTGTCGCTCACTCTATGGCGGCTTTGCCGAGTGGCAGCGCGGAGATGCCGCTGATGGGTCTGATTCTTATGCCATTCCCCTCGAAGAAAAACCCGACTGGGATCTCTGTATGGCCGTGTTGGTTTTAAACGATTTGCCCAAGGCTTTGTCTTCGGGCGACGGCATGGCCCAAACCGTGGCAACCTCGCCGCTGTATCCATCTTGGTTGGCCTCGATTGACGAAGATCTGGCTCAGATGCGGCAGGCGATTGCCGCCCGCGATTTTAGTGCCCTGGGTGAGCTGATGGAACACAATGCGCTCAAAATGCATGCCACAGCCCTGGCCTCGCGACCGGCCGTGATCTACTGGATGCCTTTAACCTTGGAATTATTGGCACGAATACGTGAATTGCGGCAATCTGGATTGGAATGTTATGCCACGATTGATGCAGGGCCCAACCTCAAGGTGTTGATGCAAGAACGCGATTGGCCCCGTTTTCAGGCTGCCTTGGCCCATTGGCACGAACTCAAGGCCCTCATCCCCTGCCGACCGGGGCCCGGTGCGTTTCTGGTGCCAAACGCTTTGGCTGAACAATCGCCATGAAGCCGATAAAATTGCGGGTGCCCGGCAAATTGTTTCTGTTGGGCGAATATGCCATTTTAGAGCCTGGCAGTCAGGCTTTGCTCTTGAGTTTTCAACGCTATTTAGATGCGGAAATTGTCCCCGCTGAGCAGTTTTCGCTGCAAACAGATTTGCTGCCAGGCAGATTAAATGGCTTTCGTTATGAACAGGGCCAGATTGTCTGGCAAACACCTGCTGAAAATCAGACCGACAAACTCAATTTTGTCGCTGAGGCCCTGCAATGGGCCTTTGCCTATCTGGGCTGTTTGGAACAGGCGATTGTTCCCTTTCAGTTGCGCTTACAATCAGATTTACACAGCAGCGGGGCCAAACTGGGGCTGGGCAGCAGCGCCGCCGTCACCGTGGCCGTTTTGGCGGCGGTGCTGGCCTTTCATGGCGAGGCCATTGACAGCCACGAAGCCCGTTTAAAACTGTTTAAATTGGCAACCCTGGCCCACAGTGGCTCTCAGGGGGGAGCACAGGGCGGGGGCAGCGGCGCAGATCTGGCCGCGGTGATCTTTGGCAGTGTGACCTGTTACCGGCGCTATGACGCCTCCTGGCTCAAACCGGGTGCTTTGCCCTTGAACAAGCTGCTGGAAGTGAATTGGCCCTTATTAGGCATTGAAAAACTGCCCTGGCCTGCAGACTTGGGGCTGAAAGTGGGCTGGACAGGCCATCCTGCTGCCACCCTGGATTTTCTCGAAGAGATCAGATACCTCAAAGAAAAAGTCCCTGAGGGCTGGATGCGCTTTCTCTTCAGCGCCAACGCAGCCACCTCAGCTGCCCGTTCTGCTCTGATCGAGGGGCAGAACGCTCCCCTCTTGCAAGCAGTGGGCCAATACCGCCACCTCTTGCAAGAGCTGCAAACGGATTTTTTGGCTCCGATAGAAACCCCAGCCCTGGTCGCTTTGATTGTGGCTGCAGAGGCCCAAGGGCTGGCAGCCAAATCTTCGGGGGCAGGGGGCGGCGACTGTGGCCTGGCCTTGGGCGATCCCGCCCTGTTCGCAGAACTCTCTCAAAACTGGCGTGCGCAGGGGATCGAGCCGCTTGAGTTGGCTTTGGATTTTGAGGGCCTGTGTCTGAATGCGGGTTAGATCGGCTCTTTCACCTGTTCTCACAGCGTGTTAAAATGGAACGTCTCGCCAAAAGGCTTATAACCACACGTCATTGAGGAATGTTTATGAAAAAATCGCTCACATTTGTCTTTGCCTCGTTTTTACTGCTCAGCGCCTGCGACACCCCTGCTAATTTGGCCAAAGTATTTGAAGGCACCAATAGCAGCAGTTCAAGTAGTTCGAATACCGTCACAGCGACCAAAACCTGGCCCAGTTCTGTAAAGAAGATCGATGTCAAAACCAAACAAACTGTCTCTGTGCAAAGCAATTTTGACAACAGCGTCGAAGTCAGCGATTTGTCTTGGGCCTCCAGTAGCTCTATGGCCTGTTTCCCTGCGACCCAAAACAGCAAATTCCGCGGTTACCATGCCTTTTATTCGGTAGAGATGCCCGCTCGGACCGAAATGGTGATCCGCGTGATTCCCAAAGATAGCAGTGCAAATATGAGCCTCTACGCTTACCAGATCGGAACCACCCGCTTTGACATCCCCCCCAAAATTTCCTCCGCAGTCAGCTGTGAAGCCAGCTTTCAAGACAATGTGGCCCGCGTCGGCCAGCCCGGTTTTCACCGTGTTGTCACCCTCAACTCCACCACCAACCCGTATAATGTGTTGATTGGGGTCACGGCGCCTGCCGATGTGGACGGCGAATACACGCTTGAGATCGAACTGAAATAACCTTTAAACAGGCAGGAGCAATGCAATGGGTCTGATTCAAATTTTGGGCGACCGCCAGGGCCGGTATATTGGACAAGGGGTTGCCCATGACGGAGACGGGTTTCAGGGAGAATTAAAGCTGGAGCCCTTGGCTCATTGCAATGGTCTGCGGCTGGAATATACCGCCAGCCGCGAAGCCTCACTTTTGCACCATGAACACACCTATTTGGCCCCCGATCCCAGTGGTTTGATTCACCTTTGGGTGATCAGCAACAATACCCCAGGTCTGGTTGCTCATGCCTTGGTCTTAGAAGAGTACAACAGCATGGGTGAACATGTGTTGACCTTTGAACATGGCGATTTGCTCGGTTCAGAGGGCTTTCGCGAGCGCATTTTAATCACCCTGCACCAAGGGGGCGCTTTGAGTTACACCTATTTCTGGGGCCTGCCCGGCGAACCCGTGGCCGAGCGCTCCCATGTCAAACTCTATCCCAGCCGCGTGGCCGAATCCCACTAAAATAGCGCTTCACCAAGCTAAATTCTGTGGCCCGCCCAACAGACAGCATTGAAGAGCAGGGCCTGTACCTGGGGATGGAAATACGTGGGATGGGCCTCGTGGCCAGGCCGAAAATAAAAGATGCGGCCTTGGCCCTCGCCTTGGCCTTGGCCTCCACCAGGGCCAGAAGCAAAATTCGGATCGATGCCTGCCCCCACGCTCCAGGCCAGACCTGAAGGAAAAAAGCGCTGGGCCTGCGGGAAATACGATTGAAAAACCAGGCATTCGGGTGCGGGGACGTCAAAGGGCGCGCCATACATTTCTTCAGCTGGGAGTGTAAAGTCTGAAATGCCTTGGGCAATGGGGTGTTGGGGCGCGCAAACCCGAATCTCTTCGGGCTGGCCGTTTTCGTGCCATCCGCCTTTGAGGTGTCCCGTGGTCTTGAGCAATTGCAAAAAGGGTTTGGCATAATGGGCCGAGTGCAAGACAACCAGGCCCAGGCCCCGTGTTTCAACGGCTTTGACAATGGCCGCTGTGCGGCTGTCAGACAGTTCGGCATGGCGCAAATGGGCCCACCAAACCAAGACATCTGTTTCCGCCAAAAGGGCATCTGGCAAACCCTGTTCAGGCTGATCGAGATGGGCTGTTTGGAGCGCACAGGGAATTTCCCTGAGCCCGTTTAAGCCCTTTTCTCTTAAAACCCTTGCCAGGGTTTCCCGCATGCCTTCTGGATAGATGGCTTCGGGCACATGGCCGGGATTTTCGTCCCAGACCAAGACCCGCAGCGGGGATTCGGGGTTTGTCTTTAACTGTAAAGGCAAAGCTTAAACCACGCGATTGGCGAGGATCCCGATCTTTTCGATCTCTAATTCGACGCTGTCACCCGGTTGGAGAAATTTGTCCAATTCCAGACCGCAGCCGGTGCCCACCGTACCTGAGCCGAGCAAATCGCCAGGGTAGAGCGTGACACCTTCGGAGGCAAAGGCAATCATCTGGGCAAAGGTATAAAAGCTGCTGCCCGAATTGCCCCGTGACCACTCCTCGCCGTTGACCCGGGCCACCATGGTTAAATTGCGGGGGTCACCGATCTCATCGGGTGTCACCAGCACAGGGCCCAAGCTGCTGGCAAAGTCTTTGCCTTTGGCGGGGCCAAGGCCGATCTTCATGACCTCGGCCTGAATGGCGCGGGCGCTCCAATCGTTGAGAATGGTATAACCGGCAATATATTCCTCGGCCTTTTCGACGGGAATATCCCGGCCCTCTTTGCCAATCACAATGGCCAATTCCAGCTCGTAATCGCGTTTGCTCTCGCCCTTGGGAAAGGCCACATCGGCCCCGTGGCCGATTAAAGCGCGGGGGTTGCCGTTGTAATAGACCGGGTATTGGTACCATTCGGGCACCACTTCCAGCCCCCGTTTGGCCCGGCAGGTGGCCACATGTTGTTCAAAGGTATAAAAGTCCAGCATCGCCCCCGGAAACATCACCGGCGGGCAAAGCTGAATGTCTGCCAGTTCAAAACCTGGCGTCTGTTCCCCTGATTGGGTACTGTTGAGAGCCTCGAAGACACGCCGGGTGAGCTTCAGGCCAGGATCAGCCTGAAGCAAAGCAAGCGTGGTCTCGGGCAGGTTTAAATGGCAAAGCTTGGTCGCGGCATGGGCCAAATCCACGACTTTTTGTTGACCCTGGCGCTCAAGCAAGAGTCCGGCACGGGGCGCGGCGCCAACCGCCCGAAAAGTCAGCAATTTCATGGTGGTTTTATTGTTCCCACATCGGGATGCGCACCCCATGATGGCGAGCGGCGGCTTCGGCTTCGGGATAACCGGCATCGACATGGCGAATAATGCCCATGCCTGGATCACTGGTTAAGACCCGCTCCAATCGGGCTTCGGCTTCTTTGCTGCCATCAGCCACAATCACCATACCTGCGTGTTGGGAATAGCCAATGCCGACCCCTCCGCCGTGGTGGATCGAGACCCAAGACGCGCCGCCCACGGCATTGATCATGGCATTGAGAAAGACCCAATCGGAGACGGCGTCACTGCCGTCCAACATGGCTTCGGTTTCGCGATTGGGCGAAGCCACCGAGCCACAGTCCAGGTGGTCGCGCCCAATCACAATCGGGGCCGAGACTTCGCCACTGGCCACGAGGTCGTTGATGCGTTTGCCCAAACGGGCCCGTTCCCCATAGCCCAGCCAGCAGATGCGGGCGGGCAAACCTTGGAAGGCGACCTGATCCTGGGCCAGGTGAATCCATTTGATCAGGCCTTCGTCGTAGGCAAATTCATCGAGAATCAGCTCGTCGATGCGGAAGATGTCTTCGGGATTGCCCGAAAGCGCAGCCCAGCGGAAGGGGCCTTTGCCCTCACAGAACAGCGGGCGGATATAGGCAGGCACAAAGCCGGGAAAGGCGAAGGCCCGTTCCAAACCACGGTTAAAGGCCTGTTGGCGGATATTGTTGCCATAGTCGAAGACCACTGACCCACGGGTTTGCAGGGTGATCATGGCTTCGACATGGCGCACCATCGAGTGCATCGACAACTTAATATAATGCTCGGGATCGGCCCTGCGCAGGTGTTCGGCATCTTGCAGGCTGTATTCAGCAGGCACATAGCCATTGAGCGGATCGTGGGCACTGGTCTGGTCGGTGACCACATCAGGCACAATCCCCTGATTGACCAATTCAGGCAAAATTTCGGCGGCGTTGCCCAGCACACCGATCGAGCGGGCCCAACCATTGCGTTTGGCTTCGATGGCCTGGTCGATCGCGGTATTTACGTCTTCGTACCATTGGTCCAGGTAGCGTGTTTCCATCCGGCGTTCGATCCGTTTGCGGTCGACCTCGATACAGAGGGCCACGCCGCCGTTCATTTTGATCGCCAGGGGCTGAGCGCCGCCCATGCCACCGAGGCCGGCGGTCACACAGAGACGGCCTTCGAGGCTGCCATGAAAATGTTTTTCGGCCACAGCCCTGAAGGTTTCGTAGGTACCCTGCAAAATGCCCTGGGTGCCAATGTATATCCAGCTGCCTGCTGTCATCTGGCCGTACATCATCAGGCCGAGTGCTTCCAGTTCGCGGAATTTTTCCCAGGTCGCCCAATGGGGCACCAAATTGGAATTGGCGATCAAGACGCGGGGGGCGTCGGGATGGGATTTAAACACACCCACAGGTTTGCCCGACTGCACCAAAAGGGTTTCGTCGTTTTCGAGATTCATCAGGGTTTTGACAATCTGACGCAGGCTCTCCCAATTGCGGGCCGCTTTGCCGCTGCCGCCATAGACCAGCAGTTCTTCCGGCTTTTCGGCCACTTCGGCATCGAGGTTATTCAGCAACATGCGCAAGGCGGCTTCTTGAATCCAGCCCTTGCAGTGCAATTCGTTGCCGTGGGGGGCGCGCAGGGCCACAGGCGCCTGACCCTGAAGCAGGGCATCTAACCCGCTTAAATACAGTTCATTGGAAACGGTGAGGTTGCCCATGGTCTTCTCCTTTGGTCGTCCAGACTTTTCTGTCTGTTTACCTTTTTATTATACCAGCCGACCCAAGCAGGGATGGGGAGATAGGTTTTAAGCAAAACCTTTGCATTTTTAGATGCGTGGATCGAATAAATCGTGGATCGAAAAACAAAACTAAAAATCAGTGGATAGCTACCCTTGGCTAAGGCCCTGAAGTTCAGGCCGCTCACTGCGCACATCCATGTGCTCCGCTCACTACAGCACCGTTGGTGCTAAGTAAGTGCCTTCTAAGCATCGCCATCGGCTCTGCTAGAAGCACTTAAGAGTCACACCGCCTTTGTCCATCCTGGACCGGCGGTGCTCCTATTGCCTTCACTTTTCAGGGCCTTGTGCCAAAACAGATAAGCATTGAAGCCTGAATAAAGCAGGGAGATTGAGATTCTGGCCAACTTACGCCTTCTTCATCATTCAAGTCAAATTCCAAATCTGAAATGTCAGACACCCAACGACACTCATTCCGTTGGCCAAGGATCTGAATAGTGAGCGGCCCGAACTTCAGAGCCTTGCGTCAACCGGAGCAGATTGCCCCTCTCTCAGATCTGACCCTTCATAGATTTAAGGCCTAAGTGCCTCAATACTTCAGTAACTAAGGCTGTTGATCCAGGGCTTCAACGGCTCAAACCCGCCGCCTGATACGCTTTTGCCATTTCCGGACTGCGCATAAACCACTTCCAAACATGGCCAGTGCGCAAGTTTTCGGCACTTAACAAGGTCACTCCCAGGTCAATCCCAATCACATCAGGGTTGACCCAGCCGGTATTGGGATTAAAAGCATCGCTGAAACTGTAGCGGCCATAGATTTTAGTTCCATACTTCGCCGCCATGGCCCGCAGGGCTGGGATCGTGATTTCGGGTGAGAACATCAACGAGCCGCCAGCAGCGCAGGGAACCACCGTGCCATCAATTTCAGGCGAGCGCGGAGGCCCACCCCAGGCGACATAGCCTTTGGCGCTGTCGGATGCGGTAATGCCCCAAATCGTATCGCTGTAACCCGGAAATTCTGGGGCCAAACTCAAATTAAAGGCCTTGTGGGCCCGGGTGGCTTTGACCGAATTGGCGAAAAAATCTGTGTAAGGCGGGACAGAGTCGTGCAAATGGCGCAAGTCCAGCCAGCTGTGGGAAAATTGATGCGTAAACAGGGGGCCTGCATTGAGATAGGTATAGCCTCCGTAGCTCAGACCCGTGCGTTGCCAACTTTGCCAAGCACTGGGCGGCAAAGCGTGGGTGGGAGAGCCCAGGCCCAACATTTGCAGAATCAGATGTTCGCTGTAGGTATCCCAGCGGGTGGGAATAAACCCCTGCTCGGGCGTCCAACCGTGTGAGAGCAGACCGGCATGGCCATTGAGCATCCATTTAAAATCCACACGCTGATACAGTTGATTGGCCAGTGCCACAATTTCAGCGTCGTGTTGAAAATAGCCACGGGCACTCAAGACCCCTGCCAACAACAGAGCCGTGTCGATCGATGAATATTCACTTTGCCAACGCCGTTCGCCGGTCACTTGGTCGATAAAATGGGGCATCCAGCCGTGCTGATGCGGCACACGCTTGAGCAAAAATGTCAGGGTATTGACCACCCGCTCACGGGCTGTGCTGGGCTGAATCCAACCGCGTTCAGCGGCAATACACAGGGCTGTCAGCCCAAAACCCGTGGCCGCAGTGCTGGCAATCCGCTCACCATTATTGCTGCCATCGGTATGGGCGCGGTCCAGTACCAGTCCGGTTTTGGGATCTGCCTGTTCGAGAAAATAGCGAAAGGAACGCCGCGAGAGATCTTCGAGAAAGGCCTGATCGTCGCGGGTCAGCGTGGTTTGGGGGTAGAGCGAGGCATTGGCTTGAGCGGCGTTCTGCCTGACAGCGGCAGCTGTGGTTCGGGTGGGTGCCAGTGTGGGCGCTTGCAGGGCCACACCTTGGCAGCTGACTAGACCGAGACCGGTTGAAAGCGCCAACGCAGCCAAGAGCATGGCCGCAGGCCTGCCTGCTCTTTTGGAGCAAGGGCCGATCTGACTTTTGTCTGTTTGCTTGCGTTTGAACATCAGGGCACCACTTCAATCAAAGCCAAAGCATGGGCGGGCAGTTCCAATTCGAGCTGATCGCTGGGGCCTTTCAGTGCGCGCACACGGGGGGCCGGCAATTGGGCTGCGGCCCGCAATTGAACCAGTTCTTCGCGGCTGGGGAAGTTGGGTTTGCCCAATTTTTCCCAGGTGGCCAAAGCCGAGCCGTGTTCAGGATCCACTTGCTGAATCAAGACTTTGTTTAACCCCTTTAACCCACTGAATTGCAGCCGCAGGTGTAATGGGCTGCCAATCGCCTCGGGTTCGGCGTAATTCCAGGCTGCAATCGCCAAAGAACCATCCTCTCGGCGGGTCGCCAAGAGCTGGTCTGTATCAATCGGAATCCGGCGTGTGCCGAGTTGATGCAGCAATTGAAAGGCATTAAAAGAGGCCTTGGGAATATTGCCTGCCGCAATCAGGCCAAAACCCCCATAAAAGGGTTTTTTGACCACCCCAAATTCTTCAAAGACATCTGAAAAAGTCCAATAAGACATGGCCGCAACTTTGCCATCAGAGAGGCTGATATTGTGGGCCAGCCAGGGGCCCATAAACGCGGAATCGGTAACGGCCACCTCATTTTTATACGAGGCATTGTATTCACTCCAGATAATCGGCAGATCGGGCCGAGGGGAGCGTTTGACCTGATCATAGACCTTTTGGACCGAACGGGCCACCATGGTTTTGCGTGGAATCACTTCTTGTGTGCCAAAGACATCCTGGGCTGAATCATTGGCATAGACATGGGTTGTGACAAAATCCAGCGACAAATTGTGATCGACACAGTACTGAATAAAGCTATCCACCCAAGCGGCCTGGGCCGTGCCGGGGCCCCCGATGCGCAGGAGCGGACTGACCCGTTTGACGGCTTTTGCGGCCCGGGCGTAGAGTTCGTAATAGCTAGCAGCTTTGGGCTCTCCCGACCAGAAATCAATGTTGGGCTCATTCCAGACTTCAAAATACCACTGAGAGACCTCAGCGACACCATAACGCTGCACCAAGTGGCGGGTAAAGGCCTCAATCAAGGCTTCCCATTTTTGCCAATCTTTGGGCGGAGCGGTAATTTGTTTGTACCAAAAGGCGTGTTCTGTCTGATGCAAGGCCAATTTGCGCGGCATAAAACTCAATTCGACAAAGGGCCGCACGCCCTGTTCAAGCAGGCCGTCGTAGATCTGATCGATATACGAAAAATTGTAGACAGCCTGGCCTTGGGCGTCTTCATCATAGATCCCAATTTCATCGTGAAAAATGGCATGGGGCCGCACATAAGCCATGGCTGTCACATCTTTGACTGTCTTGAGATCTTCGCGAAAACTTTCACGCAGGCTCAAGATGGCGCGCCCGGATCCAAAGATCGTCTCCCAGAAATGGGGAAAGGGCCGGGTCTCTGCTTGAGCGTTAATGAGGATAGTGCTGCTCTGTTTTGCTGTCTCTGCCGCCCCTGCATTCGGGTTGAATACAGTCAGGCCTGTGGTGAAGGCGATGGTCGCGAATGTTGCGAATTGGGTTGTTTTGCGCGTGAGCAAAACCTGCGCTAAGCCAAATAGGGGGTGAGACATGATTAAGACTCCTTGAAAATCTATACCGCTCACCCTGAGGGCTTGAGACTCGGATTTGTTCAGATTGCATTCTTTCAGTTTAGCAAGACTTGATCAAACCTGTTCAAAGACTTGAATTTTGTTAAGCTTAAGCTGAGACACTTGTTGAGATACTTGCTGAGATGCGCGCCAAAAAACTTGGCGATGAAGGGTTCGGATGAAAGATGGATGAGTCGGCACTGTGGGTCGGGATGCTCCTGGGCGCTATTGGCGGGGGCTACTTTTTGTACGGCAGAAAACAAAGTGATGCGCCGGCGATGTTGGTTGGCTTTTTGCTCTGTTTTGTCCCTTATTTTATTCCCAATCTGGTTCTGCTGAGCCTGTTGAGCCTGGTCTTGATGGCTGCTCCGATTGTGATCCGCAAATACCTTTAAACGGAGGGACTTAATTTTTCCTGATTGAGTTCGTTCCCACAGCCGGAGCGGAAACTGCGCTGACCAACGTATAGAGCTGCCGCTCCAAAATTTCGCCCCCTTTGAGCTTGAGGTCTGCCAATTGCCGATCAGAGCTGGCCAGGGTCAAGCCTGCAGGGACAATCCCCGTGTTGGGGTCTTCAAAGCGGTTGATCAAGGCCGCTTCAATGGTCACAGCTGAGGTCAATTCAGCCACGTTCAGCACTTTGTCTGGCACGGGTGCCCCATAGCGATCCCGCACCGAAAGGGCATACACATCGTAAGCTTCAAGTGGGTTTTGACGCATTTCCCCGTGCAAATGGTTCAGGCCAGGATCACCCGAAGTGCGAACAATGAGCTCCGCGCCAGGATTGCGAAAAGCCAGTTCTTGGGCTTCGCGGGCGTTGAGTTTCTGGCCCAGGGGCTTGCCCACCGTGAGATAGTCTTCGCGATCGAAGAGACCACTGTCGTGGATACCAATTTTTTGGCCCTGAATCGCGGCAAGCCGAGGGGGGATTTGCATAGGGGTGAAAAAATAACTTTCTTTAAAAAAAGATTAAATCTCAGATAATCTCTATATCTCAAAAAACAGGCAGATCTTGCTTAGGGGGGGCTTGAAATGCCCCAGATAAATTGTTATCTTTATTAAATAAGTATTATTGGATTATTAAATCAGATCGTTTGCACTGGTTATTAAGTCTGGTTCCAAAGAGGCCCAAAGATGAAGTTTTCAGCTCTGTTTCCCGCTCTGTGTATCACCACTGCTTTGACGGCTTGCCAATCTGCGCCTTTTTCCTCACCTCTTTCCGCGTCAATTTTAAATTCTGCCACAAATCGCGCGAACCCAGCTTTATTAAGATCCGCCAGCGTTCAAAACACCTCCCCCAGCCGCCAGACTTACCGTTTGCAGTCTCAAACCCTTGTCTTACAAGAGCCGAGCAACCAGCCGCTGCGCGCCTTGCCGGGGCAATTGGTCTTTCGGGGCATGCGCGTCTTTCAACCCGGAGAGGTTTTAATCGGCCGCAGCAGCGAGGGCCAGGCCTTTTTGCGGCGCGTCTTAACCCGGCCAGAACACAACGAACAAAACGGGCAAACCCTGGTGCAAACCGCCAACGCCAGCTTGGCTGATGCTTTTCAGGAATTGGACCTTTCTGGGGTCAACAACCCAGAGATGATCAAGCCGATTGAATTGGATCGCCGTACCTTCCAATTGGGTTTTGTCACAGTTGAATCCGCTCTGCGCGCCCAACCCGATCTTTCAGATGTCCAAATTCGCTTGGAAAACGGCAAAGCCCTGTTTGTGCGTCTGGCTCCCGAATTAAAATTGACCTGGGACATCACCAGCCGGGTCAACCTCAGTACACTGAATCCAGCCACGCCGACCACGCCCTGGGCCACCCAACAGGTGCCATCAGCAGTGGCCCCCCAAACGGGTCTGGTTTTGAAGCCCATTGGCAATGTCAATTTTAAAACCTTTTTGATAGTGACCGCGATTGGTCCGATTCCCCTGACCATTTTTATCAAACCAGGGGCTGCCTTGGAATGGGCCCATCAGGGTACGGGCTCTGTGGAGTTGGGCGGACAGGTCAATGGTCGCCTCAAAGTGGCCGTCGAAATGAAGGCTCAGAATTTCTCCCAGAGCCCCGACTTCAAGTCTGCGTTTGACTATGATTATGGGGGCCTGATCAAAGATCCCAAACTGGAGTTTACGGGCCGGGTTCTCTCCCGCCTGCACCTGCCCCGTTTGCGCGTGGAAAGTGAAATTGCGGCTATGATCGGTCCCTATGTGGAGGCGAGTTCTTACCTCGATGGGGATTTGGTCTCCAAAGTGACCGTGGTGGGTTCACAAAAACGCATCACAGGCAAGGCAGAGGTTCATTTGGGTCTGGCTTTGCGGGCCGGTTTGTCAAAGTCGGATCTCTTTGGTGACAGCATTCCCGAAATTCACAAAACCCTGTTTGATCGCCGGGTCAAACAGCTCTACAAAAAAGACCTGAACTATACCCTGCCTTAGCCCTTGGTGTCTTGAGCCTGCTTTACAAACTTAGGGTGTAAAGCTCTTGAGTTCCAAGACCGTCGATGCGGAAATGCCGGCTGTGACCGTTTTGGTCTCTTGTTTGACCATACCGACTTGATTGGCCATCCAGAGCAATGAATCTTGTTGAGAGCTCACATCACCAGCTCCTGTGCTGCTGACGGCTTGCAATTTGCCCGAGATTTTGTCTGCGTTATAGCTGCCGGCAGTGACGGTCACACTTTCAGCTGCAATCAGGCTGTAGGTATAGGTGCCGTTGGTATTGCCACTTTGGGCAAGGACATTGTAAAGCTTTTGGGGTTCAGCTTTGGAAAAAGTGGTTTCAGTGGGCTTGAAGGGCGCGCCACCGGGAAGATTCAAGTTCATTTTCACGGCTGTGGTCATTGTGACCAAGTCGCCTTGCACGGCTTTGACTTCCATTGTCATTTCACCCAACTCCCCATTGCTGCTGGTGCTGCCACCCGAAGTTCCACCGGAGGTGCCACCACTGCCAATATTCAAGAGATCACTCAAATTGCTCGGTAGCTGGGTGGTGGTAAAACCGGGAATTGCAGGCAGGCTGGGCAGGCTGAATCCGGGCATTTTTAAGCTATAAACCCATTTCATGCCTGTGCGGTAATTGACTGTGTATTTATTAAACAGATCGGCGCCCACGACTTTGATCTCACCTTGACCCGGGGAAGGAGCTGTTACAGGGGAAGGCGTTGTGACAGGGGCATTTGGTGTGCCCGAGGGGCGAACCAGAGCGGGCACATTGCTCGGCAGCGAAGTCGGAAGCGTGTTGGGCAGATTTTGTCCGTTACAGGCAGCCAGGGCCAGCAAGAAAGTGGCAGAAAGCCAAATACGTGAAGTAGTCATCAAAAAATCTCCTTGAATCATTGCAGTCATTTGTAACTCTAACGAAAGGTCAGTCAGCGTTGAAATCAGAATAGAGATAATAACACAGGCTCTGAGCTGAGTACAGAGTCGAAGAAAGGCTGCGCATAATCACATTAAAATATTCTTGATAGGCTGCAGCCGTGCCAATCAAAGCAATAGGCACCCAGGGCAATGCCAGCCATTTGATATGGAAAATCTGAAACAAAACCGTGGGCAATGCGGCCAATAGGGTCAGCCCGTAAATTTCATGCCGGGTCCAGAGTATAAACTCTCGCAGTTTATACTGATTGCCCGTGTGCATTTAACTATCCACTATCTGGTAATTCTGGTAAGCCTTGAGTGCCCGGTATCCGAGCAAAAGCACAATCAGGGCCAGGTAGACAGCGGTCAGCCCCAAACTGTATTGCCCTGTAAGTTTATCTCCGCTGGGGGCTGGCTCTTGCCAACGATAGACGGGCACACGCGCGTAGTCCGACACTTGCACCGCGAGATTGTCGCGAATGCGCGGCGTAAACCAATCGCGCCAGGCTTTTTGGTGGGTTTCGACCCCGTTGCGGTAGGCCTCCAAACGCTCATGGCCTGTGCCTGACAAGCGGTTGAAAGCGGCCTGGGTGGCCAAAGCCGGTGAGAGAAATTGCAGGTTTTGCAAGACCTGCCGCTGTTTTGCCAATTGGGCGCGGAAGGCCGTCACCACGGGGGTAATCTCTTGGCCAATCAGGTCTTCTTTGGCCAATTGCAGCAAATTAAACTCAGCTTCGTCGCGCTTGCTGCTGCTGAGTTCGGGGTGATCCTCAAAATACTTGCCCAAAAGCTGACTGCTGGCATTGCGGACCTTTTCACTGGCTTTGGCCGTGGCCTGGGTGAATTCCACCCGGGAGGGCAGCGGGTAAAGTGCTGAGAGGGCCAGATTCAAACTTGCAGGCACCACAAAGAGCACAGCCAGCCAGATCAAAGCCAAGATCGTGGCCTGGGTGGCCGCTGGACGTTTGCGGCTATTGACCCACAGCGCCAGGGCAAACCACCCTGCACCATAGAGCAGGGTCAGACCCAGCAGACCCAGCCAACGGGTCAGAATCTCTGGCTGGCGCAGGTCCAGGCCTTGGCCCAGGCTGACGAGCAAGAGCCCAATCACGATTGCCTCGGTCAAGACAATCGCCCGCATGCAGATTTTGCCCAGGGCCAATTGTTGCAACGAGATCGGCATCGAGAGCAACATGCGCAGGCTGCCGTTTTCTTGCTCAGTGGCAAGAATGTCAAAACTCAAACCGAGGATAAACAGTGGCAAGAGCCAGATCAAGACAAAACCCAGATCAAACTGGCCCAAGAACAGGCCCAAAGGGTGATGCAATTGCTCTTGCCGGGGCAAATTTTCGACATGGGTCAGGCTGATCTGGGTTGAGAGCGGCTGCAAATCTGTCTGGCCCAAAACCAGCGATGCCAGTGGGCCTGGCGGCAAAAGTGCTTGAGAGCCTTTTTGGGCCACTTTAAAAGGGTTGCGTGCAGATTTGCCATAGCGCGTGAGTGGCATGCCCTCACTTTGAAACTGGGCCTCTTCGCTGCGGGCCTTGGCGATTTCTTTGCCCAGGCGCTGCTGTTCTTTTTGAGCCAATTCGGCCTGGCTCTGGTTCAGGATTTGCAATTGGTAAGCGCCGTTGAGCCCACCCAGAAAGAAGCAGAATCCCAAGAGGCTCACGACCAGAATCACTTCTTTGCGCAATATGCGCCATTCGTGGCGCATCAGGGTAAACAGCAATGAAATAGGCATATTTTCCTCAGTCTACCGGCATGCGTTTGAGAGCCAAAGGTGTGAGCAAGGCCAAAAGCAGGGTCCATCCCGCCAGGATCAGCAAGCCACTCAGTTGTTGTTGCCAGACCCAGGCCAGCGCAGGCAAATCGTAGTGAAAGGGTTTGACCGCTTCCCAGAGTTCTTTGCCGGCTGTGTATTCATAGGCGTCCACCGCTTGGGTTTTGCGGCTCACATCGGTATTCATGCGCTGGACAAAGTCCAAGCGGTAGGCCTCTGCAGCCGCCGCAAAGTGGCGGTGATGCTGCCAATCACTCCCCGCAAGGCCCATCGAGAGGTTTTGTACGGCCATACCTGGCAACACGAGACCCAATTTGGAAAAGACCCGCCACTGGTTTTGCCAGTCGTTTTGCAAGCGGTCGAGGTGGACTTGGTAGACGCGGGCATCGTCAATTTCGGCATCGGCCAGAATCAAGCCTGCTGGATTGACGGGCAGATCTTGGACTTTTTTAACGCCGTATTGTTTCAAGAGCCGCGCTTCGACTTTTTGCGTGCGGGTGTCCCAGTCCATGACCTGAGCAGCGTCGGCTTCAATCGCCGCTTGCAATTCAACCGAAGTGGGGGCTTTGTGCAAAAGCGAAGCCACCATCATACCCAAACGCGGGCCGACAAAACTATTGCTGAACCAAAAGGCCAACAAAAGCAGCAAAGCCAAGCGGGCTGTGCGGCAGCGGGCCGAGATCAGCAAACCGCCCCACAAAAACAAGAGCCAGTAGAGGGCGTGTAAGCCCAACCAACTCAACAAGCGCGGGGCCCCACTGACAAAGGCCTCTGCCCCTCCAGCGAGCCAAAGCGTCCCCAACCCGAGCAGGGCCAAAGGCAGCAAAAGCACGGCCAAACTGGCACTGAGGCCGAGCATTTTCCCCAGCCAGAGCTGGCTGGGGGGCAGACCCAGACTCAATAATTGGCGCAGAGTTCCGCTTTCGCGCTCACTGGCAAAAGCCCCAAAACTCAAGAGAATAATCATCAGGGGCACCATGACCTCGGCCACGGTGGCGGCGTTCATAATCGCAAAGCGCTGAAGCACGGTGCCGTCTTCGGCTTGGCGGTAGCGGCTTTGGTTTTGTTTGTGGGCCTCTAAAAACAGCGAGACCCCCAAATAGGCCTGCAGGCCTTGATCAAGCGCCGCCACCAACGAAGCCGGTTTAAACACATGCATGCCGTGGTGGGCAGCCGAGTGGGGGTTCATTTCGCCTTTGTTGACCCAGAGTTCACGCTGTTCGTGCATGGCGTGTTCAAATTGAGAGCGGTAATCCTGCTGCTGGCTGAAACCCGCCCAGCCAGCCAAGCCAAACAGGAGCAATAAAATGCCAAAGATCCAGCGAAAGCGGCCATCGAGCCAGACCTGCTTGAATTCTTTTTGAGCGATAATGGCGATGATCTCTGCTTGCATGGGGCTAATGCATATACTTCAAATAGACCTGTTCGAGGTCGCTGTGGTTGATCTCTTCGGTATTCATCTGGGCCACCAATTCGCCCGCTTTGAGAATGCCCACCCGGGCCCCCATTTCTTTGACGCGAAACAGATCGTGGGTGACCATAAAAATCGCAGAGCCTTCACTTGCCAGTTGCTTGAGCAATTCCGAAAACTCCCAAGAGGCCTTGGGATCGAGCCCCGAGGTGGGTTCATCGAGAATCAACAATCCGGCTTTTTTGGCAATCGCCATGGCAATGCCGACTTTTTGACGCATGCCTTTGGAATAGCCCCCGACTGAGCGGGCATGGGCCTCCACTGGCAATCCGGCCCGTTGCAAAAATGCGCCCAATTGGCTGCGATCATAGCGGTGCCCTGCCAAAGAACTGAAGTATTCCAGATTTTCCAAGCCGTTGAGGTGTTTGTACAACATCACCAATTCGGGGATATACGCCAGGTGCTTTTTGGTTTCGAGGGCCTGACGGGTGACATCAAAACCGTTGATGGTGGCGCTGCCAGAGCTGGGCTGAATAAAATTTAAGAGCAGATTGACGGTGGTTGTTTTGCCTGCCCCATTGGGGCCGAGCAGGCAAAAGATATCCCCTGCAGGCACATCCAAATCGAGGCCGACCAGGGCGGTTTTGTCTTTGTATTCTTTGCGCAAAGCAGAAATTTTTAACATGGGCATCCGGATCTGTCGAGTAATGGGATTCATTTTAGCAGCACTTGCCCAAAATGAGAATTAATTGCAAATCATTTGCATTTGTGATTTGAATCAGATATACTTAAAATAATCAATAATCTATTTACTTTGTGTTAAGAATAGATTAATATTGATCTTAACTGAGACTCTAAATTTTCTTTTGTGAGGTTTTTTTCAAATGGCACGTACCCTTTTTGTTGCCCTGGCTGCCCTGACTGCTTTGATCGGCACCCAAATGACCCTTTCTACTTCTTATCAGGCTGCTGTGGCTGTCGAATCTGACCGCCATCCCTGTCCCGGTGATGGCCGCCACCCCTGTCCCAAACCCAGCAAAACCCCTCCTCCCGCTCACAGTTTTGTGGCTGTAGATGCAGACACCGATCGCCATCCCTGCCCCGATGAAGGCCGTCATCCCTGCCCCAAACCCACCAAAACCCCCAAACCCTAATTACTTAGGCCTCAGTTTTTTCTAAGTTATTTAGAGTACAGCCAAAACGACCCCTGCCGGTTTTTCCGGTGGGGGTTCTTTTCGTTTCGCCATTTTAGTCGATGAATCGTCGATGAAGCTAAATACCCTGCTAACCGATTTGCTGAACTTACGGTGCTATAATGCCTATGTTTACTTGAATTTAAGATAAAATTGGCTTTCTGCCTTGGAGTTCGCAATGTCTGAATCTGCTGCTCAACCGAAACAAACCCCTCAATTGTCTGTGGGCCGCCGCATATTTGCCAATGGCCGCGTTTGGCACCGCCGCGCTGCCCTCGTCATTTCGCTGCCCCTGCTGATTACGATCATCACAGGTCTTTTGCTGATTGTGCGCGGAGATTTTGAATGGGTGCAACCGAAAACCCGCACAGGCAGCGTCGCCTTGAGCAGTCCCCAGTTTACCCATGAGGCCCTTTTGACCAAGCTAAAAGGCCTGCCTGAGGCCGAGGTCAAAAGCTGGAAAGATGTGGGCTCGGTGATTTTTAATCCCGGCAAAGGGGTCTACCAGGTGCGCCTGAAAAACGATTTCGAATATCAGTTCGATGCCAGCAATGGTGATTTGCTCCACCATCAATTTCGCCTCAGCGGCGTTTTGCAGAAATTCCACGAAGGGGATTTCTTTCACCCCGTTGTCCGCAAGGCAGTCTTTTTACCCTCAGGCCTGATTTTGCTTTCCCTGTGGCTGAGCGGGCTCTATCTGTTTTTCTTTCCCAAATTTCAAAAAGCCAACAAAAAAGCCAATCCCAAATCGGCTTAAACATCTGCTGCTTAAGTTCCCTCTAAAAAGGCTTAAGCCTTCAATTCTGGATCAGAGCTGCGTTCCTGGAGTCGTGTCTCTAGAGTCGTGTCCGTAGC
>JBIKWL010000020.1:0-49972 GCA_044356335.1 Candidatus Sericytochromatia bacterium
CCCCCCGATGAAGATGGCGTCAAACCCCGGGCCGTACGCATGGGCAATACCATGTCTGAAGAAGATCGCGAAACCCTGGGCGGAGATGATGATCGTGGCCCCGAAAAGCCGCTATAAATCGGGTTCTGACCCCGCTCAAAGCCCCTCTTTAGGGGCTAAAAAACAAAGATTGTCTCTCTGCCTCGGCATTTAAATCGAGGCCAAATTGGGCTGGGTACAGGACATTCCAGAGAAAAAGTCCCTGGGGAGGCGCTGTCAGACCCACCAAACTGCGGTCTATGCTATTTAGAATTTGAGCCAATCGTTCAGCGGGAAAACGCCCACGTGCAATATCCATTACCGTTCCAACCAGCGTACGCACCATATTGTAGAGAAAGCTCTGGGCCTGAATCTCCAAAGTGATCAGACCATTGGCCTGTGTATGTAAGCAGGCTTGCTCAATCTCAATCACAAAGTGGCTGCGGTAAGAGCCACTTTTACAAAAAGCCTCAAAATTATGGCATCCCAACAATTGGGGCCACAATTCAGACAGCAAATCGCGATCAAAGGCATAGGGATAATGCCAACAATAGCGGGAGTTAAAAGGCAAAACGCGGGTTTCGGGCCATAGAAAATAACGGTAAACACGGCTCAAGGCCGAAAAACGGGCATGAAAGTCTGGGGGCAATTCATGGGCGCTTAAGACCGCCATATCTGCAGGCAAATGGCGTTGCAACGCCAAAGGCAGACGTTCCAGCGGAAAGGCCCTGTGAGTTTGAAAATGCACAAATTGGGCACGGGCATGTACCCCAGCATCGGTTCGACCGGCACAAATTGTGGGACAGACATGGCCCAAAACCTTTGCCAAAGCCATTTCCAAATGCAACTGAACTGTGCGTTGCATGGGCTGAACCTGATAGCCTTGAAAATGGGTGCCTTCGTAAACCACATGCAGCCCCAGATGGCGCTGGGTGTCAGATTTTTCAGTCACGGTTGTCTGGTTGCAATTGGACCACATCCCCTTCGAGGATCACGGCTGTGGGCACCAAAACGCCCAGAGTGACGGCACTGGCAATCAGGGTCCAGGCCGTGTGTTCATGGCGAATTTTGAGCTGCACCACCCCTTGGCCGTTTTCGGTTTCTTGGGCCAGAACCTGTGCCAGAATTTGATTCGCAGCCAGGCCTTCGCGGGTACCCAAAGACAAATTGGGCAATCCGAGTAAATGGTAGACCCAAACCTCGCGCAGGAAATGCCTGGCAGGTGGCATGACCCGATAGCCCCGCAGCACTTCTGTCAAAGAAACGGGCGGCAAATCCTGTTTATGTTCCAAGACCAGACTCATACAGCCTGTTAACCCGAAGACAAGTAAGCCCAAAAAAGAACCCAAGCCAAAACGTTTAATCGCCATCGGACAGTTCTTTCCAGACAATCACATCGCCTTCAACAATCAGCCAATTGCGGGTATAAATCCCCAATGTTAAGAGACTGACGACCGCATCCAAAGGCCGATAGGTGCGTTCAATCCGCAAATTGATCACCCCACCATTGGGTTGCCCTCCCTGGCCTGCCGTTTCTTCTGCCAGAATCCGATTCAAAACCGTACTTTCAGCTTCGCTATAGCCAAAGACATACTCCAATTGTTTTTCCCGGTAAAAATGTTTACGCACCTCAAAGCGTTGGCCCTTCAAAATCTGTTCTTGATTAAACAGCACACTTTCATCCAGAAAGCTCTGCAAATTCAGCCGGTAACAGGCCGTCAGACTGCACAGCAGCAGCAAGAAAAAAAACCGCAGGGGCCAAGCCATCAGATTCAGGAGATCAACACATCACCGCTATTGGTGCGTGCTGTTAAAGTGCCTTCTCCACTGCCCAAACGACCTTGCAGAAAATGTTCGTTGACCTCTTGCCCCTCGAGGCTGAGGCGGCATTCCACATCGCCACTGCGGCTGGCCACATCCAGTTTACACTGGCTGTCTGGACGCACAATCAAATCAATATCACCACTGTTGGAGATCAGACTGACGGCAGCAGAAGGGGCAATTGAGAGGTCGCCCTGCAGGTCGCCACTGGCAGAATTGAGCGACGTTTCGGCCTGCAAACGACCAGAGATCTCAATATCACCGCTGGTGGTCTGTAATTCCAGCTTGCCTTTGCCTTCGAGCAATTGCATGCTGATATCGGCGCTCAGGCTCTCGGCTTTAAGGGAATGGGCAACAGCCGTTTCTATCCGTAAATAGCCGCTTTGGCTGTTGACACTGGCCTGATAGAGTGAGCCTTTTAAGAGAATATCACCCGAACGACTGGTGGCTTTGAATTGCTCACTGATCTGATCGGCGCGAATCGTGCCACTTTGGGTTTCGAGTTCGAGGGTTTTGAGCGCAACCTGATCCACACGCAAATCGCCGCTGTGGCTTTTGAGATGGCATTCCCCCTGCACATGACTGAGCTTACTGAGTGAAATATCCTGGCCCAGGGTGGAAAGTTCCAAATGCAAAGCAGCAGGGATTTGCAATTTGACATGGACCTTGATCTGATCAGACTTCAAAAGATCCAAGCCTGCCAAACTGAGCTGAGCAGTTTTTCCCTCTTCTTTGAGCTGCAATTGAATGCTCTCAAGCGCGTTGCCCAACAAAGTCACACCCCGCATGGGTTTCTTTTCAAGCAGCGCAACAATCTCAGTCGCAGACTCACCTGCAGAGACTTCAATATCGCCCCAGGCATTGTGAAAAATCAGATTTTCGCAGGTACTGGGCAAACCCAGCTTTTGCGCTGAGCTGATTTCAGCAGCGGTATCCGCTTCGGGAGAGGTCGCACCCCGTGAGGTCACGTTTTGGCGAATGCCATCGAGTGTTTTTTCGAAGTTGGGCCCCAATTGACTGGTCACAGAGCCAATTAAATTTGAAACCGAGCCCATAAAATTTTCTATGCTGGGCCCCATCTGTTTCATAATATTCTCCCCACTGCGCTCTTCAGAGGGAGGCGGAGGGGGAGGCGGGGGCGGAGGGGCCTTAGAAGAAGCCGCAGCAGTAGGCCCCGACTTACCCATCAGTGCTTCCAGCAGGGTATCTGCCTCATCAACTGTGATTCGGTTTTCTTGGAGCATTTTTAAAATCAATTTGCGTTCTTCAGACATGGCATTGCGCCTTTCAAAATAAAATGGGAACAGAATTTCAAAACTCTGCCCCTATTTTAACCCGCCGGGAGCATTGGGGGAAAGGGCGCAGGCAGGGACAACGGAGTGTGTTAAAATACAGTGTCCAATATCCGGCCCAATATCCGGTCCAATATCCCGGCCCAAATAGCCATTTTAATTGAACAGGCAATAAGATAACAGGCAAGCACCATGAGCGACTCAACCCAGGAAAAAATTGCAACCCTGCAAGCTTTACACGCGCAAATCCAGAGCAGCGAAGAACAGGCCCTGAATAAACAGCACGCAAAAGGCAAAAAAACAGCCAGAGAACGCCTAGATTTACTCTTAGATCCCGGTAGTTTTGTCGAATTTGACAAATTTTCAGTCCATCGCTGTGACCATTTTGGCATGGACGAGAAAAAAATCCTGGGTGATGGGGTGATCACGGGTTGGGGCAAAATCAATGGCCGCCCAGTCTATGTTTTCTCCAACGATTTCACGGTCTTCGGGGGTTCTCTGGGTGAAGTCTTTGCCGAAAAAATCTGCAAAATCATGGATCTGGCTGTGCAAAACGGTGCGCCCGTGATTGGCATCAACGACTCTGGCGGTGCCCGGATCCAAGAGGGCGTGGTCAGTCTGGCCGGTTATGCCGATATTTTCTACCGCAATGTGCAGACCTCTGGGGTTGTGCCTCAAATCTCAGTCATCATGGGCCCCTGTGCAGGTGGAGCCGTTTATTCGCCAGCACTCACCGATTTCACCTTTATGGTCGAAGGCACCAGCCATATGTTTATCACCGGGCCCGACGTGGTCAAAGCCGTGACCGGAGAAGAAATTACCTTTGAGGCCCTTGGTGGAGCCGATACCCATACCCGGCTCAGTGGCGTGGCCCATTTTGCTTTTCCTGACGAAGCAGAGTGCCTCGAAAACGTGCGCTATTTGATGGGCTTTTTGCCCAGCAATAATCTCGACGCGGCCCCCGCTTTCCCAGCCAGCGATCCGGCTGATCGCTGCGATGAAAGCCTGAACAGTTTTATTCCCGACAATCCCAATAAACCCTATGATATGCACACCATTATTCAGAGTGTGGTCGACGATGGGGTCTTTTTTGAAGTGCAAGGCGCGCATGCGGGCAATATTCTGACCGGATTTGCGCGCATGGACGGCAAAACCGTGGGTCTGGTCGCCAATCAGCCGATGGTGCTGGCTGGCACCTTGGATATCGATGCCTCAGTCAAAGGCGCGCGTTTTGTGCGTTTTTGCGATGCCTTTAATATTCCGCTGATCACCTTTGTCGATGTGCCTGGCTTTTTGCCGGGCCGCGAGCAGGAACATGGCGGAATTATTCGCCATGGCGCCAAATTGCTCTATGCCTATGCCGAAGCCAGCGTCCCCAAAATCACCTTGATTACGCGCAAGGCTTATGGCGGTGCTTACGATGTGATGTGCAGCAAACACCTGCATGCAGATATCAACTTTGCCTGGCCGAACGCAGAAATTGCAGTTATGGGCTCCGATGGGGCCGTTCAGATTATTTTTAGGCGCCAAATTCAGGCCGCGGCAGACCCCGCCGCTGAGGCAAAAAAACTCACCGAAGAGTACAAAGCAAAATTTGCCAATCCCTATATCGCCGCCGAACGCGGTTATATCGACGACGTGATTTTGCCCGCAGAGACCCGCAAATACCTGATTCAGGCTTTGGAAATGAACCAAAGCAAACGCGAAGCCCGTCCCAAACGCAAACATGGGAATATCCCTTTATGAGTCTCAAAATCGAAGTTTTAAGCGGCCAACCCACGGATGCTGAAATTGCGGCTTTAAGTGCTGCGCTCTGGGTCTGGCAGCAAAAGCAACAAAATAGGCCAGAGACGCCACCGACTGCCTCGGCCTGGCAACGCTCGGGTCTGCTCAATACCACAGCCCTGGGCGGCTGGCCCTTAAAGGGCTCGACCTGGGAGTGTAGCGAACGACTTGCGCAGCCATGGCAAAGTTAAAAACCCCAATTACTCAGGGGGATGAGCCCCTCAGCGGGGGACAAAGACGGGCTGAGATCGCCGGCATTCTCTTACAAAATGGCTGGGATGTGCTGGTACAGCGCCTGGGTTTGCTCGAATTTTTACCCGGCGGCTGGCGCAGAACCCTCTTGGTGAGCAGTGTTTTGCCCGACAGCGATCTGGACTCGGACAAACCCCCACCTTTGCCTGTGCCTCAGGCCATGCGCCAGACCCTCGAACAATTGGGCCCCACCTTTGTCAAACTCGGTCAGGTCTTGAGTACCCGTGCGGATCTGCTGCCGGAAGACTATATTCTTGAGCTCAAAAAACTTCAGCAAAATGTGCCCCCTGTGCCCTGGGCACAAATGGAACCCGTGCTGCTGGAGGAGTGGAATACCAAACAATACCTGATCGCCAGCGGCGACCCCTCCCACGTGATTCGCAAAGCTGAACGGGTCGAAGATATCTTTGAAAGTTTTAACCCTGTGCCCATCGCCGCAGGCTCGCTTGGCCAAGCCTACCGCGCCCGCATGCGCACGGGCGAAAACAGCAAAGAGGTGATTGTCAAATTACAGCGCCCCGGCATTTTGCCCGTGGTTGATGCGGATATCCGCATTCTCAAAGACCTCGTGGGCCTTGTCGAGCGCACCCGCTGGGGCAAAACGTATAATTTCATGGACATGGTCAACGAGTTCGCCTCGGTGATTCGCAATGAGTTGGATTTCTTTCAAGAGGCTTCGAATACCGAAACCATTGGGGCCAATCTGCGCCAATTTTATAAAAATAACGAAGTACAAACCCCGCAGATCTACTGGGAATACTCCAGTTTGCGCATGCTCACAATGGAGTTTATTGAAGGCGAAAATATCGAGTTGTTTTTTACCAACCGGGCTGAAAATTTGCTTTCAGGGCCTTCGTCCGAAGAGACCGAGCTTTCGGCCTTGGATCGCGAGCGCAAATACCTGTCCAAAATCATCACAAACAGCTTCTTGCATCAGATTTTTATCGACGGTTTTTTTCATGCCGATCCCCATCCGGGCAATCTGCTGCTGGTTTTTGACCCCAAGCAGGGTCATATGCGTGTCGTGCTCTTGGATTTTGGCATGGTGGGCCGTGTGGATCCACGATCTCGGACAATTTTGATCGACTTTTTGCTGGCAATCATCAAATTTGATTCGCGCCGGGCCACGGATCGGATCATGGAATTTGGCAAAGCCCCAGCGGATATCAACCGCCATCAATTCGCCCAGGATTTGGACCATATTCTGCGCTCCACCTTGGGCCGCCCCTTGCGCGAAGTGCAGGTCGGCAAAATTTTGCAAGATATTCTCGATATGACCATGCGTTACCGCATTCAATTGCCAGGCATTTTTATCACCCTGCTGCGGGTATTGATCACGACTGAAGGTATTTGCCGCCAATTGGACCGTGACTATATCTTGATTCAAGCCGCAGAGCCCTTTGTCGTACAGGCGATTAAAAACCAGTTTTTACAGACGTTTACCCTGCGCGATATGGCCCGTGTGGGTCTGGAACTCAGTTCTTTGCTGACCGCCTTGCCACGCCAATTGGATGATTTTTTGGTCAACCTCAACAGTGGTCGGGTTCAATTTATAAACGAACACCGCAATCTAGAAGGATTGGAGCGCGCCCTCAGGGTCTTGGGTAACCGAATTGCAGCCGGTTTACTCGTCTGTGGATTGAGTGTCAGCTCGGCGATTTCACTGGTTCTGCCCGCAGGTCCCAAATTATTTGGTATACCGCTGCTCAGCATGGGTCTGTTTACCCTCTCGACCCTTTTGGGTATGTGGTTATTAAACGGCATCAACCGCAGAGAATAATTGTTCAGGAGCCCTGCATGAGTCCTCCCCAGCCAGCAAACGAAGCGCAACGCCTGGAAAATCTTCAAACCTATGCGATTTTGGATACCGCTCAAGAACAAATTTGGAATGACCTGGCTGAATTGGCCGCTTATATTTGCGAAACACCGATCTCCGCGATCAGCTTTGTCGATCAGGAGCGCCAATGGTTTAAATCCGTAATTGGCTTGGAAACACGGGAGACCTCACGCGATATGGCCTTTTGTGCTTATGCCATTTTACAGCCCGAACCCCTGATTATTCCAAACACACTCGCAGATCCGCGCTTTGAGAAAAATGAACTGGTCTTGCAGGAGCCCAAAATTCGCTTTTATGCAGGGGCTCCGATTATCAGTGAAGAGGGGTTTGAGTTGGGGTCGATCTGCGTGATTGATCGGCAGCCCCGTGAACTCAAGCCAGAACAAATTGAAGCCCTCAAAAGTTTGTCCCGCCAAGTCAGTTCCCTGTTAAATATGCACAAACAAAATCTGGCTCTGCAAATGGCCAAAGCCAAAGCTGAAAAATTAACCCAAGCCAAAAGTGCTTTTATTGCCCTGCTCAGCCACGAATTGCGCACCCCGCTCAATGCAATTATGGGTTATGGCGAATTATTGCTTGAAGAAAACCTGCATGAACAAATGCAAAAAGATGTGGGCAAAATTTTAAATGCTGGCGAACAGCTCTTGCGTTTAATCAATAATTTACTGGATTTGTCTAAAATTGAAGCGGGAAAAATGCAGTCTTATCTGGAGCATGTGCCCTTAAAAAAACTGATCCAGGATATTTGCGAGACCTTAGCACCTTTATTCAAAAAACAGCAAAACGAGCTGTTCCTACACTTTCCTATCGAAACAGAAGAACTGCAATGGTTTACCGACATTCAAAAACTCACTCAAATTCTCTACAATTTGCTCTCCAACGCCAATAAATTCACAGCCAATGGAAGCATTCATCTTACCCTCACACAGACAGCACAGGAGCTTCAGATCGCCATCCAAGACACAGGCATTGGCATGGATAGCGAACACCTGAGCAAACTTTTCCAAAGCTTCTCTCAGGGAGATGCTCTCACCACACGAAACTACGGCGGAACAGGTCTGGGATTGGCGTTAAGTCAAGAATGTGCAAGGTTATTGGGTGGACGGATTGAAGTGCAAAGCCAAAAAGGCAAAGGCTCACAGTTTAATCTGTATTTACCCCTCCTCGGGGCCCATGAATCTGCTCGTTTCAGCAGCGATTAACGCTTGATAAAACGCTGCATATGGACTTCGAGTTCGAGTGGTGAAAAAGGTTTGGGAATATAATCATTGGCTCCCATATTAAAGGCATTGAGCACATTTTGCTGGTTGTTTTGGGCCGTCATGATGATCACGGGCAATTCATGGGGCGTGTATCTTTTACGCACTTGAGAGAGGATATCAAAACCCGTCATATCAGGCAATTGCAAGTCCAAGAGAACCAAATCCACAGGGGTCTGCTGCAAAGCCTGCAAGGCCACCCAGCCTTCAGTATAAATCTCCAATTCAAACCGAGATTCAAAGCGATTTCTTAAAATAGTAATCAGGCAAGGATCGTCTTCAACAATCATAATCTTGGGTAAAACCACGCTCTCAGAGAGCACATCCCGATCAGACATAATCCGATTGCGACCCGCTTTTTTTGCCTGGTAGAGCAGACGGTCAGCATTGAGCATGGCTGAATTGATCGAATCAGTGGGATTCACCTGATAGACCCCCGCCGAAAAAGTGACATGAAAGGACAGTTTTTCCTCGGTTTCAAAGACCTGCTGCTGCAATTCTTTTTGGCATTTCTGCAAAGCAGCCAGAGCCTCTGCTTGATCGGTCGCAGGCATCAGGATGGCCATTTCTTCGCCCCCCCAACGGGCAATAAAGTCAGAGGGTCGCAGGGTGTATTTTAGGATTTCTGAGACTTTTTGCAAAACCAAATCCCCCATGGCATGCCCATAGATATCATTGATTTGTTTAAAATGGTCCATGTCGAGTTCGGCCAAGGTCAGGGGAAGACCTTTGCGTTGCGCCAACTCATGCTCTTTGGCATAGATCTCATGAAAGGCACCGCGATTGAGCAAACCCGTCAAAAAGTCCCGCTGCGAAGCCTGTTCAGAGCGCTCTTTTTGTAAGAGACGTTTCGATACTGCCGTCATCAAAGGCACAACGCTGTTGAGGGGTTTTTCAAAATAGAGATCTGCTCCCAAAGCGTAACACTCACTGCTGGCAGAAAGGCCTTTGGAAGACAAAACAACAATCGGAGTATTGGCAAAGCGATTGGAGATTCGCAAATCCAATAATAAGTTGCGACCATCGCCATCGGGCAAAATCAGGTCGAGAATCACCAATTCGACGGTTTCTTCATTCATGATTTTCCAAGCTTGGGCAATGGAACTGCAGTGGGTGACGACATAGCCCTCTTCTTCGAGGCTCAGTTTAAGAAAATGCTGTATATCGGGGTCATCGTCCACCACCAAAATCCGGCGGTTGTTTTTTTTATCGTGCCCCGCCACGGTCTCGGTGATCAATGCAATCAGGGCCTGAAGCTTTTGATACAGTTCTTCTTCGGAGGCCTCTTCAACGGTGGCTGCCAATTGTGAAATCTGAGCAAAGCCAAAAGTACCCGCAGAGCCTCTGAGAATATGGGAAAGTCGACGAATCGAATCGCGAATTTCATCAACGCTGGTTAAGTTGGCAAAGACGTCTGTGATTTCCTGAATACGGCTGTGTAAATCCAGCCAAAAAATCGCTGTTTTGCGGTTTTGCTCGGCCAGCTCAGCTTGGCTGGGAAACCCCCGCAAAAGCGCAGATAGGTGCCGAATCAGATCCGGCTCTGAACGGTTTAAAATCAGTGTGGCCTGCTCTGAGAGACCGTTTAATTGGGGCAGGTGCTGCAAAATCTCCAATAGGCGTAAGGCCTCACGCCGCAGACGAATATGTTCCTCTAATTGGGCTTGAAGCTCACGCAATGTGGCCAGTTTCCCCTGCAAGCTGAAGAGATAATAGCTGGTGAGATCGGGTGGCTGTTCCTGAGATGGTTCGATAGATTTCATGACTTGAATCCGGTTTTTTCTCTCCTATCCTAACACTTTTAGCGGCAAATGAAATCCATGAAGCAGATGCCAAATGCTATAATCAGGGAATATTTCGCACTCCTTTGATGTTGACCTACGCCTGAAATTAATGTTCCGTGAAAAGATAATTTATATTTTGATGAGCCTCGATTTAAGTACCTGTAAACTGCTTTTGGTTGATGACAATCCCACCAATCTCGACATGCTCTCCCGACGCCTGACACGCAAAAACTACCAAGTCATTACAGCAGAATCTGGCCGTGAGGCTTTGGCCTTGCTCGAAAAAGAATCGATTGATTTGGTCTTGCTCGATTTAATGATGCCAGAAATGGACGGGATTGAAGTCTTGAGCCATATCCGCAAGCGCTTTTCAATGGCCCATTTGCCCGTGATTGTTGTGATTGCCAAAAGCGAGAGAGAACATTTGGTCGAAGCTTTTGACGCAGGTGCCAATGATTATATAACCAAACCGATTGATTTTGAAGTACTTTTGGCGCGCACCCGCAGCCATATCGAACACCGCTATCTCGAACTCTCTCTGCGGGCCAGTGAAGAACAATACCGCGACTTATTTGACCACGCCAGTGACTTGATTTTCAGTTTTAATGCCGCAGGGGAACTGCTTTATTTTAATCCCTCGCTCGAGCGCTCCAGTGGCTTTAGCTCCGAAGAATTGCAGGCTACCTCTTGTTTTGAACTCTTCTCAGCTCCCTGCAAAAGCTGGGAAACGCTTTTGCAGGAAACCCGCAAAACCAATGGTTCAAGCCAATTAGAACTCATGCTCAAAACCGCCAAAGGCGAAGATTTATTTTTGGAGGGCAATCTCAGCGCACGGGAACGCCAAGGAAATCTGGAAGCTTACAGGGGCATTTTTCACGATATCTCAGCCCGCAAACAGGCGGAAAACATGAAAAATGCCTTTGTTTCTATGGTCAGCCACGAATTGCGTACCCCTTTGACCTCGATTCGCGGCTCTTTATCGTTGCTGTTAAAAGGCCTGGCTGGCCCGCTAAATCCAGATATGACAGAGCTTCTAGAGATTTCTCACCGCAATTCTGAACGGTTAATCTTTTTAATTAACGACAT
Source organism: Candidatus Sericytochromatia bacterium (assembly GCA_044356335.1). Classification (GTDB taxonomy): domain Bacteria; phylum Cyanobacteriota; class Sericytochromatia; order UBA7694; family UBA7694. The sequence goes on from JBIKWL010000020.1 coordinate 11,135, forward strand.
TCTCGACATCGAAAAAATGGAAGCCGGAAAAATGGATTTTCGCTTTGAGCGCCTTTCTCTGCGAGAATTGGCTCAGCAGGCCTTAATCAACAATCAAGCTTATGCCGATCAATACCAAGTAACCTACCACTTAGTCTCGGGCCCGATTGCCGCTTGGGTCTGGGGTGACCGCGAAAGATTAAATCAGGTTTTGGCCAATCTGCTCTCCAACGCAGCCAAGTACTCCCTGCCTCAAGGCCAAGTTGAACTGAGTCTCACAGCAGAAGAAAAAGGGGTCTACCGGCTCACAGTCACGGATCAGGGTTCGGGCATTCCAGCCGCCTTTCGCAGCCAAATTTTTACAAAGTTTGCCCAGGCGGATAATTCCAGTACCCGCAGCAAAGGGGGCACAGGACTGGGATTGGCGATCAGCAAAGAAATTATCGAGAAACACGGTGGGACCCTGGATTTTTGGTCTGAACCTGGCCTTACGCGCTTTTATTTCGATTTACCCCCAGCAGAGGAAAAATAAGATGAGCCCCCCAAAATTGGAAAGAATCCTTTTGGTTGAAGACGATCCCGATATCCAATTCATTGCCCGCATGGCCCTTCAGCGCATCAGCGGCTACCAAGTCGAAGTCTGTAATAATGGCATTGAGGCCCTCCAAAAATTGCCCCTTTTTCAACCACAGATGGTGGTAATGGATATGATGATGCCCGAAATAGACGGTTTAACGACCTTTCAGGAAATGCAAAAAATCCCCGCATTTGCCCATTTACCCGTGGTGATCATGACCGCCAAGGCCCAGGCCCACGAAATTGAAAACTACAAACGTGAAGGTATTCATGACGTGATTATCAAACCTTTTGAGCCCGCTGAGCTGGGCAAACAATTGGAACAAATCTGGCAAAGTATTGCCCTTTAAACCCTTATGCTAGGATCTGAGGGAGACAGTTTAACCAATTATTATCGCAAACGGCTGTATGAACGCATTCAAGTGATTCGGCCGCTCTATCATCGCCTTCAGCGTTTTGAAAAAAACCGCCTGATGTTGACCCGAATTTTGGTTTCTTTGCAAAAGGCTCAGGCTTTTCCTGCAGTTACACAGGCCGCCACACAGGCTTTGCGTTCACCTTTGTCTGAATGGGCTGAAAATATCCTGGCTTTAAAGACAACTTTGGAACAAGATCAAACCCTGAGTCCCAAAGAAGGCACTGGCCTGATTCTGCATTCACTCACGACCTTGCTGCCTGCTCCACAGGAGCGCGAAACCTATTTAGAGGATTTGCAGAGTATACGCAATATCGCCCACAGTCTGGCAGGTTCTGGGGGCACCTATGGATTTAAAGACATCAGCCAATTGGCCAGGTTGGTCGAATATGCCGAACCCCATGACCTGGTGCTGGCCCTGCAACATTTGCTGCTGCTCTTGCATCAACATGCCTTGAATGAACAGCCCACAGACCCACAGGCAATTTTATTGATTCAAAAAGACCCAGATTTGAGCTATTTGATTCAACACCATTTACAAGCTGCCGGTTTGCACTGTCAGGCCGTCCAAAGTGCTTATGAAGCCTGGCAGGAAATCAGCAAAACCACCTATCCCGTGATTATTACGGATCTGGTTCTGCCTGATCTGGATGGACGCCGCTTGATTTTTGAACTGCACCAACACCCAGACAGCGAACAAAGCAAAATTATCGTATTGGCCTCGCCGCAACAATTAAACAGCCTTGAAAACATCAGTGTTTCAGTGATTTTGAGCAAACCTCTGCAACCCGAAGTTCTGGTCAAAAAAGTACAGGAATTGCTGCTGCTTTCCCAACCTGCCCCCCTCCCCGTGGAGCAGGATCAGCTGACAGGACTGCCCCGATTCGGCGCTTTGCAAAGGTATATCCAGTCATCGCTGCAACCCGACTCGGTACTGTTTTTGTTTGCGCTGCCAGGGGCCCCATCTGAACGGTTGAGAAGTTTTACCCAATTGCTCAAAGCCCAAATCAATCCCCAGGATTTTCCTGCCAATTATAACCAAGACCATTTTTTATTGTTTTTGCCCAGCCTGGCTGATGCTGAACTGCAGCCCTTTTTAAAGGGCCTGCGAACCACGTTTGCGAGTGTGGCTCCCGACTTGCTAGCCCCTCAGGCTCTCAGCATCGCCTGGAATAAACGCATGGGAGCCCCGCTCGAAACCCAAATTCAGGAATTGGAGCAAAATTTAAAGCCCTTTGAATCCGTGGTGTTTTCAGCCCCCTTACTGGAAGCTCAAATAGCTCCCCAGAGCAAACCAGAATCCAAACCCATTCGCATTTTGCTGGCAGATGATGATCCCCTTGTCGCTGCCATTTTGCGTTTTCGGATAGAACAAGAAGGGCTGCAATTTGAGGCCTTGGATGATGGCGAACAGGTTTTGCCCCATCTCTCTGCCAATCTGCCCGATCTGCTGATTCTGGATGTCAAAATGCCAGGCAAAGATGGCTTTACCGTGCTCAAAGAACTCCGCAAAATCTATTCGACAGATAGCTTACCGGTGATGATGTTAACCTCCTTGGGCAACGAAAGCCACGTCATTCGGGGCCTCGAAAGTGGTGCCAACGACTATATGCAAAAGCCCTTTTCGCCCGATGAACTCATCAGCCGTTTGCATCTCTTGCTGCGCAAGAAAGCCCAGCGCTCGGGTTAAACCCCGGAGTCAGCTTTGGCCTGAAAACCTCTGCGCTCCATTTTTCCCCACTGTCCTTTGAATCCCAAGAGGGCTTTGAGTGTGCCTTTAAAGCGCCACCAGGCAGAAAGTTGACGATAACCGACATTTTCAGCCAGGGCAATCCAGCCCAAGCGGAAAATATCCCCCACTTTTTGATACCTGAAAAAGACCCACTGTTCGAGACAGAGTGAGAAAAAAGAAATCAGTGTGCCATAGCCAAAAGCCAAGGCCCCAAATGCAATTAAGTATTCCCAAGACAAACTTCCACGCAGCCAACTCAAAGGAAAAGTAAAATAGCCCAAAAACTCGACCAAAACGCCCAAGGTTTCCAAAAGCAAAAAATAGGGAAAGACAATCCAGCCCAAAATGCCCTGGTGCGGATTCAAACACATATTTTTGTGTTTGAGCATGACTTCAGTCAGCCCCCGCTGCCAGCGCTCCCGTTGGCGACCCAAAATCTTCAGGCTTTCGGGACATTCGGTCCAAGCCGCAGGATCGGGCACAAACCGAATTCGGTAGGGCAGGCGTTTCTCGCGGCAATGACGGTGCATGCGCACCACCAATTCCATATCTTCGCCAACGGTGGTGGTATCGTAGCCACCCACCTCAACGGCCAGGGTACGTTTAAACAGGCCAAAGGCCCCCGAAATAATCAAAAGCGAATTGAGCTGATCCCAGCCGACACGGGCAATCAAAAAGGCCCGTAAATACTCCAAAACCTGTATCCGGGCCCAATAATTTTGGGGCAAACGGATGCTTTTTACTTTGCCTTTGTCCACCTCACAATCATTGACTATGCGAATAATGCCCCCAGCAGCCACGGTGCGGTAATCCTCTAAAAAGGGCCTGACAATCCGCAAGAGCGCATCGCGCTCAAGCAGGGTATCTGAGTCGATCGCGCAAAACAGGGGGTAATGGCAAAAATTCAGCCCCGTATTGAGGGCATCTGCTTTGCCCCCATTGACTTTGTCGATCACCCACAAATTGGCATAAATCTTACTTTTAAACACCTGTTTGACTGGCATCGTGGCCAATTGGGCCATGGGTACCACCGCCACTGGCTCTAATTCAAAGGCCACTTGCAAACATTCCAGGGTGGCGTCCTGAGAGCCATCGTTGACAAGTAAGATCTCGCAGTCAGGGTATTCGAGATTGAGCAGGGCGTGTACCGACTCAACACAGGAGGCAGCTTCGTTATAAGCCGGAGCGATGATGCTGATACTGGGGTTTTCCATCACCCCCAAGAGTTCTTGGGTCTGAATCAATTTGAGCCGCTGGCGGTAATGGCTCAGCCCATGCCAAGCCAAGAGACAGGTGACAAAATAGGTGGTGTTTAAAAGCAAAAAGTAAGCTAAAACCGCTCCATTGATGACCCACAACAATAAATCCACCATCTTAAGCTTGCCCCAGAATGGCATTTAATTGATCTGCCAAAGCGGAATCGGCTTCGAGTTCTGCTGGCCAAAGCGATTTTTGCCGCAATTCATTCAGGGCCTGTGCTGCCTGACGGACCACCCAAGGAGAAGAATCGTTTAAACCTGTTAATAACAAAGGCAGGTGGGTTTGCCGCCCCAAACGGGCCAATGCTCTCAGGGCATAAGCACGCACAGCAAAGTCTGGCGAATGCCAAAGCGGTAAAATCTGGCTTGAGAGATCGCGGGGACTGAGTTTTTCAAGCAGTTTTAAGGCCGGTACACAGATATCTGCCGCCTCTTCGCTTTGAATGATCGCCAGCGCCAGATCTACAGCAGCCAAATCATTCAGCAAAAGCAGGGTTTTGGCCGCAACCCCCCTTAAATGGGCCGGTGCAGCAGGATCGGCAAAGAGCAAACGCAGGCCCGGACTGAGCACCGTCCCCTTACGGGCCAAGAGTGAGGCCAAATAGTTCAAAGAGAGGTTTTCAACCCGTGGCAAAGCAGCCAATATTTCACGGTGATAGCCGACAATATGCGATTGGGTCAAGGCCTGAAAGGCAATGGTAACAACCAATGGTGAGGGGTCTAATAGGGCCCGAGCCAGTGCCGACAACGAACTTTGCTCTTGAAAAGTGGCCAAGATTTTTAAAGCCTGGGCCCGCATTTCTGGCTGAGAATGCCCCAATTGCCGCGCCATGAGGGCCAAATAGGGTTCTGCCAAAGCCTGTAACTTTTGATTCACACTGCCTTTGAGCCTTTGTTGGTAGCGGTAGAGCATTTCCACAAAGGCCTTTTCTTGCCCACGGGGCACAGACTCCCAGACACGCTCAGGGGCCTGATGCTGAAACAAACAGGCCACAATCAAAGGGGTGAGACGGGCATCCAAAGCCAATCGGGCCTGCGCTTGTTGGCGCTGCATGCGGTGAAAGAACAGGGACAAGCCAAATAAAAAAACAGAGCCCAGGGCCAAGAAAAGCGAAAAAAGCCCCATCAAGAAAGCCAGAGGATGGCTCTGATAGACATCGCCAAAAGCAAATACGTGTGGAATAAAAGGATCTAACATGATAGGTAATGTCTTCAGAATAGCAGGGTTTGATCACCTGGATTTAGTTTATATTTTTTGTAAATATTTAATTTACTGATATTCTCTTTTTTTGATATAATCTGTTTCAGTGATTCTAGAAAGGTTTTCCCCATGAAATACATTGGTCTTTTCCTCTGCTTGACCTTACTCAACGCCTGTGTTTCTCTGTCCGCACCTGTTTCAGCGCCCGTCTCCCCCCAAGCATCTCCGACATCAACCCCTTCCCCAGAACCAGCAAGCCCAGAACCAGAAAGCCCCAAACCCTTTGATGAATCCATAGGCTGCCAACCCGAAAGCAGCGAAGTGCGCTTTGCCGTCTATGCCAATCCCCGCAATCTTACCGGCTATTATCAAACGAGCGATCTGGATTTTTCCATGCCCATTTCAGCTCTGAAAGTGATTGCTGATGGCAAAACCTATACCTTCAAGCAAAATAGGTTCAGCCTGCCACGCAGCATTTTGAAAAAAAACCTTGAAATCCAGGCTGAAGGTTATACCACGCTCCAACGCCCTTTAACACCCCCTTTTTCCGAGCTTTGTGCGCAGATGTATGCAAGCCTCTCGCCCCTGTCTGCGGAAGAGCAAAAGGGCAGTGACATTGCCATGGAAAGTTTGGATCTGTTTTCTGTTCCCGCTCTGCCTGATTTTCTCAAGACAGACAGCAAAACCCGCTTCAGCTATGCTCTGATTCGCGAAAGCCAGGAATTGCTCCCGCTTTTCAGCTGGATCGAAAAGACAAACTCACTCGAAACAAGCGCCACCCAGCTCAAAACACAATTTGAAAATGCGCTGAGCAAAGGACAGATGATTGTTTTGTTTAGCAATAACAGCTCCCAAATGGGAGATATCTACAGCGTTTTAGACAGCGCCCGCGAAACACCCGACACCGTGATCCTGGCTTCGCACAAACAGACGCTGGTGCCATATCCTCTGCCCCCCCAGGCCGTGGGAGATATTTTCAACAAACGCCTGGAGATCAAACTGATTCAGAAAACCAGCAAACCCCTGGTGGTCGATGCGCTCCAAGCGGGAGTGGGCAGCCCAAAGGTGCGACTGGTACTGGAATAACTTAGCCGTCATACCCCCGAGCAATCGGGTAGCGACGTCCCTGCCCAAAGGCCTTGCGGGTCACTTTGAGTCCGGGCGGGGCCTGGCGACGCTTGTACTCATTAAAATTGATCTTGCGTATCACCCAGTCCACGACTTCGCGGTCGTAGCCCAGCTCGGCAATTTCGGCATTGCTCTTGCTCTCTTCGATATACGCGCGCAAAATGCCATCGAGCACCTCGTAAGGCGGCAGAGAATCCTGGTCGGTCTGATCGGGGCGCAATTCTGCTGACGGCGGTTTGGTGATCGTGTTTTCGGGAATCACCTCGCCATTGCGGTTCATGTAGCGCGCCAAATCATAGACCCAGGTCTTGGGCAAATCGGCGATCACAGCCAAACCGCCACACATATCGCCATAGAGTGTGCAATAGCCCACAGCCATCTCGGATTTATTGCCAGTGGTCAAGAGCAAATGGCCAAATTTATTCGAGAGCGCCATCAGCAAATTGCCCCGGATCCGCGCCTGTAAATTCTCTTCGGTCACGTCTTCGGCTTGGCCTTCAAAGGCCGGGGCCAAGGCTTCACGGAAGCTATCAAACATGGGCCGAATTGGGATTTCGCGGTAGTGTACCCCCAGATTTTTGGCCAGGGCTTCAGCGTCGGTCACACTGCCTTCGGAAGAGTATTGTGAAGGCATGGCGACCCCCAGCACATTTTCGGGCCCGAGGGCCTGGGCTGCAATCGCAGCCGTAATGGCGGAGTCGATCCCACCACTGAGCCCCAAAACGGCAGATTTAAAGCCGGTTTTGTGCAGATAGTCGCGGGTGCCCAGCACCAGGGCTTTTTCGATCATGGCCATGTCGGATGCCCACTGAAATCCAGTCAGGGGTTTGAGCTCGTCGAGTTCGAGAATGGCAAATTCCTCTTCAAAGCCCTGGCCGATCCAGAGCAAATGGCCCTGGGCATCGACAATAAAACTGTGCCCATCAAAGACCAGGCCATCGTTGCCCCCGACTTGGTTGACATAGATCGCGGGCAGGCGGTATTTGCGGCAGGCAGCCTGCACCATCGCCAAGCGCAGTTGCGGCTTGCCGGTATGAAAAGGCGAGGCCGAGATATTCAAGAGCAAATCCATGCCCTGGCGCGAAAGGCTTTCAATCGGATCGCTGAGATACAGGCGGCGGCTCCAAAAGTCGGAGTCGTTCCAGATATCTTCGCAGATCGAAATCCCCGCATGGTGCCCGAGTAAATTGACAGGGGTGACCAAATCCGCAGGTTCAAAATAGCGATCTTCATCAAAGACATCGTAGGTCGGCAGCAGGGTTTTGTGGTGCACCGAGGTCATTTTGCCGTTTTGCAAAACCGCAGCGGCATTAAACAGACGTTTGCCTTTGTTGGTGAGATTGCGATCGACAAACCCCACGACCACGGTCAGACCGTGGCTGGCTTTGCGCAATTCGTCGAGACAGGCCAGATTGGCCTCGACAAAGCTCTCGCGGTCGAGCAAATCCATGGGTGGGTAGCCGGTGATCGCCAATTCAGGGAACATCAGCAATTCTGCCCCGGCCTCGCGGGCTTGGGTTATCAAATCGAGCATTTTGGCGGTATTGGCTTTAAGTGCCCCCACCGTGGTATTGATCTGGGCCAGTGCAACTTTCATAAACATGCCTCCTTGAGAACTTCGGCGGTATCGACAAAACGCACACCCGCATCGGACATTTCAGCCAAGCTGCGGGCCTCCCCTTCGGGGGTAACCGCTTTGATGGCATCGCGGATCACGCTGACGGCGTAACCCCGTTGGCGCAGACCCAGGGCAGCAGCCCGCACACAATAGTCGGTTGCGACCCCAAAAACATAACACATTTCGGGAGAAAGCGTTTGAAAGACCTGATCGGTATTGGGATTACCAAAGACGTCAAAGACCGTCTTTTCGAGCACCAGGGCTGAGGATTGGGAAATATCCAAATCCACGGGGGTGTTGGGAATAATCTGGGCCTCTGCCAAGTGGGTGGCCATCACCCGCTCCTGACCCGCAGTTCCGCTGATACAGTGGGGCGGAAAGACACTGAATTCGGGATCATCAGCGGCATGGGCATCGGCAGAGGCCACAACAGGAATGCCCTGCTCACGGGCCAAACCGATCAAAAGCGCCAGATTGGGTTCCAGGGTCTCAGCGGCAGGCACATAGAGCCCGCCTTCGGGATGCATAAAATCCCATTGGGTATCGATATCGACAAAGACAAACTGACTTTTTTGCATGGTTCTTTCCTCTTATTTCTCAATTTGGTGAGCAGCCTGTAAGCTTTCAAACAGGCTTTTTAGAGCTGGACTCTGGGCCACGGGGTAACTTTCAACCGAGAGCAATTGGCGTTGGTTTTCGGGCAATCGTGCAAGTTGGGCCAAGGTATGGCTGCGGCTTTCAGCCAAAGGGACGGGCGCGTTTAAACGCTGCCCTTTTTGCATCACACAGGTCAAGAGCGGGTTGGCCCCATCTATGACTTCGCTATGCAAAGCCAGCAGATCGTGCCCAAATCCGGCTTCGCCGGCAAAGCGCCAGACCTGTTTGGCCCCTGGATAACTCAGCTTGCTGCTGCTGAGTTTGACTCGGTAATGGGTTTGCCCCTGGGAATCGACCTGCTCAACCAGTTTGTACACGCCCCCCAGCGAAGGCGCATCAATGCAGGTGGTCAATTCTGTGCCCACGCCAAAGACATCGATCGGAGCCTGGGCCGAGAGCAACTCCTGAATTTTGTATTCATTCATATCGCCGCTGACCACAATTTTGGCAAGCGGTAAACCTGCTTGGTCGAGAATCTGGCGAACGTCTCGGCTGAGGCTGAGAAAATCGCCACTGTCGAGGCGCACGCCCTGAATCTGTGGACCCAGATTAGCCGCATTCCTGGCCCCTTGTAAGGTGTCGTAAGTGTCGATCAACAAGGTGGTGTGTTGTGGAAAGGTTTGGTGGTAAGCGGCAAAGGCCTCACTTTCACTTTCAAAGGCCATGGTCCAGGAATGAGCTGCCGTGCCTTTGACGGGCAATCCCAGGTGCATTCCGGCATAGACATTGGCGGTGGCCGCCGCGCCGCCGATATACGCCGCACGGGTGGCGAGTACACTGGCTTCGGGCCCGTGGGCCCGGCGGGCCCCAAAGTCGACAAATTCCACAGGTTTTTCACCGCTGTGGCAGGCCAGCCAAATGCGGGCTGCTTTGCTGGCCACAGAGGTCTGGTAATTGATCAGCGAGAGCAACCAGGTTTCAACCAATTGGGCCTGAATCACGGGGGCGGTAATTCGCAGAATCGGCTCGTAGGGAAAAAAGACCGTGCCTTCGGGCAGGGCCCAGACTTCGCCTTCAAATTTGAATTCTTTGAGATAGTCCCAAAACTCAGGGTTGATCGTGGCAAACTCGGGCAAGGTGCGCAGGAATTCAATTTCTTCGGGCAGAAATCTGAGGTTTTCGAGGTAACTCAGGGCCTGTTCAAGGCCCGCAGCCACAAGAAAGTTGCGACCTTTGGGCAAACGGCGCACATACAGCTCAAAGGTTGAGACCTGGTGCATCTGCTGCGAAAAATAACCGGCAGCCATGGTGATTTGGTAGAGATCCGTAATCAAGGTGGAATGTTGAATCGGGATCAGGGGCAACTTGGCTATCTGAGACATGGGAGCCACCTCCTTTGTTTGAATTTTACTGTTTTAATTCTGCTCTACAAATGTATAATATACATTTATTCAAATCTTGTCAAGCTAGCCAAACCTAGTCAAGCAAAAACCCCGCCTGTCAGCGGGGTTTTTCGTTCCATCAAGGCAAAGTGCGAAGAAGAAACGTTTAGTTTTTCTCAAAGGGCTGCGCTGAAGCCAGCTGGGTTTGATAATGAACCACCAGCCCCACAGCCGCAGCCAATGCCGTCAAGGCCAAGGTCAACCCTGTATAAGGGCTCAACAAAGCACTGACAGGCAAGACGAAACCGAGCAAAGCAACCAGCAGCGCTTGCCCACGTTCCGCTGCACTTTTGCGCAAACCTGCACTCAGAACCAAGAGCAAAAGGCTGATCCCGCTCCAAACCTGCCAAGCAGGCAACAAGCGGCTGCCGTAGGTCAGGGCCAAAATCCCACTCAGGAACTGTGCGGCTATCAGGAACAATTCATGGCTGCCAAGCCACACATGGGGCCGCTGGGTGAGCATTAATAAAAACAGCCACCAGGCCAAAATACCTGGTGCCAGCAGCAAAATCCGGCTCATAATGCCCGTTTTCGGGGCTGCACCGCTGCTGGTAAAGACACCAAAGGGATTGAGCACTGAGACATTGTCTTTAAATTCCCAGACAAAGACTTTGCCCGCGCCCTGCTCTTGGGTTTGCTGCGGCAAAATGCCACTGGCGTATTGTGCGTAGGGAAAAGGAGCTTCTACTTGCAATTTAAAGTTGGAGAGCAAGGTATTGTAGGCATTGTAGACCCAGCGGGCATCACCTTGGGATTGATACTGGATTTTAAACTGGGTTTGCTGGCCAGGGGGCAAATCAAAGCCAAATTGGTTGGTCTCTTGTACCAAGGCTTGCAATTCTTGGCCGTCTTTAAAGACCTTAAAACCCTCCAAGAGTTCGTAGTTTTGGGGTTTTTCAGCCAAGAAACGAAATTGATTGATGCCCTTGATCGTATTGGCAAAGGTATAATTGCCCTCAAACTGAACTTTGTATTTGTGTTTGGGAGGCTCTGAATTGTCCTGAATCTGGGTGATTTTCACCTGGATTTGCGAGCTGGCGAGATTCAGGGTATAGCGGATATAACGCGTTTTTTCAAAGTCTTTTAATTGGCCTTCACGCAGGGCTTGGACAATATAGGTTTCGGGTTTGTAATAATAGATCTGGGGAGCCGGCTGTTCTTGGCGATAACCCTCAACGACTTGCGTCTGTTTGGCCACCTGTTGAAATTCCCAGTGGTGGGTACGATTGGCCAGGGTGGCTGTCACAAAATAGGTGCCGGCAACCAAAAGAGCACTCAGAAAGACCGTGTAAAGCCTTTTGACTCCTTGTTCGTAACTTACAATCCAGGGAGAGATTGGGTTTTCGCCAGGGCTTTGGTTGGCAAAGCGCCAGCGCAAAAGGGCCAATAAAAGACCGCCGATGCAAAAGACAAACCCCAGAGCCAGCGCCAAATACCACAGGGTGGTTTGGCCCAAGGCCAATAATTCAGCAGAGTGGGTCAGATCGGGTAATTTGGGAATGCCTTCGGCAATGGGGGTATCCATGGCTTGTCCTCTGCGCGTTGAGATGGGTTCTATTCTAGCGCAAAGTCAGGTGGATCTCGAAATTATTTTCCCCAGCGGCTGAGTCCCCAAATCACCAAGGCAAGCGGTAAAGCCGCACCAATAGTCGCTCCCAGGGCTGTTCCCAAAGCCAAACTGCTTCCGGCTGCCCGACTGGCAAAATAGCCAATGCCTCCGCCCACAGTGGCGGTTCCGGCCATCATCAGGCCCACACGCACATCGGCCCGGCTCCAGATACTGCCGGGGGCCTCAGGCGGAGGGATATCATTGGGATCGGGCGTGGGTTTCGGCTCTAAAGTGAGGCTGTCTGCACGGTAAAACGAAGCCGTTTGGGCCACCTGAAATGACGGCGCGGAGTAAGGCTGGTAACCAGAGCGATAAACGGGAGCGGCGGCGGCAATACTGATGCTCATTTTTGACCTCTAATAAGCGCGACGGGGCTGTTGGGCATAAGCGCCGTATTGGGCCACCGGCTGCTGGGCAGCATAATTATTATAAGCGGGGGCGGTGGCATAGCCATAAGCGGGCTGCTGAGGATAAGCCGTTTGCGCGGGGGCGCGGCCATAACTCTGGCTGGTGACGGCATTGCCCCGGCTGACGCGGGCGATATTCAGGCGGCCACTGCCCAAGCTGGGGTTCTGGCCCATATTGTCGGCAGACTGCACCAAAACCTGTTTCATTTGCGGCAGATTGAGTTGGGGCTGGCGGGTGCGAATCAAAGCCAAGGCAGCGGCGGCTTGCATGGCTGCAATACCGGGCATTTCGAGCTGGCCATAACCCGCCTTCAGACCCATGCGGTTGAGGCTGAAACTGCGCAAGGGCAAGGTCGAACGGATGCCCTGGGCCACAGCACTGATGGTCACATTGGCACTCTGAGAGGCAAAAGCGGCAGGACGTTGACCTGTGCTGTCGATCGAATTGATGGCGAGTACACCGCGGTAATTACCAGGAAAAGAAGCTGCAGCCAGACCGTTTCCAGCGGGAGCCACAATCGGCACACTCATGCGGTTGGCATAGTCAATGGCAGCGGTTAACGCTTTGCCCTGTTGAGGGGCGCTGGCGCTTAAAACAATCACTTTTGCGCCGTATTCCACGGCTTTCATAATCCCTTTGGCAATGCTGAAATCGGTGCCAATGCCATTGGCGTCGAGGGCTTTGATCGGCAGAATTTTGCCACCGGGAGTCACGCCACTGATCTGCTCTTGGGTATTGGTGGCAACAGCCACCCCTGCCAAATAAGTGCCGTGGCCGTTTTCATCGTTGACATCGCTACCACCGAGGGTATTGTGGCCAGCGAGGAGTTTGCCTTGCAAATCGGGATGAGAGATATCTACGCCGGTATCGATCAGGCCAATATAATTGTTGATGGGGGTGGGGATGGATTCTGAAGTGCTCTGGCGGTGGTAGACCGACTGGGCCTGAACGCCGGATTGCTGAGGCAAGGTGATCGAACGGAGATAATTGGGCTCAGCAAACTCCACCTGACCTTGGAGTTTGGCTATGGTTGCAGGATCGTTGGCCTGAAAGAGCTCAACGCCCAAGTCCTGAATTTCTTCAACAAAGAGCAGTCCATTTTTTTGAGCAAAAACTTCGGGGGTTTCGAGGTAGGCCACGCCACTGCGTTTGATTAAATATTCGTTGGGAACAGCCTGCTGGCCTTGCAAACTTGAAAAGTTGCTCTGTTGACTGGCCGTATAAGCACCATTGGGGTTGGTGCCACAAGCTGCCAAGCCACTGCTGAGAACAGCAATCACAAGCAGATGGGTCACGGATTTGAATTTCATGGGCTCTCTCCTACGCTCAAAATAGAGTTTTCACCTGTTTTGATTGTAGCCAGCCACGCAAGGGATCTTGTCAGACTTGGCCTGATTTTTACCGATATATAACTAAGGGATAACCATAATTCGCAGAATCCACCTGACGCGCTGCGCTTGCAGGTGATTCTGCTGAGCAGGGGCTGAGTGAGGACTGAGTGAAGGCTGAGTGAAGTGGGCCTCAAAACAGGACCGGTTGAGGTCAATTAACGCGCTGCGCTTGCGGGTGATTCTGCTGAGTGGGGGTTGCGATTTTTGTAAAAATGAAAAAAGAGAGAGCCCAGTTTTGGGCCCTCTCACAAAATAAACAAAGAGGTTACTTGAGCATATTGGTCACAGGGATATCCGTTTTGACTGGTTGAAATTGAATATTGCGCACAAATGCTTTGCCTTTACCAGAAAACAAAAAACCAAGGGAAATAGAATCCGTTTCAGCAGGGACGTCAAGTACCACCTGATACTGTTTCCAATCCTGGGTTCCCATAATCGGCCGATTTTGCATATTGTCAAATCCCAGCTTCTTATCTTGAACGCCATCGATCCGCATCCACAATCCAGCCCACCCTTGTAAATCTTCTGTTTTCACTTCAGCAGTAAGCGCCAAGCGTTGGGTCTGCTCAGCAGGTTTAAAACTTTGAATAAAGGTTGTAAATTTATTTTGATCAGGATTGGTACCCGTGACCACAAAGACTTTGTCAATCTGGTCAATGCTGTAATCAGCAGTTTCATGGGCTCTCCACTGATCGATGTATTTGGTTCGAATGTCTTCATTTTGAGGAAAAGCAGAGGCCTGGACATGGGTGATACCGAAGCCAATACAGAGGGTCAAAAATCCGAAAGCAGCTGCCAATTTCATTTTCATTGTCACTTTTCTCCAGTTTAAATTTTTATGCTTATGGATATAAACGACAAGGATCAAAAATGGTTACATGCAATAGCTCAATTTAGGCAAAGAAAAAGGCGGGTCATAATGCCCGCCCAATAGCGTAGAGTAGAGAATCAAAAAAACTGTTTTAACGTTTGGCCTGGTTTTGCTGGGCCTGGTTCACGTTGTACTGAATATAACCCGTGCCCTGAGCGGCAGTCTGGGTCGCTGTGCGGGGAGCAGCATAGGTTCCGTAATTTGCCTGGGGAGTAGTGCCATAACCCGCTTGGGTAGCGGTGCCGTAAGCAGAGCCATAGGTGCCGGTGCCATAGGTGGCTGCGGTATTGGTACCCGTTGCATAACCGGTACCATAACCCGCTTGGGTAGTGGTGCCATAAGCGGCCCCCGTTCCATAGCCAGTGCCATAGCCAGTGCCGTAGCTTGGCTGAGTGCTTGCACCATAGCCAGTGCCATAACCCGCTTGGGTGGTTGTGCCATAACCGGCATTGGCTGTTGGATTTGCAGGATAAGAACCATAGGGATTGCTACTGCCATAACCTGTGCCATAACTGCCACTGGGAAAGACAGCTCCAGCATAGGGATTGGCCTGAGTTTGCGCGTTCTGGTAAGCATAACCGCCGGGGGTGGCGACAGCCTGCCCGCCTTGAATCGGTTGGGTTGTGGCAGCGGGATATCCCGCGGTGGAGGGATAGCCTGTAGTGGCTGGATAACCCGTTCCTGTGGTGGGATAGGTGCTTGAAGTGGGTGTGGTGGCAGCTGTGCCCGAACAAGTGACATTGGTGACTTGGTTAATCACAGCCATCTTGACACGATAAGCAGAGGTGCAGCCACCGGTCAGAACCGCATTTTGTTTGAGAATGTCTCCGCAACCGGGGAGCAAGAGCAGGGTGCCCATCAGCAAGGAGCTGAGTTTAACCAGACGGGCTTTCATAAAATCCACCTCTACACACTTGAGATAAAAGTGTTGTGGCTCGAACCCTCTCAAAGCTTGCGGGAATTAAATAAATCTATTCCCAAAGTTAACCCTACAATAACCTTAGCCCTTGCCACCGAGCACATGGCGCAGGGCCGAGACAATATCTGGATATTGAAATTCAAAGCCCGAATCCAGCAGGCGATCGGGCAAGACCTTGGCACTCGACAAAAGCAAAGCATCCGCCATTTCGCCCATCAGGGCCCGCAGCGAAAAAGCAGGCACAGGCAAAATGGTGGGCCGCAGCAACACCTTGCCCAAAGTGCGGGTAAATTCTGCATTGGTCAGGGGTTCTGGCGCAGTCAGGTTGATCGGTCCAGCCAGTTCGGGATGGGTGAGCAGGTGCAAAAAAGCAGCGACCACATCGTCAATCGCAATCCAACTCAGGTATTGCTGGCCACGCCCCAAAACGCCACCGAGCCCCAATTGAAAGGGCATCAACATTTTTTCAAGCGCCCCCCCTTTGCCGCTGAGCACCAAGCCAATACGCGGATTGATCACGCGAATACCCGCATCACGGGCAGGCTGACAGGATTTCTCCCATTGCAGGCAGACATCTGCCAAAAAATCGTCTCCGGGTGGACTGTCTTCGGTAAGATCTTGATCGTCGCAATCGCCATAATAACCAATGGCAGAGGCACTGATCAGGAGTTTTGGCTTTTTTTTAAGCTTGGCCAGGGTCTTGGCCAAAAGCAAGGTGCCTTCGGTGCGGCTTTTGAGAATGCGGCTCTTTTTGGCCTCAGTCCAGCGCCCGTCGGCGATGCTCTCTCCAGCCAAGTGAATCACTGCATCGAGCCCCTCAAGGGCCTTGGCATCAATCTCACCCTGCGAAGGACTCCAATGTACGCTGCTGGCACTGCCATTGCGTTGACGAACCAAACGCAAAACTTCGTGTCCGCCCGTCGTCAGAAAGGGAATCAAGGCGGAACCAATCAGGCCGCTGGCTCCTGTGACGAGGATTTTCATGGGTCGGACTCCTTGGCGGGCATAGTGCTGGTGGATGGCACAATCCGCACGTGTCACAGCATGGCGATAGGCAAACATCCGCTCCAGCTTAGCATAAACAAGTGGCAAGACACAGGTACTTAGCGGAGCCAAGGGCAATTGGAAAGTGATCTCATCTTCCAGTCGGCAATGGCTCTCATCCAGTGGAACAAAGCGGTGGGTGTGCTCCCACTGCTGAAAGGGCCCCAATTCTTGCACATCTTGAAACTGCTCCCCCGGACGAACGTGGCGATGTCGGGCATGCCACGGCAATTCCAAGGGCAAAGGCCCCAATTGCAGTCCCAGCCGGGCCAGAGAACCTTCGGCGAGGGGTTCACTCGCGTTGAGATGCACGGGTTCCCAAGGGGGGGTGAGCCGTTCAAATGCGCCGGGGCGGGCATGCCAAGCATAGGCCTCAGCGGCAGAGACAGGCAAAAGGGTGGATTTAAAGAAATGAGACATGTTCTGATTCTGGGGTCTGACCCAGGCTCAGAACAAGGTTACCCAATTAAATCGCCAAAGCGGTATAACTGCTGCGGGCGCGTTTTTGGCCCAAGAGCGCACCGGTTTCGGGATCATAATTGGTAATTAAAAATTCATCAATTTTGCCACGACCAGAGCCAACCGAGTTGATCATGCGGTGGGCAGCCACACGCACAATTTTGAAGTCTTTGTAGAGCGAGCGAATATATTCGGTCGACGAATTGCTCAGCATCACACGGCAGCCCCGGCGGGTCAATTCTGTTACCACACACATCAAGCGGTATTGCTCCTGACGGCCAAAGCCCCCGGACTGGTAGCCGGTAAAAGAAGCCGTCTCAGAGAGCGGATCGTAAGGGGGATCAAAATAGACAAAATCGCCGCGCCGAGCCGTTTGCACAGCCTCTTCAAAATCCGTGTTAAAAACCTGCAAGCGCCCCCGGCTGATATACCTGTGAACAGCCATCAGGCCCTCTTCGTTGACAATATTGGGGTTGCGGTAATTGCCAAAAGGCGCATTAAAATGGCCTTTGCGGTTGACGCGAAAGAGGCCATTAAAACAGGTTTTGTTGAGATAAATCATGCGCGCGGCCCGCATAATCTCACACATCTGATCGTATTCGGGGTGGCGGTCAAGCGCCCGCAACTCATAAAAATAGTCTTTGTCGTTGCGGTGGCTTTGCAGATAGGCGATCAGATCCTGGGGATGCTTTTTGATGACCTTGTAACAGGTGATCAAATCGCGGTTGAGATCGTTGATCACGGCCTGGCGGGGCTGCAGCTCAAAGAGCATTGCCCCAGCTCCGACAAAGGGCTCATAATAGCCTTTAAAACTGGGCGGAAGATGTTCCTTCAACACGGGCATCAATTGGCGTTTGCCACCTGCCCATTTGAGAAAGGGTTTGGGGTGGTGGGGTTCGCTGAGGGCTTCCCGGCGACGCAGGGCCAAGTGTTCAACACGACTCATGTTCTGTAATGTTTCCGCTTTCTAAGGGTGAAGGATGATACCTTCTCAAGTTACCCGTCAAGCGGAGGGATCGTCTGTGTCAAATGTCGGATTCAAAATGGGCGATTCGTCACAGTTGGCGCCATGATCAGCCGATCTGAGAGATCGCAAAAGCTGATCAGATCAGGGCTTGGGATCCCTTGGTAGATCAGCATGAAGATCCCTTAAAAAATTCTTTAAAACAGCACAATTAAATTGTGTTCAAACGCTGCTGAGCCAAAACCTGCAGATTCTGACGGCTGGGTTTCCAGCCTGTATGCATGTCTTGGGGCCAATCCAAGTAGGCGATCGGCAACATAAAAGAAGGCAATTCAGCCTTTAAACTGGCCTGTAGCTCCGCTGGAGCAAGGGGCATCAATGTCTCAATAAACGCCACGGGGCGCTGGCCAAACTCTGGGTCAGGCACAGGCACCACAAGCGCCTGCAAGACTGTCGGACAGCGCAGCAAAGCCGCTTCAATTGCTTCGGGCTGGATCTTTTCGCCCCCAGAAATAAAGCGGTGATCACGGCGGCCAGACAGCTTGAGCCAACCGTCAGCCGTGAACTGCCCCAAATCCCCGGTGGCAAACCAGCCTTCAGCATCAAAAGGGGTATCTAACCCGCCGCTGCTGACATAACCCGCAAATCGGGTGGCTCCGCGCACACAAATTTCGCCTTCCGTCGAAATCTTGACTTCGCGCCCAGGCAAAACAGGGCCTGCTGTATGTAATTCAGCCAAAGACGCGCCGGGACGGGTGGTGCAAATTTGGGAACTCATTTCAGTCGAGCCGTAACTGGTGTGAATGGGCAGTGCCAGAGCAAAGGCCTTTACAACCAGTGCAGAGGGAATGGCACTGCCGCCCAGCAAAATCGCTTTGCAGTTCTGCAGCAAGGGGATATTTTTAGGATTCTGTAAGAGGCGGTAGAGCTGTGTGGGCACCAGCGAAAGATGGCTGGGTCGAAAAGTTGCCAGGGCCTGCTCAAGCGGCATATCTTGAGAGGGAAAAGCCACATGGGCCCCAGCCAGGGCTGTGCGGATCAAAATCGCCAAGCCGCCGACATGAAAGAGCGGCAGGGCAGCCAGCCAGGTATCTGCCGGTTGCAAAGGAATATGCGCCAGTGAGCCCTCGGCACTGGTGAGATGATTGCCCCAGGTATGTAAAGCGGCTTTGGGCCTGCCACTGCTGCCCGAGGTCAAAATTTCTGTGACCGCTTGTTCTGGGGGCAGCTCTGGTGGAGGCAAGCGCAAGACGGCTGGCCCTTGGCCCTCACAAAGACCTGCCAGCGCCCCCCGCAACAGGGCCCGATCTAACCAGCGTGGCAGCGCCGCATCCGTTTTGGCTTCCGACTCAGACCGCAGTGAAAGCGACAAAGGAGCTGGGCTCAGATAGAAATCGCAGTCCTGCAAGAGGTCAATTAAAAGCGCCTGGGGAAAACGCGGATTCACAGGACGGGCCATAACCCCGATCTGCCACAGGCTCCAAAAAGCCACGGCAAATTCAGGGCCTGAAAGCCCGAGCAGTGCAACTCTTTGACCTGGTTTTAGCCCCAAAGCTTGCTCGGGCAATGTTTTAAACAGGGTGGGCATTTCAATCCGCCCGAACGCTTAAAATTCCCAGCGGTAGCCGACACGCACTTCGGTGGCGGGCGGGGTATTTACACCCACCATCCAATTTTGGCGCACTTCGGCGTTGAAATGTTTGTAATCCACACCCACACCCGCATAGCCTCCCACGCCCGCGGAAACCTTGGCGCCGAGCACCCCGGCTTGGGCCACAGCGCCAACTGTGGCATAGACACCGGCAGCTGAATCGGTGGGCTTCCAGGCGGCTTTCAGGCCCACAGAGCCGCGCAGCAGCGCACTTTGATCGCCACCCAAGACTTGCACTTCTTGGGTAATCCCGCCTTCAAAGCGGCGCACCGAGAAGAGGTCACTTTCGCGCGAGAGGCTCACGCCGCCCAAGATACGGCCGCCCTGGCTGGAGGCGGTAATATGCACCCGCTCGGGGTCGTTAAAGAGCTGGCCATCTGCGCCCGCGTAGACCTTGCCAGGGGCCAACAGTTTTTCAATAAAACCATGTAAAGGCGCATCTTTTTGTTTCAATTCAGCCCGATCACCGGTCAGCCAGGCTTCGAGGCCTTCGGCAAAGTATTCATAGGGATTGGTTTTGGCATAATTGGTGAGAAAACCTTCTTTGCCGCCGCTTTTTTTGTCGCGTTGCCAAGCCTGATCGTAGAGGTTTTTGATGCTGTCGCGCTGGTCGTCGTTGAGCAGATTGAGGTGAATCACATGGGCAAATTCGTGGCTGAAAACGCCGCGTGAGAGATACTCCCGCAACATGCCGCCGCGATCCAACATGCGCAGCGAAATTTTGCGCGCAGCCATCCCCAGCAGCGGATCTTTGACCACATTGGCTCCGGGCATGATCACCCCGGCTGTGCCTTTGGGCAAAACGGTGTCAAAGAGCGCGTTGGTCTCAGCCGTGACAAAGAAATACTGAAAACCAGGGCCGTAATTGTCGTTGGCGATGGCATTGAGTTCCCCCAAGAGTGAGGGAAAATGCCGCAAGAAGACCGAGAGTTCGTCGAGCACCTGGCGCTGTTCGGCAGGGCTGAGCACGGCAAAATTGGGGAAGATCAACTTAAACGAAGGAGAATCGATCAGCTGAAATTCAGCGCTGGAGACATGCCCTGCGTAGTCAGCCGGGTTGAGATCCAAGCTGCGCAGAATCGGTGCCACCTCGGCAGAAAGTTTGAGTTGATTGAGCTGGGGGGTGTATTTTTCGCGTTCGGGGCGGGGCAATTGCAGCAGCAAGCCGCGCAACTCCAGCGCTTCGGGCACAGCCACTTGGCCATCTTTGAGCGCCAAGGCCAAGGCATTGCGAATGATCTGGTGGGGTGAGCGCAATTCATCGGGCCCCCAAAGGCTGAGCGTGCCCATGGGCATGTTCTGAATCATCTGGGCAATCTCTGCGGGTTTGGCGGCTTTGGCCTGTGTCAGCAGAGAGGCGCTTAAGGGCCCCGGCGGGGAGGTCGGCCAGGGAAAAGCAGATTTGCCCTCAAAATGGTCGTGGGTATTGAGGCTGTGGGCTTTGTCAGCCGTGGGTTTGGGGGCAGATACATGAAGGGGCTGGGGCTGAGAAGCGGCCGCGCCGACAGCAACCCGCGTGGTCTGAATGCCTGAAACTTGCATGTGAAGCCCCCAATAATTAAGTCAACTTAATTATTATTTAATCAAAATTTAATTTTTCTGTCAAGGGGGCCAAGACTTGGTTTAAACTGTGAATATGACGCAGACACGTATTTCAACGTTTAAAGATCCCGTGGCAGGCCCGGCATTTTTACAGGACTGGAATCAACGGGTGATGCAGGCCAATGGAGCCAGCTATACCGCCCATCCGGTTGAAACGCGCTTTGGCAAAACCCATGTTTGGGCGCATACGCCCCAAGGCCCAGTGCGAGACACCCTGGTCTTTTTGCCCGGCGCGCGCACCTGTGGCCTGTTCTGGGATTTGGACCATGTGCTGGCCCCCCTCAAAGCCGATTACCAAATCTGGATTCCCGATGTGAATGGCCAACCGGGGCTGAGTGCGGGCAATTGCCCAGCGATCAAAGGCAACGATTACGGTCTCTGGGCCGAAGAAGTCTTCAACCAGCTCAAGATTGAAAACGCCACGGTCATTGGCGCCTCACAGGGCGGGCTGATCGGCCTCAAACTCTGTTTGCAAGCGCCTGAACGGGTCAAACAATTGGTCTTGATGAATCCGGGGGGTATTCAGCCTTTTTCAACCCGCTTTAAAAATCTCTATTATAATTTTATGCCGATGCTCTTTCCCAGCGACAAAAATATCCGGGCTTTCTTTGATCAGGTGATCTTGCACCCCCAGACCCACCAGCTCTCAGCCCAGGCCTATCAGTTCATGCTGGAATATATGCGGCTGGCTTTAAAAGAATTTAAATTTGCAGGGGATTACCCCAGCCCCCTGCCTGCAGACGAACTCAAAGCCGTCACCCACCCCATCCATCTGGTTTTGGGGGATCAGGATCTGCTCTTTCCCACCGCAGGCACCGTGGCCATCGCCCAAAGCCATTTTCAGCAATTGAGCAGCACTCAGATTTTGCCCGGCTTTGGCCACGGAATCGAAACCAGTCAAGCAGCCATCACAGCTCTGCAAAAACTATTTGCCCGAGAGCTTTAAACTGATCAGCCCCGCCCGGAAAGGGGTATCTGCCAATTTGATCTCGGGCTGTTTGTCCATAAACAGCTTCATCGACCAATCGTTGGTAAAGAGCAGCACAGCATTGCCATCGCGGTCTTTGCCCGAAATCGCGCCCACGGGCAGAATCGAGCGGTCGAGGCGGGCCGGATCAATCTCAGGATCGACCCAACGCAGCACGCTCCAATTGGCGGGAATGCGCTCGGTTTCGGCTTTGTATTCACTTTCGAGGCGGTATTGCACCACATCAAATTGCAGCGGGCCCACCGCCCCGAGAATATAGTTATTGCTGGAGTGGGTATGCAGTTCAAAGCCCTGAATCACGCCCTCTTGCAGGAGCTGATCGAGGCCATCGCGGTAGCGTTTGTAATTCGAGGGGTTGGGGTTATTCAGAAATATAAAATGCTCAGGGGCAAAATAGGGAATGCCTTCGTAGATCAATCCCGAAGTCTCACTCAGGGTATCGCCAATGCCAAAGCGGTCGGAGCTGATCAGGCCGACGATATCCCCAGCAAAGGCCTCTTCGACACTCTCGCGCTCCTGGCCAAAGAGGGTGTGGGCATTGGAGAGTTTGACCTTGCGCCCGGTGCGGGAATGGTGCACGGCCAGATTTTTGCTGTATTTGCCTGTACAAATCCGCACAAAGGCAATGCGGTCGCGGTGTTTGGGGTCCATATTGGCCTGAATTTTAAACACAAAGCCCGAAAAATCTTCACGGGTCGGGGCCAATTGGCCCAAGGTGCTGGGATAAGAACCTGGCGAGGGCGCGTATTTGAAGATATTGTCGAGCAATAATTGCACGCCAAAATTATTCATGGCCGAGCCAAAGAAAACAGGTGTGATCATGCCTGAGAGCACTTCCGCGTGGTTAAATTCCTCACCGGCAATGTCGAGCATTTCCAGTTCTTCGACGACCTGGGCATAGACCTCTGGCTCCAAAGTCTCTTGCACAAAGGCCTCGGCAATGCCCCCCACCGCCACAGGCGCTTTATACGCTCCGCCGGTGGTGCGCTCAAATAAATGCACCTGTTTGGCCAGGCGGTCAAAGACCCCTTTAAATTCAAAGCCCGTGCCCAAGGGCCAATTGATCGGGTAAACACCGATTTGCAGCACCTTTTCAATTTCATCGAGCAAATCGAGCGGATCGCGGGTCGGGCGGTCCATTTTGTTGATAAAGGTAAAGATCGGAATCATGCGCTTGCGGCAGACTTCAAAGAGTTTCAGGGTCTGGGTCTCAATCCCTTTGGCGGCGTCAATCACCATGATCACCGAGTCGACGGCGGTGAGAATGCGGTAGGTATCTTCAGAGAAATCTTGGTGACCGGGGGTGTCGAGCAGGTTCATCACATAGTCGCCATAGGGAAACTGCAGCACGGTTGAGGTCACGGAAATGCCGCGTTTGCGCTCCATCTCCATCCAGTCGGAGGTGGCGGAGCGCTGGTTTTTGCGGGCGCGAACGGCCCCGGCTTCTTGCACAGCACCACCATAGAGCAGGAATTTTTCGGTCAGGGTGGTTTTGCCTGCATCGGGATGGGAGATAATTGCCACGGTGCGGCGGCGTTTGATTTCGTCTTCGAGTTTCATGGGAGAAAGGGCCATTTCATTGAGATTCTGCTATCAGCGTACCTGATTCAGCCTCTGGCGGCTAGCAAAAGCGGCATTTCAAGGCCTGGACCCAGTCTGTTTTTTCAGACTGCAACCGTCTATTCAAAGAGTCGGTCAGAATAAAGCCAAGCAAAAGAAATAGAAAAAGCAAAAGAGGCCATCCATGAAAAGAATTAAGCCCCAAACCAAGCAGCGAATCAAACAGGGTCTAAAAGCCGTGTGTTTAACAGGCCTGCTGTTGATGTGTTCCGGCTGGGAAAGCGATGGCAGCGCGCAAACCGGCAACAAAGCGCCCACAGATCCCTTTGCCAGCGAGGCGAGTCCTTTTTACCAAACCTGGTTGGAGATGCATCAAGCCCTGCCAGAACTGCTGCACCTGATCCCAGCCCTGGCGGGTGGCCCCCACAGCCAAATTTTATTTGCCACTTGGCGGTCCAACACCCCCTAAAAGCATAGGCTTTGAGGCAGATTCAATTCGCCCAAACAAACGAGAAACCGGCCCTTCGGCAGGACTTTCGTTAAAGAATGTGACAATTAAAAGACAAGCAAACAAAGCCCTCGCTTTACAATTCCTTTAAATAAAGCTATCATCACTTCAGCATTTTTCGAGGTCATTTTGATGAATTTCGCTGCTGGGGTTTCATTTCATTTTATGCCACACCGTTTGGGGTGGCGTTGAAGGCGTTTGGGGAATGAAGAGAAGTTTGGTCAAGCAAGTTATAACGATTGTAATAGCGGGTCTGTTTCTGGGGCTTTCAAGCTGTCACACGATTGGAATAGGTACTTCAAGAAAGAAATATAGTCAAGAAATAAGTTCTGCTCAATGGTCTCCTGATGGGAAAATATTATTATTTAATTATTCGAACTATTTTCAGCTAGATAAAACCATAGACAATCGTAAAGTAAATAGTTTCATTTATTATTTTGATTTTATTTCAAAAAAAAATATTGAAATCAATAAGAATAGGTTATGTGGAACATATACAGACCAAGACTTAAAAATTGTCTACAAAAAAGCGAATGAAGAAATTTTTGAATCTGATTTAAACGGTAAAGAAACAAGAATAGTTACGCCACATACATTTAAATGCCCTTTATTCACCAATCAAAATATCAGTATTGTCATTGATCAACAAACGCAAGAAAACAAAGTGGTTCTATTTGACAGAAAAACTGGGATAAGCACAGAAATAGAACCCGATGAATCCGTTCAAAAATTTATCCAAGCTGAAAAGATAGCTGGTTACGAGATCGAGCATGTTTTTGAAAAAAATGGCGTTCTCCGTTTGGTTTTATTGGCCACACACTTGGCAGAAGGGTTGCCCACCAACCAGCGGCCCCCGGTGACTTATGCCACGGCTTTGCTTCAAGATCATCAAATGACCCAGATTGAAAAACTCGACTATCTTGAAAAACCCTTCGGGGTGCAGATGTTCTTTTGGGGAATTTCGCCAGACAATAAGCTGATCTTTGGCAAGGCAAAACATTTACCTCCACTGGAATATTTTGAATATGATTATGCCAAACACCAGCGCAATACCCGACCAGACCTGAACAAAATCAACGATTATCTCAAAGATGGGCGTGTTTTAACACCCGCAGCATTTTCGCCAGACTTTACAAAGCTGGTATACCTGCTGGCCCACTCAGAAGACAGCGAAAAAAATCCCATTCGAGATCTGATGCTGATTGATCTGACCACGGGCAAAGAAGAATCTCTGTTTACGATCAATACCACCCTTCCCCAAGGGGATTTTACCTGGAGCTATTAGGAGGGAAATAGGCATCAACGGCAATCCCTGCAACCGTTTTTAGGCCCATGCGGCAGACGCCTTGGTGATTGGGGTTTACAAAGCAGGCTGATGGGGGGCTGAATTCTTGGAAGAAGGCATCGTTATTCCAAGTCCGGATCTTTACACTCCTTAATATTGTGAAGGATTTTTAAAGGAATTGTGAAGATTGTGAAGATTGTGAAGATTGTGAAGAAGAAATAGGTTCGGTTTTTTATTGTTTTTATAATTATTTTTGAACACCCCAAAGTGGCTTACAAACGTTTAAATGAGATTTTTTTAAGCCTTTTCATCAACCCATCCTCCTTCGATTGTGACAAATAAAATACACAATTAAGTAAAATTTAACTTTATTCTTTTTTGAGTTGGTGATATTATCCAAAAAACATTATTGAGCAAAATTAAAATTAATTGCTCTGCTTATTTTCCAATTCGGGAGGGTGCATGAAACGATTGTACTTTGCTTTGTTTTTCTCGCTTTTTTTACCTTTAAGCGCTTGCCAACCCTTGGTCTTGCCTTTAAACCAAACCCAAACACCTCTAGAAGCCAACTTGCAAGACTTTTTGCTGCAATCGGTGCGTGGGCAATCTGATCGGGACAAAGACAAACGGCGCGAAAACGAGAAAAACAAAAAGCCGCCCAAACTGGCTGAGCGCGATTGGAAAGACTTTAAACCCCGCTCCCGCTGTGAACGCAGCCCCGAATTGTTGATTACAGATATTCTGCTGACAGAGACGGGCGAAAAGGTCATGGGCCCCAATGCCCCTGTCGCCTTGAGCCCTGACTATGCCGGGACTGAAATTCGCCTGACCCTTCGGGGGCAGTTTGAAAAACGCAACGAAAAGGCCTTCAAGCTCAAAGATTTTCTCTTTCAGTTGGAAGCGCCCTTGGTACAGCAGAGTTTTGTGGGCAATGAGCCCCAAGCACGGGTGCTGCTCGATGACAGCATTTTGCTGCAAGTGGAGAGCGTGACGGCCAAAGAAATCAAGGCGCGGCTGAATAGCAAATTGCTGCCTGATCTCTACCTCAAAGGCAACCAC
Organism: Candidatus Sericytochromatia bacterium; assembly: GCA_044356335.1. GTDB lineage: Bacteria > Cyanobacteriota > Sericytochromatia > UBA7694 > UBA7694. The sequence continues at coordinate 37,400 of JBIKWL010000020.1, forward strand.
CGTCTGAGTGTGGAACTCAACCGCTGGTACACCGATGCGCTGCTGAATGTGGGAGAGCCCTCGCCCGTTGAAGTGAGCAGCTTGCAGCCACAGATTGAGGGGGTGGAAGTCCTGCGGGAGCGGGGCAAGCCGATGCATATCAAGCTCACAGGGCGTGGGTTTATGGTTTTTCCCAAATTCAGTTATGCCACCATTGACGGGGAGTTTGGCTTTGGGTATCAGACGGAGGTAACTGCGGATGGAGCGGCGGAGACGGTGGTGCATATCCCCGATCCGCAGAGCTTTGATGTAAACCCGCGTCACACGGTGATTTATGCTACGCCGTTTGGGGTGACGTTTAAGGAGTTTGGGAGATGAGAAGTCCTTTTTATCTGGTTCTATTGGTGTTGGGTCTCTTGACTGGTTGTCAGGTCACTGAAAGTCTCTTGTTGGCAGGCTTACCCGATGCCGCTTCCAATGCCCTTCTGGTTGTGGATGGGCAAGGACCCGAGGCTCGGTTTGGGTATATTACAAAGTTAGAAATCGATTCTAGAGGAAATCTTTATGTTCTTGATGATGGTCCCGAAAGGTTGGCTGGAAATCTCCAACGTTTTTTAACTTCAAGATCCATTCGTCAAATCACGCCAGAGGGAAAAGTGACGACGCTCTTAGGAAGAGGGACAACACAAACGCTGGTTGGCACGAGTGGAATGGCAATTCGCAATGATGTGTTGTATGTGACATCAGCAGGCTGTTTATTGAAAGCGGATTTAAAAAAGGAGCAACCTCTTTCTTTTAATCCCTTTTATGGAAAATGTCTTAGCTTAGAACAAGTTCAAAATATTCAAAAAAAGGATAGCCAAGCGCCTGATCTTTCTCTTAATGAAAATGATTTTTGGAATCCAGTCATTGAGCAAATCATGCCTGAAAATGATTTATTCATTCAATTTAGCACAATAACAGATAAAAGGGGTTTCTTTTTTAGAGTTAAGCCTGATGAGAAGGTTATTCTGGAAAAAGATCGTCGTTATTTTCCTGCGGAGGGTTTAAATGGCAATTTTGTCATGGATTCTCAGGGAATGATCTATGGTACTACGCTTGCAATGCCGGGCCCAGGTGGTGGAGGACCAACCAGACTGTACCAAACTTCTTATCCAGATATTTCGGCAGGAGTTCCCAACGTTTTTCACCAAACACTTTATGTTAACCAACTTAAATCCCCTGGGGCTCTTGCAATAGATAATCTCGATTATCTCTATGTATTAGATCAGGATGGTCAGTTTAAGCGCTTCAGCCCTCAAGGTGAAATGATTGTTATTGGTAATATGCGAGGCTTACAAGGCCCTAAAGACGGCCTGATTGCAGATCAAAAGGTCAATCCCCAACGCACATGGTTGTATTTTGCCACTCTCACAGCCGTATATAAAATTCCGCTGCCACACCCATTGCCCCCAAAAGGAGAAAACCATGAAACGAAATAATGTCTATGGCTTGATGGGTCTGTTGTTCTCTGTTTTATCAGCCTGTCAGTCGGTGAGTTCAACCAAACCTCAACAACTTTCCCCACAGTCTCTTCAGGCTGTATCGAATCAAGAACAAAAACGGGAAGCCATTGACAAAATTCGCAATAAACCTGTTTACACAGGTCCGATTCAAGTGAATATCAATCCTTCTTTGGTTCTGCCTACGTCTCAAATCCCGCAAAAAGAATTGTCATTTGAAAAAGCAGATTTTAAGTTGATGTCTCTGCCAAGTGGCCCATTGGTCTTCCAAGAAACTTTTGCCAAAGGAGAAACGCAACGTAACTTCGCGATTGAGCAGACCAGCGAACGCTATACTTTACATGTGAAGAAATTCAACTCAGCAACACAGGTCGAAGTGAATATTAACGGCACAAACTGGATCAAAGCGGGTGATTTTAAAGGGCATAACCTCGAAATGGAGATAGAGAGCTTATTGCTTTTTGCCCATAATTCGATACGGGTGCGTGTTTCAGGCAAAACAAGTGAAAAAGCCGTCGTCAGTCTGGTTAAAGGAGGCGACGCGGGAACCCTTTTGCGCCGCCGAGGAAAACTGCGGGAATTGAATGAAAACCACGCCTCCCATGTGCGTCAGAATGATGTCAATCTCTTTAACCCCTTTGTCCCAAACAGCTTGGGAGATCTTTCTGCCTATCATAAAGACCTGGAAATAACATCACCCAACGGTCAGGCTCAACGTTTTTCAGGCATGCGGGTCAATGGCGGATCTGTGATTCGTTTTGAAACAGGGGCTTTAATTTTGGGTTTGAGTGACCCAGCGGCTGGGCGAGAAGTTTTACAAAACGAGTATGGAGCCACCCTGAGCGAAGAATTAGATGGGCTGTATAAATTTAAGTTGGATCTTTCGCAAAGCCCTGTCATGGATACCGTCAATTTGATTCGTTATCTCAATGCTCACAGCGATCAAAATATTGAAAACATGACCTTTTCATCGGTAGAGGCCATGCAAACTCTAGCTATCTGTTTGGATTTGCTTCAGCGTTTTCCAGAGTTAGTGACGGCTTTAGAGTTGAATGAGGTGGGCCAGCCCACTGTCAGTTTTAATGACACCAGTTTCATTCATGATCCAGCTGATATAATAACGATGAGTGACTTTGATGCAAATTCTTCTCGTGACTCTTTGGGTAACCCAATTCCACCGTTCAAGCTCCAAGACTGCAACTCCAGCTATGTCAACAGTTGGTGGCTCCAAGAAAGCCATACCTTTCAGGCTTGGGACTACTCCATTGGAACGGGGGTCAAAGTGGCCTGGTTGGATATGGGGTATCGCTTTCCCTACTTTGATTTTGATGGTCGTCGCACTGTTTTTGGTCAGGGTGAATTTAATATATCTGGTGACCAACCCAGCAAGGAGCCTGGAAATACTCAGCAAGAACGCTATCATTCCCTTCATTCCATGTTGATTGGTTTTGCAGAACGGGGCAACGGTCTCAAAACAGCAGGAGTGGCCCCCAATTCCACTGTCTTGCCTTATGCGGTTTGGGCCAGTTGGGACTTTGCAAGATCTCTTAAAGATGCCCGTTTGGCGGGTGCCGATGTCATAGGCATTAATTATGCTTGGCGCAAGAATACGGGTCAAGATGCCCTGTATGTTGTGGGTGAAAATGTTATTTCAATTTTTACAGGTGTTTCCGTAGAAAAGCAGATCAAAGAAAATCTTGCAAACAATATTCCTGTTATCATGTCTGTTCACAATTACCGGGAACCCTTGAGAAACTGGAGAGTCCTTGAAAAATTCAGTCCTGGAGGTGTCAACGATGGACCCACTTTAAATGGCCCTGGAACCCGAGATACTGGATTTGATAATTTGATTTTGGTGGGCTCTGTTCAACCCATAACGCCATCAGGGATTACTCCCGTACCCTGTCCCCCCACTTCCTCGGCCAGTCCATCTCCCCCGCCACCGCCGCTGGGTGTTTATGCCAGTTTTGATCGAGATATCAATAACAATAATGGAGCTGGCAGCAATTATGGAAATGGAATGGTCTGGGCTCCTGGCTATGAAATAATGGTTTCTTCAATCAATGCCCCCAGTCAAGTCACGCGTTTTGCGGGCACCAGTGCTGCGGGCCTTTTGTGACAGCCACTGTGGCCCTGATGAAATCCCGTGATCCCAATTTAACACCTCAAAGAATTCAAGATATTTTGCGCAATCAGGCCCGTGGCTCTGCGGTTGTTCCCCATCCTGACATGCAGAGCGCAGGGGTCAGCCCTGTCTTTATGCTAGATGTCGAAAAAGCGGTCAAGGCAGTGATGGGGCCAACGCCACGCCAGGCCCAGGATTATTTTGCCTTGGTTAGACATGATCCCATTGCAACCACAGGAAAATTGGTCTATCTGAATAAATTTGTAGAAGCAAAGAGCAATACATTTGAACGTGTCAAAACACTTTTACACTCTGTATCTAACCCAGTCTGGAGCCAATTGCAGGAAGGGTCATTAATTAAGATTAAAGGCTGGCAGGATATGGTTGCTGGGCGCTCTGCTCTCTTGAATGCCACAGATCCTTATCACGCTCTGGAACCCTTGGATATCGAGGTGATCTGTCCTGCTTCCTGCACTTCTCCGTCTGCAGCTTATGCTCCAAAATTGACACGGGGTAGCCTTGTCTCCTCGCCACTGGGATATTATGAGATCAACCTTGAAGGCGAAAATTTGATTGCTGGTCTCAATTCAATCAATGCCATTTCCCTGATATTAACCAATGCCAGTGGTATACCTTCAGAGCTTACATTTAATGCTGATGAAGTATTAGAAATCAGCAATCAGGGCACAAGCGTAAAGTTAAAACTGAATCGTTCGCGCATCAGTAAAACATTACCACTGCCTCCAAGAGCTATTTTTGTCGATAATTATAAAATCGCCTTCAAAAATAATATAACAGGACAAATTTCTTCTCCTCCCATTCAGGACACTTCGGGTTCGGATTTTGGCGTCAAATCCGAGGGTTCTGGAGCCCTTTTTCAACTAGAAGATCTCTCCCAAGTCACCCCATACCACCTGCCCACAGGCATCGAGGTCTACCTCAAACAAGGCAGCCGCGAAGTCGAAGTCCAACCCGACGAGGTGATTGGCTTTGCGGTCAAAGAGAATATCGACCTCAGCCAGCTCGAAGTCGAGGTCGCAGGCCAGACCTTTAATGTGCAGCAAATCTTGCACGATGCCAGCAGCGGCTTTAAATACGGCAGTTTTAAACTGCCCAGCAATCTCCCACCGGGTGTGCAAGATGTGATTATTCGCCTCTCAGGCACGCCGGGTGTCACGCTCGAACAGGCCCTCAAGGTGCTCTTGCCCTCAAGGGTCAATATCCGCATGAGCCGCAATATCCTTTTCTCCGATGGCAACGAAAAAGCCGAGGTCTATATCACGGTCAGAGATGCCCAGGGCCAAATTGTGCCCGATGGCTCCCGTTATTTTATTTATGGCGCTTATCCGGGGGCCAATCCCAATTTTTACCTTTACGACTATCTCACTCAAACGTCTTCGTGTATTGGCTATTATTGTGGCCCCTACTTACAAGGCTTTGAAGTGCGCAATGGCCGTATGCACTTTAAACTCGGTGTGGGTTTTTATATCAACCCACTGCTCATTGTCGATCCCTGGCCCACCATCAATTCACCCAGTTTTCAGCTCCGGGTTTGCCAGGGTTCGAGTGCTTCTTGTGACCAAGACCTTGGCCCAGCCAGTGAATCTGCAGGTCGTTTCTTTATGCACCATGTTGATTCGATCAGTGTGGTCAGTACAACCCCTGAGGCAGGAGGCACAAGGATTGAAATGGAGGTTAAAGATGCCTTGGGCAATCCCATTCCTGTGGGACATGTGCTGACCTTTGAAAATGGGGGCTACAGCCATTGTCTGCTTAAGCAAGATGGAACATCGGAGTTTGGCTACTCGCGAATTCCCGTTACGGAACCCGGAAAAATTATCGTGAAATGGAACAGTGAAGATATTACCTGCAACCGTTCTACTTTCTTTAATGTGCTTCAGGGCAGTGTATCGGGTTATTATCTCAAAGGCTCTCCTGTTTATCTTGGCCCCTAACAACGCTTTGTAAACCAGCAAAACAGGCCCCCAAATCACTTCAGGGGCCTGTTTTGCTCGAGAACCCTTTACAAAAATGGGCCTTACAAAATCGGCTCTTTTTCTTCCACCGGCTCCGCTGTGAGCACCTCTGTTTCAGCGGGCATCGCTAAGTGAACTTCAGCCGCCGCCTCAAAATCGCCCTCATGAAATTGGCGGAAGTGAATAAAACGTCCGACAAAGGTCTTCAAATCATCGACGATGGTATAGACCGATGGCACCACCACCAGGGTAAACAAGGTGGAGGTGATCAGCCCCCCAATCACGGCCACCGCCATCGGGCTCTTGGTCTCGGTGCCCACGCCCCAGCTCATGGCAATCGGCAACATGCCTGCAATCATGGCAATCGTGGTCATCATAATCGGGCGCAGACGGGCCAGACCGGCCTCAATAATCGCTTCGTCGCGTTCCACGCCTTTTTTCTGGGCCATGATCGTGTATTCCACCAGCAGAATCGAGTTCTTGGTGACAATGCCCATCAGCATCACAATGCCGATCAGCGACATCAGGCCCAGGGGTTTGCCCCAGGCCAGCAGGGCCACAATGGCGCCGCCAATCGAAAGCGGCAGGGCCACCATGATCGTGAGCGGGTGTAAAAACCCACCAAAGAGCAGCACCAACACAGCATAGATAAAGAAGACCGCTGAGACCAGGGCCTTGGCAAATTCGGAGAAGACATCCGCCATGACTTCGGCTTCACCGAGGGTATCTTGAATCACGCCCGCTGGCAGTTTTTTCAGCGCAGGCAGCGCTTTGATTTTGTCCATGGCCTGACCCAGCGGGGTATCGTTGAGATTGCCGCTGATGGTTACATAGCGCAACCGATCGCGGCGGTTGATCTGCACAGGCCCACTGCCCATTTCGACCTGGGCAATACTTTTGAGTGGCACCAGGCCCTTTTTACCGGGAATCAACAAATTTTCGATCTCATCCAAATGTGTACGGGAATATTCGTTGAGTTGCACGCGAATATTGATCAAGCGCTCACCGGTATTAAATTTGGGCATATTGACCTCAACATCCCCCTGGGTGGCAATGCGGGCAATCCGGCCAATCGTCATCACCGAAATGCCCTGCTCAGCCGCGCGCTCAAAGTCGGGCCGCACCACAATTTCGGGCCGCAGTTCAGCCGCAGACGAAGTCACATCGCGCAGTGCTGGCAAACCGCGCATTTCGCTCAATAGTTTTTCTGAGGCCTGGAGCAGCGGGCCAGCGTCATTGCTGCTCAAGACAATATTCACAGGTTTGGAGCCGCCACCGGGCCCAAAGTGATTAAAAGCCACACGGGCCCCCGGAATTTCACTCAGCAGGGGGGTCACTTCCTGTTCAAATTCAGCCAATGAGACCTTGCGTTTGTCAGGGGGCACCAACAGGACATAGACGGTGCCTGAATTGACACCCCCTCCGGCACTGGCCAAGCCCACTTGAACGGCAGAGCCTATCGTGGAAAAGGTCTTGCGTACTTCCGGTCTGCGCATCAAAATTTGGCGCAATTGCTCCACTTTGACCTGGGTATCTGCCAAGGTCGCGCCCGTGGGCAGGGCCACAGAAATACTGGCTTCGGAGATATCTCCCTCATCGAAAAAGGTCTTGGGCAGAAATGAGACCAGACTCAAGCTGCCAACAAAGATCAGCACGGCCATCACCATCGTGAGCCAGCGGTGATGAATCGCCCAGATCAGAATCTGTTTGTAAACCCGGCGAATGGGGCCCACTTTGTCAACTTCGGCCTCAGCATGGGCGGGCAACAGATAAGCGGCCATCATCGGCGTCAGGGTCCGGGCCACCACCAGCGAAAAGAGCACGGCCACAGCCACGGTGACCCCAAAGGCCTTAAAAAACAGACCGGGAATGCCGCCCATAAAGGCCACAGGAATAAACACCGCCACAATCGTCAGGGTGGTGGCAACCACCGCCAAGCCAATTTCTTCGGTGGCATCGGCTGCCGCTTTAAACGGCGCTTTGCCCATCGCAATATGCCTGTGAATATTTTCCAAATCCACAATCGCATCATCGACGAGAATGCCCACGACCAGAATCAGGGCCAAGAGCGTGAGAAAGTTCAAACTGTAATCCAAATAGCCCATCACAATAAAGGTGCCCAGCACCGAAAGTGGAATCGCCAGGGCCCCAATCAAAGTGGCTTGCCAATTGCGCAAGAAAATAAAGATCACGACAATCGCCAGCACCGAACCCAGTACGAGAGCATCAATGGAGGCCAGATAACTCTCATAGATAAACGGGGCCTCTGAGCGGATCAGTGTAAATTTCACATCTTTGGCCAGGCGTTTTTCCAGCTCCGCGACTTTGGCCCGCACTTTTTTCTCAGTGGTGACAATGCTCGAACCCTGGGCCCTGACAATCGAAAACGAGACCACAGGCGTGCCGTCCACCATCGCCATTTGGCGGGGCTCAGCCGTTGTGTCGGTGACCGTCCCCAAGGCATCGAGACGGGTGCTCAGGCCCGAAGGCAGGGGAATTTGCAGATTTTGCAATTGTTGCACATCACGGGCACTGCCCAGGGTGCGGATCGTCTGCTCTTGCCCGCCTGCATCGGACTTGCCGCCGGGCATATTGATATTCAGACCTTTGACCTGTTGGCTGACCTGATCAGCGGTCAGGCCCAAGGCCCGCAGCCGAGATGAGTCCAGTTCAACTTTGATCTCGCGGTCGAGGCCCCCCGAGCGACGCACTTGGCTAACACCCGCCACGGTGAGCAATTCGCGCCCAATCACATCGTCGACCATTTTGGTCAATTGGGGAATGTCCAAGGTCTGGCTCGAGACCGAATAGGTAATGATCGGCTCCCCTGAAAAATTGGGGTGGGTGATCGAGGGTTCTGTGATGTCTTGGGGCAAATCTTGGCGGATTTTAGCAATCGCATCGCGCACATCGTTGAGAGATTGGTCAATGTCTGTGCCCAGTTCAAATTCCACAATGGTGGAAGAGGCCCCATCGTTGACGGTGGAGGTGATATTCGAGATATTGGCAATACTGACCAGAGAATCTTCGACTTTTTTGGTCACATCGGTTTCGAGTTCCACCGGAGAAGCGCCGGGCTGGGCCACCGTGACCACGACCAAAGGGAAGTCCACATTGGGATTGGCATCAATGCCCAATTTATTAAAATCTTGAAAACCGGCAAAGGTCAAGACCAGAAAAAAGAGGATGACGGGAACCGGGTAGCGAATCGACCAAACAGAGATATTCATGGATGGGATTTGCTTTCTTTAATAGGCTCTTCTGGTTTGGTCTGTTTTGGCTCTACTTTGGTTTTCTGAGTTGGAGCGCTAACAATCTTGACATAGTCTCCGTCTTTGATAAAACCCACCCCATCTTCAATGATCTTTTCGTTGGGCTTGAGGCCACTCAGCACCTCGATCAGATTGTTGCTCTGAGAGCCCGTTTTGATGGTGCGTGCTTTGGCCCGCGAGTCGACCAAAACAAAGACCTGGCTGTTGCCATTTTGGTGGATCACAGATTTTAAAGGCACTGCCAAGGTTTGGCTTGATTTTAAGAGAATTTCACCGCGCACAAATTGCCCCACCTTGAGACCGGAGCCGCCCATGACATCAATCCGAACGGTGCCCAAACGGGAAGAGGCGTCGACAGTCGAACCCAAGCGGCGGACCACCCCCTGGGCTTTGAGGGATGGGTTGGCATCGCTGCTGATCACAACCTCAGCCCCCATGGGCACGCGGTTGAGATCCGTTTCGGGAATCTGGGCCCGGAATTCAAGTTGGCCATTTTTAACCAAGGTAAAATAAGGGGCGCTGAAAGAGGAGATGGCTCCCAAATTGACCTCTCGGCTGATAATTAAGCCCGATACGGGTGCACGCAGTTCAGACTGTTCGACCTGAATCCGCAATTGTTCGAGCTGAGATTGGGAATCGGCAATGGTGAGCCGGGCCATATTCAGATCTTCACTGCGGGAACCCGCCAGAGCCAAATTCAAGACCTGTTGTTGTTGCTTGAGAACCTGTTGGGCTGTGGCCATGGCTGTTTGGCGAGCATCCAGTTCGGCGCGGGTGACCACATTTTGGCTGAAGAGTTCTGAAGTGCGGCGTTCGGTGCGCACGGCGTCGTTGAAGGTGAGTTCGGCCTGGCGCACAGCCGCACGCAAGCGGGAAATATCCTGGCTGCGGTTGGGCTGACGGGTTTTGGCATATTGGTACCGGGAACTCTCCAGGCGGTTGCGGGCCGAAGCCAATTGGGCCTGCAAAAGACGAACATCGTGTTGCACCAATAATTGACCTCTTTGTACAAAGTCACCTTCATCAGCCAGGATTTGGGTGACGCGCAGACCATTGGCCGCAGGTTGGAGTGTGACCAATTCTTTGGCCTGTATCGATCCGGTTAAACTCAGACTGCTCTTGAGCGGACGGGCTGAAACTGTGTATGCACTGACCGTTAAAACTGGCGGTGGTGTGGCTTTGGCTGTGTGGCTCTCGTCTTCGGAAGAGGAATGACAGGCAGCAAAGAGCGGCACGATTAAAAAACTGAGGAGAGTCAAGGCTGGTTTGTTCATTGCGAGGTCCTTAAAGTGACGACATTTTGCTGCGGTGCATGATACATATACACTAGCAGTGTATATGTATATATTTTAGCTTGTAAACTATTTACATCCTAAAACATTAGGGCAGGATGCAAATTCAGCAGAAAACAGACGTTTCTGAGCGTTCAAATGCCGATTCAAATACAAAATAGCATGTGATACACAAGGACAAAAAGGGGCTTGATCCACCCCAAAAAGCCGAATCAAAAAATGCCTTGGTTGAATCTCACCCCGCATTTTGTTAGCATAAGGGAATCCACATCTGCAAGGAGGCTGAATATGCGCCTCGGTCTGTTGTATCTACAGGGCAAAGGAGGCAGCTCGGGCTGGACCTTGGGTCCACTGGGGTTGAGTTATCTCTCGGCCACCCTCAAACGCGATTTGCATTTTCGCGATCAGGATCTCGTCCTCGAAGTGGATGATCCCGACCGCCTGCTCAGCCATGACCCCGACGTGATTGGGATTACCTCTTTTACCGAAACCTTTGAACATGTCGTTCGCCACGCCCGCTATTTTAAGCGATTGGCCCCCAACGTGCCGATCATTGTCGGCGGAGAACACATTTCTGCAGCCCCGCAGAGTTTGCCCGAATCCGTGGACATTGGCGTGATCGGCGAAGGTGAAGAGACCCTGAGAGAGCTGATGCATCTGTATATGCGCAAAGAGGCCACCCCCGAAAACCTCGAAAAGGTCAATGGCATTGTCTATTGGCACAAAGGCCAGCGCGTCCAAACGGCCCCCCGCGCCTGGATTATGGACATGGACAGCATCGCAAAACCGGACAGGGCCTTTATTCACAGACCCGATCAACTCTGGCAACAGCCGCTGTTTACCGCGCGGGGCTGCCCGTACCAGTGTACCTATTGTGCCTCAACCCGTTTTTGGCAAAAGACCCGCTACCACTCGATTCCCCGCGTCATTGAAGAGATTGAAGATATTATCCGCGACTTTCCGCAGCAGAGCCTGATCGCGATCAACGACGATCTCTTTCCGCTCAACCGCAAACGCCTGCGCACAGTCGTCGAGGCCATTCGCGCCAAAGGCCTGCACAAAAAAGTCGGTTTTACCCTCAATACCCGCGCCAATGTCTTCGACACCGAAATTGTCGAGCTGATTGCCGCCATGAACGGGCAAATTGTGGGGTTTGGCTTTGAATCGGCCAGCGATAAAATCCTCAAACAGCTCAAAGGCAAAACCAGCTCGCGAGAAGCCCTCAAAGCCCTGCAACTCTGTGAGAAATATGGCATTGCTGTGGTCGGCAGCTATATGGTTGGCTCCCCCGATGAGACCTTGGAAGATCTGGCCCGTACCTATTGGTTTATTCGCAATAACCGCGACCGGATCTGGAAACTCTCGGTGCTGCTCTCAACCCCCTTTCCTGGCACAGAGTTCTGGCACGACGCCGAAGCCCGCCAATTGGTCGATGAAAACTTTCAGCGCTGGAATTCGCTCGATCTGGGCCTCGAACCGGGGGAGTCGGTCTACCTCAACCAACATATCCCCGTCAAAGACTTTGTGCCAATTTATGACCGCTTCCGGCATTTTCAGTCTCAGCCCGAGAGCGATCGGCAGGCCTTTGCGGACATGCATATTAAACGGGCCTATTACCAATACCTCTATGGCCGGATCAAATCTTTGGTGGGCGATCAGAAAATTTTGCTGATTTCAGCCCAAGAGCTGGGTGTGCATGAACATTTCCCAGCCGAGCAGGTCAGCTATTTAACCGTGGCCGATGGCAAAGTGGATCTGAGCAGTTTGGGCGAGGAGCGCTTTGTTTGGATTGGCTTTTTGCATGCCTTGGAAAAATTGCGCAACCCCGAAGCCGTGGTGGCCGAGTTGCGCCAAAACCACTTGGACACCCAAGGCGAGTTTATTGCGATCAGCTATAATATGCGCCACCTCTCCGTGCTCTATCACCTGCTGCGGGGCAATTGGCAATTGGCCCCGTTTTCAGTTCAAGAGCACGGCGCTTGTCACTTTTTCAGCCCCGACAGTCTCAAAAAACTGCTGGGCCAACAGTCCCTTAAGGTGACAGATATGGAATACCTCAAATTCAGCCAGGCCAATTTTAAGCCCTTTCAAGAGCAAGTCATGCCCCTGCTGGGTGAATTGGGGCTTCCGCCCCAAGCAGAGCAAGAGGCCTTCAGCATTTGGCTGCGGGCCTGTCCGGCAGGCCTGAGTTTGGCTGATGTCTCTGTGCAGGTGATTTCGCGCGATCTGGCGATTGGTCAGAGCGGAGTACACGAAATGGCCCCGATTCCGCTGCCTCACACCCATTAAAAGCCCCACCAAAGCGTCAAAACCCATGCAGATTCAGCACGTATCCCGCCTCAAAAGCCGTACGGCTGAACTGCGTTGGTTGGAAGTCTCACCCGAACGGCAAGCCCTGGAAAGCCACCCGAACGGCAAGCCCTGGAA